>JBCCVP010000155.1:0-13043 GCA_039195135.1 Pseudomonadota bacterium | reverse complement strand
CGCTTGAGGGGAGCCATGCGACCGATGCCGTGCTGGCGGTGAATGATGACTTCTTGTTGCTCGGAAATGACGCTTCTCCAGATAAAGTCAGTGAATTCAGCAGTTTACAATATTTGAAGAAATATTACAAAAGTTACGCCCGGTTACCGGGTGTTGCGCAGGCACACAAAAAACTTCAATTACCAGAGCTAAGTGACCGATTTTCCGATGTTTTCAGGCCTGATCGTAGGCCTGTTTCAACCAGTCCTTCAGCTCAGAATCAATCTCAATCGCATCTTCAACGCGAACGCGATGGCTCACCATCGCATTGAAGCTCCCGGATGACTCCAGGCGATCGGTGGAATCGGCGTCCTTGAGGCTAATCCCGACATCAAGGCGGGAAGCCGTCGACGGCTGAATAATCGCGAACTGCTTGCTCCGCCGCAGGCTCACGTAGCTCTTTTTGGGCGACACCTCCACGTCATCACCGAAGCGTTCCACTACGCCGATCAGCGTGTCGTAGATGGGCCGCAGGGCGGACTTGGGGCCGGCGTACTGGGATTCCACCAGTTCTTCCGGCGCTTTGGCCGAAACCCCGGTTTTGAGAAATTCAGAGGCGATCAGGTTGGCAAATCCGTGCGTGACGTCGTGATCGGACTTGAGAAATTTGACAATTTCTCCGTGCTTGGCGAGGCCGGCCTTTTTCACCGCCGCAAGCCAAGTGTCCAGATCCTTACCGGTCCGGTCCTTCAGATTGTTGATCATGGTCTGAAGCTGTTGTTCCGGAGATGCCATGAATTCCCCGCCAGAAAGTTGTTGATGTGCCCAAAAGCATAGGCCTCCAAGCGGGCAGACTCAAGGCAAGGGCCCGGAGCCACGAGTCTCAGTGGATCGAGGGGAGCTGAGTGCTCCGCCTAGGTTGGAGCTCCGATCTGGTCAGGCTTTCGGGGATGGGTCGGCGGCTTCGTTCGCCTGCGCCGGATCCAGCGCCACGCTGTCGGCCCTGATCGCTGCGGCGTTTTTCACAACGTCCGGTTCCACCAGGTGGTAGCCGCCGCGCAGCGCCACAATGCCAAGCTCGCCGCGGTTGAGCTGCTCCTGCTGCTCCGGAGTAACAAACACCTTGCGGATTTTCCCGGCAAATTCGAAAAACCGGTGTTCCTCTGCGTCGGCTTTGTTTTGACTGACCGGCTTCAGCAGTTTCTCGAGCTTAAGATTCTGCTCCCGCTGCAGCGCCTGCCGCTCGCGTTTTTCTCGCGCAGTGCGTTCTTTTTCTGATTTCTCGTCTCGGGCTCGGGCGGCGTAGGCGCTGGCCAGCGAAATATCGCCGTCGGGGGATTTTGCAGGTCGCTTCTTTTTGCGCCGCTTCGCCGGCTTTTTCTTTTCTTTGGCCAGGCCCAGCGAACGCAGCTGGTCGGCCATGGTTGAGCCCGCCATCTCAGTCTCCTACGTCATCACCGTCGATCTGACCCGTAAGGCGCCGCCGCACGTGGGACCAGGACATCCCGACGGCCAGCACCGTCGAAATCAGCACGAGAGCAACCCAGGTCACCACCTCACTCCCTTCGAGCTTGAGCCAGCCCAGATCAACCAGCAACCACACCAGGGTAGCAACGAGGGCGGTGACCAGCACGATGCCCAGTGCGCCGATACTGCGCCAGGTGGCGCGAACGAAGATCACCAGCGCAATCAGAAGCACCACCCCCGCAAGCAGTTTGAGCGGCATCTGCTCCGACCACTCGCTCTGCACCCAGTGCACATAGGACCAGCCCGTTGGATTGAAAATCAGACCGGCAAGCAGAAGTGCTGCCACCCAGCGGGCAAGGAAACCGCCGAAACCCAACTGAGAAGACGCCATAGAACTAGGGGCCGACCGCCCGGGAGACCTTTGCCGGTTGGGCTGAAAAACCTTTGGGAATAGTGGCCGCGCCTTGCTCCGTGCCCTCGGGACACCGACAAAAATGAAACAAATTCATGGAACCGGATATTGGCGACCAAACGTGAGGCCTGCCATTTTAAATCCGTGCCTGACCTTCCTCAACCGTAAAAACTGTCGTTAAAGGATGACCGATGGTGGTTCGATGATAGGGTGAATTGGGCTAGATTGAACGTCATGGCTTCGGCAGATTTCCCAAAAAAGGGTAAATTTTCCCGTTCTGAGGGCCTGTGGTCCGGCACGTTTCTTATTCTCGGCGCCGCCCTGCTCGGCTTCCTGCTTACCCGACCGCCCCCACCCCCGCCGGTGCCGCAGCTTGCCGAGGTACTTGAACGGGGCACGCTTCGGGTAGCCACCGTCAACAGCCCGGTGACCTTCTACAACGTGCAGGAACAGGACCAGGGGCTGGAGTTTGACCTTGCGTCGGCTTTTGCGCGGACGCTCGGGGTGGAACTGGAAATGGTCGTCGTGCCGCGCTTCGCCGACGTGTTGGCCGCGGTGGCTGACGGGACAACCGATCTGGCCGCCGCCAACATCACCGCCACCGCCGCCCGGGAAAGTCGCGTGGCGTTCAGCGAACCCTATCAGCAGACGACCCAGTTTGTGGTTTACAAAGCGGGACAGAAAAAACCGCGGAGCCCGGCCGATCTGGTGGGTCGGGAGATCACGGTGGTGGCCGATTCCAGCTACGCCGAAACGCTGCAGCGACTGAACGAATCGCTGCCTATGCTGAAGTGGCGCAGCCAGACCAGCGACATCGAAAGCCTGTTCGCCGCCGTGACCAGCGCCAGCCTGGACCTGACCGTCGCTGACTCCACGGTGCTGGATATCCAGCAGCGGTTCTTCCCGCAGCTGCGGCGAGCCTTTGCCCTGACCGACACCCAGCCCGTGGCCTGGGCCTTCCCCCGGGATCGCGACCGTTCCCTGATCAGCGCCGCCAACGCCTTCATTGCCGACGTGGCAACCAGCGGCGAGCTTGCGGAGATCAAGGATCGCTATCACGCCCACATCGCGTACTACGACCGCACCAACAGCCACTATTTTCTGCGTCATATCCGCAGTCGCCTGCCGGAGCTCAAACCTTTCTTCCAGGCCGCCGGGGAAGTCACCGACATCGATTGGCGTCTGCTTGCCGCCATTGGCTATGCCGAGTCCCACTGGCAGCCGGAGGCGGTTTCGCCCACCGGCGTGCGCGGCGTGATGATGCTCACCCGGGCCACGGCAAAGATGATGGGCGTCACGGAGCGGGAGGATGCCGCCCAGAGCATCATGGGCGGCGCCCGCTACCTGGCCCGGGTCACCAATAAGATCCCGCGCCGAATCCGACAGCCAGACCGTACCTGGCTGGCGCTCGCGGCCTATAACATCGGGTTTTCACACCTGGAAGACGCTCGCATTCTTACGCAGCGGGCCGGTGCGGATCCTGATCGCTGGGATGAGGTGGCGCAGCATCTGCCAAAACTCAACCAGCCGGAGTGGTACCGCACCACGCGATTTGGGTATTCCCGGGGTCGGGAAGCAGCGGCCTATGTGCGCAACATTCAGAGCTACTACGACATTCTGAACTGGGCCATGAGCCAGGCCGCTGCAGCCAACGCGCCGCAGATCGCGCCCTGATCAGCAGCAACATCCCGGGCCGGCTCCTCTCCCGCCAGGTCCTTCCGTTTCCCGGCCTTCAGGGCCGCAGTCGCAGGTGCTATGATCCCGCCGGGGGGTCATCAGACGGGGAATTATCTCAGCGGCTCTGCCGCCGCGCGATGTTATGATGACGGACAGCATACGGGGATATGTTAAGGGGACTCCAACAGCCAATGGTTGCCGAACCGCAATCGCTCGTTCGTTCTGTAAGTTTGACAACGCGGATGAATCGCGGGGTCGCAGATGATTGAGTTTGGGCACGGAACCCACGTTGGGCTCCGCCGGGAACACAACGAGGATACCTATAGCGCCGAGCCGGAGCTGGGCCTGTGGCTGGTCGCCGACGGCATGGGCGGGCATGACCTGGGCGAGGTAGCCAGCGCCATTGCCCGGGATACCGTCGTTGCGGAAGTGGCGGAAGGCCATAGCCTGAGTGAATCCATCGCCACCGCCGCACAGCGCATCGTGGATCAGTCGAAGGCACGGCAAAGCGCCATGCCTATGGGGACCACGCTGGTGGCCACCCACATCAGTAACAACACCTTTGAAGTGGCCTGGGTGGGGGACAGCCGGGTCTATCACTGGAACGGTCACCTGAAGCAGCTCACGAGCGATCACTCCTACGTCCAGGAGCTGGTGGATCAGGGCGCGATCAGCCCGGAACAGGCCAAGACCCACCCGCACCGCAACGTGGTCACCCAGGCGCTGGGCGTTACCGAGCCCGGCTCCCTGCGGGTCGACACGGTGTCCGGCACACTCAAGGGGGGCGAAAAGCTACTGCTTTGCAGCGACGGCCTGACGGAAGAGGTGGACGATGAGTACATCGCTCACATCCTGTCGCGAAATCTGGACCCCCAGGAAAGTGTGGACCACCTGATTCTGGCGGCGCTGGATCATGGTGGCTCGGACAACGTGACGGTCATCCTGGTGGGCCCGGAACACTGACGCAACGCGCCTCCGGCCGCGCCGGAACCTAACTCACCATCCGTTTTGAGACACCCGGTAACGGTCAGGGAGAGCTGTTTGCGTCGACCTGATCCTGCAGCGCCTTGAGCTGCGAATTGTCCGGTTCCGCCTGAAGCCCCCGGTCGATCATGGCGCGGGCCTTGTCCCACTCGCCCCGGCTGATGCGCACCTCCGCAGCCCGCAGCCACAGGCCGGCGATCCTCGCCAGCCGCTCGGTGGCGCGCTGGTTCAGCGGGTCGATGCGCTTCACCGCGAGATACTTATCCATGGCATTCTCGCCGGGCGGATGGGAAAAGATATTGGCGTCGAAAAAGCGGTCCGCCTCACCCAGCAACCCGGCGATTTCCGCCTCCTGGGCACCGGTCAGCACCACCGGAACCGGCGTCATATCGGCGCCGCCGCTGGTGCCTTCGGCCACCGCGTCGCGCCCTCCGGCAGCGACCTCCCCGGCATCGCTGTCCGCCGGGGTACCACCGGCGACCACCCCGCCGCAGCCATCCGCCGAGCCCGCCAGCGGATCAGCCAGCTCGTGGCCCTGGCTTTCAATTTCGTTGAGCAGGTATTCAATACCCTGATCGCCGGGAAACTGCGCTGAGGCCTGCCGCAGCAGCGTGTAGGCGCTTTGCAGCTCACCTTTGACCCATTCGGTCTCCGCCGCCGACTCGATCTGATTGGCCAGCTCCCGCAGGCCAAGTCGCGCATCGTCGTTGTCCGGGTCCTCGGCAAGAATGGCCCGGTAGCGGTCCAGGGCGCTGTCGCCGCTTGGACAGAGAAATGACCCGGCGGCAGCGAGCGCAGTGGCTTCATTCATCATGCGGGTGAAGCGTTCACCCTGCTCCCGCACCGGCCGCGCGTCCGCCGCACTGCCGCTTGCGTCGCTGCTGCCGCCGCTTTCCCCGGCAACGGTGTCGCTGCCATCGGGGCTGGTCATGGCCCGCCAGCCGACGACACCGCCAATCGCCAGCGCAATCGCAGCGGTCAGGCCGATCGCCAGCGGCACCAGCGATCGTTTCGCCGCCGGCGGACTGCCCCGGCGGGTGGCCGGTTCGGACCCCGGTCGCGACACCGCGCCCGTGTCCTTGCTTGAGGTTACCCGCCGCCGGGTGGTTTTGCGGCTTGGCGCGACCTCTCCCGTAACGCCCTCGAGATCATCCAGAAAATCGTCCGCCTGGCCGTAGCGATCTTCCCGGTCTTTCGCCATCAACCGGTCGATCAAAGGCTGAAAGTGACCATGCTCCGACGGCAGCGGCGGACAGGGCTCGTTGATCTGCATCAGCGCCACGGAGAACGGATCGTCCGCGTCAAACGGGGGTTTGCCCACCAGCATCTCGTAGAACACCACCCCCAGGCTGTAGAGGTCGGTGCGGTGATCCACCTTTTCGCCCTTCGCCTGCTCCGGGCTCATATAGTGAGGCGTACCGATGGAGGTGCCCAGCTTGGTGGCGCCGGTATTGGAATCGACCGCTTTGGCAATGCCGAAGTCCCCCAGCACACAGTCGCCGTTGGCCCGAAAGAGCAGGTTGCCCGGTTTCACGTCCCGGTGGACAAACCCTTTCGAATGGGCGAACTGCAGGCCCTGGGAAATATCGGTGATGATATGCACGATGTCCGCCTCGGACATTCCCTCCACCATCCGATCCCGGGCGGTGCCGCCGGGCAGGTACTCGCTGGCCATGTAGTAATGGTTGTCGTGCACGCCGATGTCATACACGGTGAGCAGATTCAGATGGTTCAGCTGCGCGGCGATGCGTCCCTCTTTCAGAAAACGCTGGCAGTAGGTTTCGTCGACGGCCAGCCCCGGGGTCATGACCTTCAGCGCCACTTCCCGGTGCAGGTTTTCCTGAATCGCCAGGTAAACCGTCGCCATGCCACCCGAACCGAGTTCGCGCTGGATGTCGTAGCCGGGGATTTCCACTTAAAACAGGCTCCAAATCTGGTCGATAGCGCCGGCGGAGTCGCCGCGTCGTTCCGTTCGCATTGAGTATGCCGAGACCGCGAGCAGTTGGGTCTGATCCATGACCTCAGGACCCGGCCGCGTCGCTCGGTTGGAGTATGCCACCGTCTTTCGCCGATTGCCCGCTTTTCGGGTAAACTCCCGGCGCGTGACCACGGCTGTGAGCAGCACCCGGCAGCACCTGCTCAAGTCCCCAGCCTGGATTGACGACAATCAAAGCTGAAAAAGCAAGCTGCGCCCGACGACAAAACAGGACTTCTCGTGTCTACACATCAACGAATTCTGCTGGTCATCCTCTCACTGACACTGCCGTCTTTAGCCTTTGGCGCCGCGGTGGGGCAAATGGACCTCACGGCCCACTGGGTGGGTTTTGCTGCACTGGGAATCTTTGTCGCCGCCTACTCGCTGGTGATCGCGGAGGAATTTACCCACCTGCGAAAGTCCAAGCCGGTGATGCTTGCGGCGGGAATCATTTGGGCGATTATCGCGGTGGAATACTCCGCCAACGGCTTCACCCACGACGCGGAACACGCGGTACGCACCTTTCTGATTGAATTTGCAGAACTTTTCTTGTTTCTGCTGGCGGCCATGACCTACGTCAACGCCATGAGCGAGCGCAACATCTTCGAGGCCCTGCGCTCCTGGCTCGTCAGCCGTGGATTCAGCTACCGCAAGCTGTTCTGGATCACCGGCGTGCTCAGCTTTTTCCTCTCGCCGATTATCGACAACCTCACCACCGCCCTCGTGATGTGCGCGGTGGTGATGGCGGTGGGCCGGGACAACCCGCGCTTTGTCGCTATCAGCTGCGTCAACATCGTCGTTGCCGCCAACGCCGGTGGCGCCTTCAGCCCGTTTGGCGACATCACAACACTGATGGTCTGGCAGGCCGGACTGGTGGACTTTGCGACCTTCTTTGCCCTGTTTGTGCCCTCCGTGGTGAATTACGTTATCCCCGCGGCGGCCATGCACTTTGCCATCCCGGACGTGGTGCCGGAGGTAAGCGGTGGATCCATTTCCATGAAGCGCGGTGCCAAGCGCATCATGTTCTTGTTTATCTGCACCATCGCCACCGCGGTCAGCTTCCACAACTTCCTCCACCTGCCGCCGTTCCTGGGCATGATGACGGGTCTGGCCTACCTCAAGTTTTTCGGCTACTACCTCAAGCGGACGCACCACAAGGAGCTGGAGTTTTCCGAGGGACGGCCCGGCGACGTGTCAGCCTTCGACAGCTTCCGCAACGTCGCGCGCGCCGAGTGGGACACGCTGCTGTTTTTCTTTGGGGTGATCATGTGCGTTGGCGGCCTCGGCTTTATCGGCTACCTGAACATGGCGTCGCAGTTCATGTACGGAGATCTCGGTCCCACGCTTGCCAACTCGCTCGTCGGCGTGCTGTCGGCCATCGTTGACAATATTCCGGTGATGGTGGCAGTGCTGCAGATGCAGCCCGCGATGGATATGGGCCAGTGGCTGCTGGTAACGCTCACCGCCGGGGTCGGCGGCAGCATGCTGTCAATCGGCTCCGCTGCCGGTGTCGCGCTGATGGGTCAGGCACGCGGCGCCTACACCTTCTTTGGACACCTCAAGTGGACACCGGTAATCGCTGTGGGCTATGTGGCCAGCATCTACGTGCAGCTTTGGTTTAACGCCCGCTACTTCGACGGCGTTCCGGTTACGGGCTGACCACGCCGGTAGCAGCCACCGGCTCCACCGCCGCTGCATCGCAGCGGCGCCACACGCTCGGCTCCCCGAGCTTGGCTTCCAGCTGATCCAGCCGCTCGCTGTGCGCCTCAAGCTCTGCGGGAGCGGCCCGCAGCACGCGGACCGGTGGCCGTTCCAGGCCCACATCCACACCCACACTGGCACCGCCCGCAGCAGCCGCCGAATTCAGCTCCAGCGCCAGGCTGGTCTGCCCACCGGTCATGCGCAGGTAGACCTCAGCAAGGATCCCCGCATCCAGCAGCGCGCCGTGCAGATCTCGCCGGCTGTTATCCACGTCGTAGCGGCGGCACAGCGCGTCCAGGGAGTTGCGCATGCCCGGATGCATCTCCCGGGCCAGCTCCAGCGTGTCCAGCACCGCGCACTGCTCCTCCAGCACCGGCTGGGGCGCATTCATCAGGGAGAGCTCCCAGTTCAGGAAGCCGAGGTCAAACGGCGCGTTGTGGATGATGAGCTCGGCGCCCCGCACAAACGCGAGGAAGCCGTCGGAGATCTCCGCAAAACGGGGTTTGCCGCGCAGAAACTGGTCATCAATCCCGTGCACCTCCAGCGCTCCCTGCTCCACCTCCCGATCCGGGTTGATGTACTGGTGATAGCGCTCGCCGGTTGGTCGCCGATCGATCAGTTCGATGGCGCCGATCTCGATCACGCGATGGCCCTGGGAGGGCTCCAGCCCCGTGGTTTCGGTATCCAGCACAACCTGCCGCATCAGCTGGATCGCCCCGGGACCGCGTCCCGCGCCAGCTGATCAGCAAGCTCGTTGCCGGGATTGCCGCTGTGGCCCTTAACCCAGTGCCAGTTGACCTTGTGCCGCGCCAGCGCCTGGTCCAGGGCCTGCCACAGATCCTGGTTCTTCACCGCCTTTTTGGCGGAGGTTTGCCAGCCATTGGTTTTCCAGCGCGCCATCCATTTGGTCACGCCGTCCCGCACGTACGTGGAGTCGGTGTACAGATCCACCTCACAGCGCCGCTTCAGCGCGGACAGGGCCTCGATCACCGCCTGCATCTCCATGCGATTGTTGGTGGTCTCCCGAGCGCCGCCGCTGAGCGTTTTCTTTTTCGAGCGATACGTGAGCACCGCGCCCCAGCCGCCGGGGCCGGGATTGCCGCTGCAGGCACCGTCCGTGTAGATCTCAACGGTCATGGGTTCAAACCTGATTTCTGCCCTGGACATTGCCCAGGCGGGCCGTAGACGCCTTCAGCCGCCCCAGCGGCGACGGCCGCAGGTTGATCGGCGCCTCGCCGCTGCGTTTGCGCGCCACCAGGATGAAAGACACGCCAAAGTGGCCCAGCCAGGTGCCGCTCCACCGGCGTGACACGCGCCCCATCCAGGTGGCGACGCGGCTGCGGCGCACGCTGATGGGGCGCACCAGCAGGGTGCGAAAATCAAATCCCCGGAGCTGCTCCGCCATCGCCGGCGGCGCCAGCGGATGGATCAGCCGGGGGTGCGCCGGGCGCCGGCGCAGCAGGCCCTGGTTGAGCCCGACGATCACCACAACGCCGCCGGGACGCAGGACCCGGTAGGTTTCCGCCCACAGGGCACGACGGCTGGAGAACTGTTCGTGAATATGATGCAGCGCCAGCAGTGAGATGGACTGGTCCTGCAGCGGCAGGGCAAACAGGCGGGCCTGAAAGCACCCGGAAAGATCCCCCGCCGGCCCGCTCACCAGATGGTGCGTGCTGATGGTCTGAGAGGTGGCCAGAAAGTCCGGCGCGTGGGCCAGGGAGCTGATCTGCGCCGCGTGATAACCAAACACGTTGGCGGCAACAGACCGGCAGAGCCGGGTTTCGGCCTCCAGCAGCGCATCGGGCAAACTGACCTCTTCGATCGACTCCGCTGGATTCAGCATCTGGCGCCGGAAACCTCGCTCCGCATGCTGGCAATTGTACTGCTTTCCAAGCCGTGGCGCTTCGCGTATCTTCGAGTCGCTCTCGCCATAAGACGAAAATCAAAGGAGCGTCAGGATGGGATTTCTGGAAGGAAAAAAAGCGCTGATTGTTGGGGTTGCTAGCAATCGCTCCATCGCCTGGGGAGTCGCCGAGGCCATGCATCAGCAGGGCGCGCAGCTGGCGTTTACCTACCAGACCGAAAAGCTCAAGTCGCGGGTGGACAAGATCGCTGAACAGACCGGCTCGGGCCTGGTGCTGCCCTGCGACGTGGGTGAAGACGACCAGATCGACGCGGTGGCGGACGCGGTCGGCGATCACTGGGGGTCGCTGGACATTCTGATCCACTCGGTGGGCTTTGCACCCCGGGACCAGCTGGAGGGCACATTCGCTGACGCGGTGACCCGGGAAGGATTTCGCATCGCCCACGATATCAGCGCCTACAGCCTGGCGGGGCTGGCCAAAAGCATGCGGCCGCTGATGAGTGGCCACGCCAGCTCCATCCTCACCCTCACCTACCTGGGGGCGGTGCGGGCTATGCCCTACTACAACGTGATGGGCCTGGCCAAGGCCAGCCTGGAGGCCGGCGTAAGGTACCTTGCGCAGAGCCTGGGGCCGGATCAGATTCGGGTGAATGGTATCTCCGCCGGTCCGATCAAGACCCTGGCGGCGGCGGGCATCTCTAACTTCCGCCGTATGCTGGACCACGTGGAGACGACGGCGCCGCTGCGCCGCACCATCACCGCCCAGGAAGTGGGCAACGTGGCGGCTTTTCTCTGTTCGGATCTGGCGTCGGGCGTAACCGGCGAAATTACCTACGTCGACTCTGGCTACAACATCCTGGGGATGCCGGACCTCAACAGCTGAGCGTCCGGCTGTTCAAGTCAGTTATTGGTGAAGGCGTTCAGCCGGTCTTCCCGCACGTTGATGCTGGCCGACTCCCGCAGCGCTGAATCCAGGCCGGAAACCTCCTGCCCCACAAGACCGCGAGTGATACGGGACGCGTAACGCTCCTCAGCGCCCTCGGCCTCCTGGCCGTCGCTGACACCGTACAAAGCAACCGCGGCAAACTGCTCCGGCCCTACCGGCACCACCGCCAGCTCGGGGCTCGCACCGGGGCGCGGCAGGCGGAACACACCCTGCGCGAGCTGCGAGTTCACCTCGCCCGGCCGGCCAAAGCGGGGTACGTCAACCGCGTCGACAAGGCGCGAATCGGTGTCCGGCTCCGCGGCGGCGGCGCCCTCCTCTTGCTCCGGCGTTGCCTCGGCGGTTTCGGCATCTGGTGCCGACTCTCCGAGCGCCTCCGCCAGGCCGCCCGCGGCGACCGCGGCGGCAACGAGGGACTCAGCGGCCGCTTCCGCCAGCTCCTGGGATCGCTCCTGAGAGAGGCTCTCCCGGGCTTCTTCCGCCACCTCCTCAAGCGGCTGCAGGGCCGCCTCGTCGAAGCTCTCGACCCGCAGCACCAGCGTTTCCGTATCGCTCAGGGAGATCGGGTCACTGTTCGCCCCTTCCAGCAGCAGCTGATCGGAGAAGGCCGCGTCGATGACCTGGCGATTTGCCGCTACGCCCTCACCGCCGGTGCGGGAGAACGGCCCGGCAGATTCCACCGTCAGGCCCAGCGCGTCGGCCACGCCGTCAAGAGATCCGGAGTCCTCAAAGGCCAGATCGTAGAGTCGATCCTGCTGCTCCAGATACAGGCGCTCCACTTCGGTTTCCCGGTATTCGGTGGCGAGCTCGTCCCGGGCCTCCTCAAAGGTCTGGCCGCGGCTTTCCTCAATCTCCCGCAGGTAGATTACGTGAAAGCCAAAAGCGGTCTTCACCGGATCCGATATCCCTCCGGCCTCCATGTCAAAAAGGGCGTTTTCAAAGGCCGCCACCATGACGTCCTTTTCCACCCAGTCGAGGTCACCGCCCAGCTCCGCTGAACCGATGTCGTCAGAAAACTCCTGGGCCAGCGCCGCAAAATCTTCACCGCCCCGAGCCCGCTCCGCCAGCTCCGCGGCCTGGGTTTCCACTTCCCGCAGCGCATCGGCGGAGGCATTGGCGTCCGTTTCCAGCAGGATGTGCGATGTGAGGCGTCGCTCCGGCGTCTGGAAGCGGTTTTTCTGCGCCTCGTAGCGCTGCTGCAGGGTGCTCTCAGTCACTTCGATATCGGCGGCCAGGGAGTCCGACACCAGCAGCACGTAGCTGATGGTGACCTGCTCCGGCGTGGTGAACTCCTCGGGGTTGCGGTCGTAGTAGGCCTGCACCTCCTCATCGGTGAGGCTGACCTCGGCCAGATAGTCCGCCGCGTTGAACTCGACGTAGCGGAACGAGCGCTGCTGCTCCTGCAGCTGCTGTGCCCGGGCGGTCTCCGAAGGCAGCGCGAAGGCCGAAGTGTTAAGTCCAATAATCAGCTCCCGCACCAGCAGATCTTCGCTCAGCTGCGCCTCGTACTGGGTTGGGGACAGGTTATTGGTGGCCAACAGCGCCACGTACTGGTCCGGGCTGAAGCCACCGGCAACCTGAAACGATGGATCATTGGCGATCTGGTCGCGAATTCGCGAGGGCGGAATCGCCAGCCCCGAATCCCGCGCCGCCTGAATGCGCAGCTCCTGGGTGATCATGTCCTCCAGGTGCTGACGGCGGAAAATAGGCTGATCAAACAGTGTGGGATCCAGCTGGCCGCCGGCGCGGGCACGCATCGCAGCCCGCTGGCGGGCGAAGCTGTTATTAAACTCCGCCAGCGCGATGTCTTCACCGTTAACCGATGCCACCGCGTCCTGCGGCGACGTGTTGAAGTACTCGAACCCGCCGGTAGCAACCAGCACCACGCAGATCAACCCAATGATGGTCCACGCGATGAAGCCGCTGGCGCGGTCTCGGATAGCCTGCATCATGGCAGCGTCTCCAATACTGGCCTTCGAAGGCCATTAAAACACAGGGAGCCAGAGGCGCCCTTTGCGGATATGGCGGAGTGGACGGGACT
>JBCCVP010000154.1:0-13082 GCA_039195135.1 Pseudomonadota bacterium | reverse complement strand
TCGGCGCTGATATCGGAAACGTTCAGCTCCGCCGTTTCGATGGTGATCGCCTGCTGGATCGGCGCGGTACCGTCGCCGATGCTTGCGATCATGGAATGGGCCATCACGATGTCGCCGACTTCCTTGTAGTCACCGATGGTCTGGGAAAACGGCATCTCGTTGCCCTGCACCTGGCGCGTGCCTTTGGAAAGGAACGGCAGGCAGTATTCGGTATCCAGGTAGTAGGTGGCTTCGTCTTCGCTGCCAGCGCGAACCACTTTCAGCGCGTAGGCTTCGGTACCCTCCACCTCTTCGGTGCCGATCAGCTCAACGCTGTGGCCCTTTTCCTGCCAGTTAACCAGCGGGCCTTCCCACTCCGCCATCTCCTGGATTTCCTTCAGCTGGTCATCCGCGACTTCTTCCGCCGTGGTTTTGCCCATGAACGGCATGATGGCCCAGCCGGTTTCGCCGTCGTAGGCCTGCACGGCGGTCATGCCCTGCACTTCAAATTCCAGGCGGACGCGGTTGGGCTGCTGAAACTCAATCTTAAAAGGCGCCTGCATCGGCCCCATGGTCATGGTGCCGGTCATGCGCGCCGACTCGACCGACTGGATGTTGTCCAGCCCGCCGAGCGTCTCAAAGTTGCAGGACAGCACGTCGTCCAGCTCGGCGGCCGAAGCAGAACCCGCGAGTGCAATGGCAGCGGCGATAAGCGATTTTCTCATGGTAACGATCCGTGGCGTCAGAAACTGGGAGCGACAGTCTAGCGGAAGCTGGCGCGGACTCCATTGACAGAAGTCATGAACGCCGCAGGAGCGCGTTCAGCTCGCCCGGGCGTTCATTTTCCGCGTGACGGCACTACGAAAATTTTCGCAGTCAGCTGCCGATGCGCCGCGGCCGCACCCAGAACCAGCTGAGCACAACCAACGCACCAAAGGCGGTGTAGACGACCGCAAACACCCAGGGTGGCGCCTGGTAATAAAGGATAGATTCCAGCCAATGAGCGATGAAGGCGCCGGTGTAGACAGCGTCTCCCGCTTTGTCGCGCAGCGACATTTCCCAGACGGTAAGGGGGCAGACAATACCGAGCCAGGCCTGGATGACGACCACACCGATAGCGGCAAGGTGCGTGAGGCGAAACCAGGGGTTGCGGACCCAGCGCCACCCGCGCCAGCGACCCAACAGGATCAGCCCCAGGCCGAACACGACAAACCCGACAAAAAGGACGTGCACCAGCAGAACGAGGTCCGCCGCCATTCTGTAGTACACGCCGTGTTCCATCAGCTCCGACCCGTCACGCCTTTCAGCCCGTGGTGAACCCCCGCTGTTGTAACACCGCGGAAGGCGGGGAGCACCTGCGGCAGCATGCCGCAGGATTGACTCGAACCCTGATTTACTTGTAATGTGTTTGATTACTCAAACATTGAGCAAATATCATGGATCCTCGAACAGCGCTTGTGCTGCAGCTGAACCAGCTGAGTTCCCGCAGCAGCAGAAGCCTCGATCACAGCCTGTCGCTGCACGGCATCAGCTTTACCGAATACCGCGTGCTGCACGCCCTGGCCGGATCCGCCCAGGGTGTGCTGCCCCGCAGTGAACTCGCCGAGCGCGTGTGCCTGACGCCGTCCGGCGTCACGAGGCTGCTAAACCCGATGGAAAAAATTGGCCTGGTGGAAAAGCACTCCCAACCCCGGGATGCGCGGGTGAGCCTGGTGGGTATCGCCCCCGCCGGGCGGGAAATCTACAAAGATGCCAGCGCCACCCTGACCCAGCGGTCCATGGACCTGACGCACACCCTCGGCGAGCGGCAGGTCAAAGACCTGAGCGGACTGCTCAGCGCTCTGGGCGCCTGAGGGTGTGGCCTGTTGCAGGTAAGCTGACGGAATGAAGGTAAACAGCCTGTTTCGCATCACTCCCGGCCTGCGGGAAAAGCACAACTACCGGTGGGACACCGCCTACCAGGGAGACTACCTGTGCCGGCTGCCGGACGGCCGGCTGGTGCGGGCTGCCGATTATGCGCAGGCGCTGAAAGCTTATGAGCGGAGCCGCCGCAAATGACGGGCGGCTCCGCCGATTTCAGTTAAGCGCTTGCGCCCGCGGTCAAGGTAAACACGCGGCGTCCGGCTGCACCGGAACAATGGCAAACGAACCGGTCAGCCCCGTGACAAACTCATAGCGGGCAGTGCCGAAATCACAGGTGTCCAGTTCGATGACCAGCGTTCCCACACTTCCGGGGGGCGACGGCTGGACCGGCGCGGGTGAGTCAAAGGCACCGCCGCGGGTCACCGTCAGCTCGAGCTCTGCTCGGGAACCCACGATTGGCCCGAACGCCGTCAACCAGCGATGCGCCGGCTCGCCGGTGCCATCGTCCTCAATAGCAAAGGTAAACCAGCCGACAAACAGCGAGCGGCCTTCGTCCACCACGTCGAAAAACAGGCCCTGCCCCGGCGTATCAGGATTGAACCAGGCACCCTCCGATCGCTTATGGAGGCCATAACCCGGCGCCTCGGCCAATTCCTCAGACACGGTGTAGCCCCAGAAACAGATGGCGCTGTCGGTATTGGCGATCCAGCCGTCCACGTCGTCCTCGACGAGCTGCGGATTGCCGTCGCAAAGCTCAATCGTAAAGTCGCCAAATCCCTCCACGGATTCCACGTGCCAGGACCACAGCGGCAGGTTGGGATCCAGCATGTTTCGATTGTAGCCGTCGGCACCCGCGGCGATGCGGGCGGAAATGATGCCGCCGGCGGCGCCGGGCCCATCGCTGATCAACTGCCGTGCATGAGCAATTTGATCAGCGTCGGTCAGCGGCAGCAGGTAGGCAAGTTGACGATCACCGTCAATCGGGGTGACGACAAACCAGGTGGGTGCCGATGGTGTCAAAGCCAATGCTTCCGGGGGAGTGGCCTGCAGCACCGGCAGGATCGCCAGCGCAAACAGGACTCGAATTATTCTGCAGTACATGATCGTTCTCCGTATTTGGGTTATTCGCGGCCCGCCGGAGCGACGGCAGTTCGCGTAACAGGTCCATACGTAACGCCATCGTATTTCTGATCATCCAACCGCCACGGAAGCCGTTGGCCAGGCTAAAACGAAGTTCTGGCCTGGACCCTCTGACACGGGAATCCACTACCCTGATGGCCTATGCTCCTGGCCATCAGAATGCGGACAGATATTTCCCGAATGTGATGCAGGTCGGAGAGCTGCGCAAATTGTTCGACGCGTACTGGGACGCCGATCCCACGGACAGAGACTCGCTGCTGGAGGAAGTCGCTGCCAGCGATCCGGTGCTCGCGGACCGGCTGCGGGGACTGATCGTCGCGGAGGCGGAAACGTCACCGGCCAACGTTGCGCTGCCGATGGATCTTGCCCCGGGTCGCGCCTTTGGAGCCTTCCGCATCACCGAGGCGCTCGGAAGCGGCGGCATGGGCCAGGTTTTTCTCGCCAGTCAGGAGCACCCGGTGCGGCGGGAGGTGGCGCTGAAGGTGATGCCCTGGCACGTCGGCCTCGATCCCGAGCAGCGGGCCCGCTTTACCGCGGAACGCCAGGCGCTGGCGAGCCTGTCTCATCCCAACGTGGCGAGCTTTTACGCCGCCGGAGAAACGGATGATGGGCTGGCGTACTTCGCCATGGAGCACGTTGCGGGGAAGCCCATCGACCGCTACGCCAACGAGGAAGGGCTAAATCTGACGGACCGGTTACGGCTGGTGTTGCAGGTGTGCTCCGGCGTGTCCCACGCCCATCGTCGAGGTTTGATTCACCGGGACCTCAAGCCTTCTAACGTGCTGGTGACCTCCCACGAGGATCGACCGCTGGTGAAAATCATCGACTTCGGCATTGCCAAGGCGGCGGCGGCCGGCCTGCGGCCGCAGACCTTTGAAACCAATGCCGGACGGATCGTCGGTACGGTGAACTACATGAGCCCCGAGCAGGCGCGGGGGGAGCCCGGCGCAGATACCCGGGTTGATGTCTACGCGCTGGGTGTTCTGCTCTATCGGCTGCTCACGGGCCGCACACCGTTTGATTTTCGCCCCGGCGAGGTACCGATCTCCCGGATATTTCAGCGCCTGGACAGCGAGGACCCGAAGCCGCCGTCAGCGCTCGCGGCCGACACACAAACGGCAGCCCTGCGCGGCGACCTCGACTGGATTTGTCTGAAAGCAGTGGCCCGGGATCCGAAACGGCGCTACGGATCAGCCGCCGATCTCGCCCGGGACGTGGAGGCTTTCCTTGAGGACCGCGCCGTGGATGCGAGACCGCCCACGCTCAGCTACCGGGCGTCCAAATTTGTTTCCCGGCATCGGGCCGGCGTTGCTGCCGTGACCAGTGTCCTGCTGGCAGCGATCCTGACCACCATGTGGTCCCTGCACCAGGCGCGGCGGGTGGAAACCGAGGCGGCGACCGCCAACGAGGTGATCGGACTGCTGCGGGATGCTTTCTCCGCTGCGGACCCGAATCAGCGCGATCAGGCTCTCACCGTATTCGACGTGGTCGATCAGGCCGCCGCCAATCTCGACAACCTGGATCCGGCCAACCCCACCCGGGCGCGGCTGGCGATGGAGCTGGCCGACATCTATCGCAATCTCGGCAAGCCGGAGCAGTCACTGACGCTCTGGGAGTCCGCCTACACGCTTGAGGTTTCGCTCAATGGCGACCGCAGCGAGGCTGCCCGCCGGGCCCTGGCGGGCAAAGCCATTGCCCTGCGAGACAACTCCCGATTTGAAGAATCCGAGGCGGCCCTTAAGGAGGTGCTGGCGCTGGCCGAGGCGACCGACGGGGCGGACAGCCGCGAGGCGCTGCGAGCCCGGGGAAATCTGGCGGCTCACTATCTCGCCCAGTTTCGGCCCGATCTTGCGCGACCGCTGTTTGAGGAATCCTATGCCCAGGCCCGGGACGTTTACGGGCCCGGTGATCGGGACACTTTGAAGATCGCAGCGAACCTTGCGCTGAGCCTGCGCACTACGGACCCGGCGCGGGGAATCGACCTGCTTGAGCGCGCGCTTACCGGCCTGAGCGCTGGCCCGGAATCTGACCGAATCATGCTCATTGGCCTGGAATACAATCTCCTGGGCATGTACGGGGACACGGAGAGAAGCGAGGAGGCAGCAAGTCGGATCACCGGACTGTACCAACGGTCCGAGGCACTGCTCGGAGCAGCTCATCCGCTGACCCAATCCATTCGCGAAATGGAGGGAACGATCGCTTACGGCAGCGGCGACCTGGATCGAGCCATTGCGATTCTCCAAACTGCCTACGCTCAGCGACGGGAGCAATCCGGCCCCCTGCATTTACAGACCATCCGCCTGGAGGCCAACCTGCTGATGGTGCGGGTTGATCGGGGCGATGATCCGCCGGCGCTGCTTGCGGCAACGGAAGATCTGCTTGCGCGTGCCAAGCAGGTTCTCGAGTCCGACAGCCGCATTCTTGTACAGATCTGGGCCCTGGTAGCAGAAGCCAATCTCAACGCAGGGCGCATCGAGCGCGCTCGAACGCTCATTACTGCGGACGTGTTACCGGACGAGGAGCGGGCCCGGCTGCTGCAGCACGAAGCGTTCACCGGCGCCGCCGGCACTGCGCCGGGCGACTGAAACCGGACGCTCAGGAGTTGCGGTTGGCCTCGCCAGGTGCCGGAACACGGCCGAGATAATCCACCAGCCAGGCGCGCCCGAAGCGCCAATCCCTGCCCGCCGTTGCCGTTGAGATATCGAGCACGGCAGCAGCCTCTTCGAGATTCAGGCCGGCGAAGTAACGCAGCTCTACGAGTCGGGCAGCTCGCGCACTCTCCTGCGCCAGTCCTTCAATAGCGAGACTGAGGTCGAACATGTCCGTGTTGCCGTCCGCGCCAATGACCTGCGACTCCGCATAGTCCACCCTCCGCTGATCACCGCCCCGTTTTTCGCTCATGCGTCGCCGCGCATGGTCCGCCATCAGCTGGCGAAGCGCCTGGGCGCAGGCGCCAAAGAAGTGTCGGCGATTCTCAAACTGGTGCGCTGAGCCCTCGAGCTTCAGATAGATCTCAGCCACAAGTTCGGTGGGCTGCAGCGTCACCGGCGACCGTCGAAGCCAGGCGGCAGCCTGCTGCCTCAGCTCGCCGTAGACCTGTCCGTAGAGAGCCTCCAGGCCGTTCCCCTCGGCGGCTACCCGGTGCAGCAGAGCGGTGACCTCGCCAACCGCCGCGTCTCTCTCAATCCGATCCTGATTCATACGGCGACATCCACCGGGACCCGGATTCAGCATAGCACCGCGCCGCTGCCGCCCTGACCGCCGGCCGCGATCGGGACCGGCGTGATCAGATTTCATCGCCCGCCCCGTATGTAACGTCTGAGAGCAGCGGAAATCCGCGGTGGGCACCTGCCCTGGGCCGCGAGATCACCGCATTTCGGGCCGACTCTGGCTTCGCCACTGCCAGCCATGCAATTCCCTAAACTATTGTTTTTGAAAGATAAAAATATTGGTCACGGAATGGTCATGCGCTGGTCAAGTGGGTCACGAAGGCTATCGGCAGGATGCTCTCCGAACGCAGCAATGTCGCTGCCCCAACGGGAGAAAAACCATGACTGATATCGCACCTAACACCACCAACGGCGTCAATGTAGAGGCCCTCCTGGGCGCCCGCGAGGCCCTCACCGAAGCCCCGGAAGCGGCCCAGTTTGTCTGGCGCGCCGCCTGCGAGTGGAAGAACGGCACCCACACCGAATCCCGCGTGGAGCGCTTTTTTGGCCTGGGTGAAGAACAGCGTCATCAGCGCGAGTTTCGCTATGACACGGACCACCCGGAGATCTTCGCCGCTGAAGACAACGGATCTACGCCGGTGGAGATGGTGCTGGTAGGCCTGGCCGGCTGCCTGACCGCCGGCATCGCCAGCGTCGCCGAAAACCGGGGCATCAAACTGAACTCGGTCACCGCCACGCTGGAAGCGGATATGGATCTGCAGGGCATCCTCGGCATCGATTCCGACGTGCGCAACGGCTTCAGCAATATCCGGGTGAACTATCAGATCGACGCAGACGCCTCCGAGGAGGACATTGCCGCGCTGGTCGCTCAGTCGCAAAAGCGTTCGGCCGTGTTCGACATTCTGACGAACCCCACCAACGTTCACGTTCGGGTAAACCAGTGAGCCTGCTGGCCTACCCATCCCGCGCTGCCGGCGCCATTGACGTCTTAGTCATTGGCGCCGGTCACGCCGGCCTGGCCATGAGCTACTTCCTGAGCCGGGCGCGGGTTGACCACGTCGTGCTGGAGCGCGGCGAGGTGGCCAACTCCTGGCGCCGGGAGCGCTGGGACTCGCTGCGGCTGCTTACCCCCAACTGGCAGACCCGCCTGCCGGGCAAAGCCTACGCAGGGGACGACCCGGATGGCTTTATGGCCATTCCCGAACTGGTCGACACGCTGGATAACTACGCGGCGGAGATCGCCGCACCGGTGCAGACCCAGACCGACGTTCTTGAGGTCAGGCCGGCAGATCAGGGTTATCGCGTGGTGACCAACCGCGGCACCTGGCAGGCCCGATCCGTGGTACTGGCCACCGGCGCCTGCAACCGGCCCTGCGTACCGAAGCTCGCCGCCGATCTGCCGGAGGCGATCACTCAGCTCACACCTTTTGACTATCGCTCTCCCGCGGACGTGCCCAAGGGCGGCGTACTGATTGTCGGGGCATCCGCCACCGGGCTGCAGCTTGCCCGGGAGCTGCTTGAAGCCGGCCGCGACGTCACCCTGGCCGCCGGTGAGCACGTGCGCATGCCGCGTCGCTACCGGGGCAAAGACATTTTTCACTGGCTCACGGAGACGGGGCTGCACGACGAGCGCTACGACCAGATTGATGACCTCAGCCGCGGTCGGCGGCTGCCGTCACCGCAGCTGGTTGGCGCTGACGATCTGCCCATTCTGGACCTCAACCACATTCGTCGCCGCGGCGGCCGCATTACCGGTCGGCTGATGGGCGTGCGGGATACGGCGTTTCAGTTTTCCGGCTCGCTGAACAACGTCTGCGCGCTGGCGGACCTCAAGATGCAGCGGCTGCTTAAGCTCATTGATGAAACTGCTGACGCGAGCGGCGCACCGGCCGGCGAGGCGTTTCCGCCCACGCTGGTGGACGAAGCCGCTGCGCTGACGCTGGATTATCGCCAGCAGAACATTCGCTCGGTGATCTGGGCCACCGGTTTCAGACCCAACTATGACTGGCTGGATGTGCCCGTGCTCGACCGCAAAGGACAGCTGAAGCACGACGGCGGCGTAGTCGCCGCCCCCGGCCTCTACGCGCTGGGCTTGCCCCTGCTGCGGCGCCGCAAGTCGAGCTTTATCTACGGCATTGAAGACGATGCGCGGGATCTTTCCGAGCACCTGATCAACTACCTGAACACCATGAGGAGAGAGAGTGATGGCTTTTATCGAGACCATTCCGGCCGCCGCCGCTACCGGCGCAGCGCTTGAGATGTACCAGCGCCAGGAAGAGCACTGGGGCTACGTGCCGAACTACGCCAAGGTCTTCAGCCATCGGCCGGAGGTCATGGCGCGCTGGGGCCGCCTGCTGGCAGAGATCCGCCGGCCGGTCGACGAGCGGCGCTTTGAGCTCGTCACTTTTGTTGCGTCCCACGAGCATCGCTACAGCGCCTGCCTGCTCACGCACGGCAGGAAGCTGGCCGAGCTGATCGGCAAGCACCGGGTGCTGGCCATCGCGGGCGGCCGCGAGGCGGACGTGCTGCCGGTGCCGGACGTGGCGATTGTGCGCTTTGCCCGCGCCATCGCCCGGGATGCATCCCGCATCACCGCCGAGCAGGTACAGAAGCTCAAGACGGTGCACCAGCTCAGCGACGGAGAAATCTTCGACATTGCCGCCGTGGCAGCGGGTCGGAGCTTCTTCGCCAAACTCTTAGATGCGCTGGGTTCCGCGCCGGACGTTACCGCCTTCGAGATCGAAGAGGACCTGCGCAAGCCCCTGACCATCGGCCGGCCCATCTGCACCGCAGCGCCGGAAACCACCCAACGCTCCGCCGCCGCCTGAACCCTGCCGCGCGCGGCCCCAGAGAAACGAGGAAGAAGACATGATTTTCAACAGCATCCTGGACACGATCGGCAACACGCCGCTGGTTAAGCTGGAGCGCCTGTCACCCCCGGGTGTGAACATCTGGGCCAAGGTGGAGTCGTTTAACCCCATGGGCTCGGTCAAAGACCGGATGGCGCTCGCCATGATCGAGGCCGCTGAGCAGTCCGGCGAACTGAAGCCAGGGCAGACGGTGATCGAGGCCACCAGCGGCAACACCGGCATTGGTCTGGCGATGGTCTGCGCCCGCAAGGGTTACCCGCTGGTGGTCACCATGGCCGAGAGTTTCAGCGTGGAGCGCCGCAAGCTGCTGCGTTTTTTGGGCGCCAAGGTGGTGCTCACGCCGGCTGCCGAGAAAGGCACGGGCATGATCAAAAAAGCCGAGGAGCTGGCAGCGGAGCATGGCTATTTCATGCCTCGGCAGTTTGAGAACAAAGAAAACGCCAACGTTCATTACCGGACGACGGCGGTGGAAATCCTGGCCGACCTCGGCGATCGGCCGCTGCATGCCTGGGTGTCGGGTTTTGGCACCGGCGGCACCCTGCTTGGTGTATCGCGCGCGCTGCGCAAGCTAAGCCCAAACACGCGTATTGTAGCGGCGGAGCCGGACAACTCGCCGATGCTGAAAAGCGGGATTCCCCAGGCGCGGGACGTTGATGGTCGCCCCCTGGGCAGCCACCCGCAGTTTCGGCCACACCTGATGCAGGGCTGGGCCCCGGACTTTGTGTCTAACCTGACTCAGAAAGTGGTCGACGAAAAGCTGATCGATGAGCTGATCGGCGTGGATGGCGAAGATTCCATGGCGGTTTGCCGGGCGCTGGCGCGCCACGAAGGGATTTTCGTGGGGACCTCGGCCGGCGCCACGCTGCGCGCTGCGCTCGAGGTTGCCCGCACCGCGCCGGAAGGGGCCAACATCGTGGCCATGCTTCCCGACACGGGCGAACGTTATCTGTCGACGCCTCTGTTCGCCGACATCGACGAGTCGATGGACGAAGAGGAGCAGCGCCTGTCCCGGTCAACCCCAGGCTATCGCTTCGACCAGTCGCCTGCCCCCGCGCCGGCGCCCGCGGCACCTGCCGTGGTGGACTTAAGCGCTGCCGAGTTTTTGGGAACCACCGTTGAGTCGGAGCCGGTCGTGATGTTTGCGATGGCCTGGTGTGAGTTCTGCTGGTCCGTGCGGCGACTGTTTGAGTCGCTGGATATCAGCTTTCGGGTGATCAGTCTGGACGCGGTGGAGTATCAGAAAAACGACCGCGGCGTAAAAATCCGTCAGGCGCTGGGGGAACGTGTTGGATCGCCAACCATTCCTCAGGTGTTTATCGCCGGGGAACACCTGGGCGGTTGCACCGACGTGATCCAGGCCTTTGAAGACGGTTCGCTACTCAAGCTGCTGAACGAGGCGGGCATCAGCTACAAGGCCGGTGCCAGGATCGATGCCTGGTCGCTGCTGCCCCAGTGGGTGCACCCGCGTAAGAGTGCGTAAGTGAACGGCCGCCGGGTGCGCCGCCTCGCTCCCGGCTGGTCGCCGCGTTAACCGGCGTTCTGCTTTGCCGGCAGCTCGATTTGATCGCCCAGGAAACGCAGCAGCGATTCAGCAGGCATGGGCTTGGCGTAGAAAAACCCCTGCCCCCAACGGAAGCCAAGGGTCTGCAGCAGCCGTTCCTGACCGATGGTCTCGATCCCTTCGACAATCACCTCCAGGCCGAGCCGGGAGGCGAGCACCAGGATGCCCTCGAGCATGCCTAGGCGGGCCACCGACTTGCTGGAGTCCCGCAGCACAACGCGATCAATCTTGATGGCGCTGATCGGCAGGCCCTTAAGCGTTTCCGCCCGCGCATGGCCGATGCCGAAGTCGTCGAGCACGATCCGGGAGCCAAGTTCCGCCAGCGCAATGAGCTGGCCGGCTCCCGCGCTCGCGGCAGAAAAACCCTGCCGCTCTGTCAGCTCAAACTCAAGGTCTCCCGGCGCCAGCCCATAGTCGGCCAACTGGCCAGCCACAAAATCTGCGAGCGTATCGTCGAGATTGAGCTGATTTGCAGCGAGATTGATCGGGAACCGCGGTAACGGCAGCTGCTGATCTTTCATCGCCGCCAGATCGGCGCAGACCTGGGTGATGACCGCTCTTCCGAACGGCACGATCAGGCTGCTTTCCTCAAGCTGGGTGATGAAACGGCCGGGATAAACCAGGTTGTCTTCCCGATCACGCAGTCTCACCAGCGCTTCGGCCGCCACCGTGCGGCCGCTGCTGAGACAGTACTGGGGCTGATAGTGCAGCTCCATGCGGCCTTCCCAGAGCGCTTCCTGAACATCCTGGATGCTGAGGGACTCGTTGGCCGGTGCCGGGGCCGCGGGAAAGGGTACAACGGTGTCTGACATCTTCATCACGATTCTCCTGGCGCAGCCCGCGCTTATTCCTGCTCAACCCAGCTGTTCACCGTGGCAACTTCCGTCAGACCGTTCGCCCAGAGGTAGCCATTGGCCCACAGGTAGCCGTTCGCCCACAGATAGCCGTTGGCCCAGAGGTAACCGTTGGCCCACAGATAGCCGTTGGCCTCCGCTTCGCTGTTGGCCCAGAGATAGCCGTTGGCCCACAGATAACCGTTGGCCCAGAGGTAACCGTCCACGCCTTCGATGTAGAAGTTGCCGTCTTCGTCCTGGCGCGCCAGTCCACCGAAGTGCGCGGTGCCGGCAAGATCTGCTGACACGTCAAGACCCACGTTGGCGCAGCCGGACTCGGTGCTGAGGACCGCTTCAGCGGCGTTCACCATGCCCGCACCCTGCTGAAAAATGCTGTAGGCCAGATCGCCGTTGGGTTCCCGCGCCGCCTGGGCACTGGCCATGAGCCGACACTTAACGTCGTCCGGCGTCAGGTTTGGATCGTGGTCCAGCATCAGCGCCACCACGCCGCTGACGACCGCCGCGGACTGAGACGTGCCGGAAATGTTGTAGTAGCCGGATTCACCCGCCCGGGCTTGCGGATAGTTTTTCGCCAGGTAGGAACTTTTGTCCATTTGACCCAGCATGTGACCACCGGGCGCCACGACGTCGGGCTTCACGAAACCCTCGTAGGTCGGACCGGCGGCGGAGAAGCTCGCCAGCAGGTCGTCCGTCGGGTTGTTCGGGCTGTAATTGTCCGTCATAGCGCCAACCGTGATCACGTAGGGCACGTTGCCGGGCACCCCGATGGTCATCGCGTCCGGGCCGTCGTTACCGGCCGAGGCCACCACCACGATGCCTGCTTCCCAGGCTGCCATCACCGCCTGGTTCAGCGGATCTTCCCAGTAGTGGGAGCGGGGCTCAGCGGAGAACGACAGATTCAGCACCCGGATGTCGTGAGCATTTTGGTTCCGCACTACCCAGTCGATACCGCGGATTACGTCCGCGTAGGTGCCGGTTCCGTTGTCACCAAAGGCCTTGACCATCACCAGATTGGACTCCGGCGCTATGCCGTTCGACCATTCGCCGTCTTCCTCGCCGGAGCCGCTGCCCATAACCGTAGCTACGTGCGTGCCATGTCCGTAGTAGTCGCGGACCACGTTCAACGAACCGGCTTGGTCGGTAATGGCGTTGTAACCCCGGGTCACCCGCGAGCGACCATCCTCACCCGGACCCCGGCGCAGGGAGTGCAGATTTTTGGCGCCGGTATCGATCACCGCCACGGTGACGCCGCGTCCGGTAATGCCGCTATCGTGGAGCGCCTGGGCGTCGACGACGCGGGGCGCGCCGGCCGGCTCACCTTCGTACTCATCGTCGTCGGCCACTTCCACCTTGCTGTCGTGCATCAGCCGCAGATCCGGGAACTGCGCCTTCAGGTGAGCAATCTCCCGATCGGTCATCTCCGCGCCAACGCTCTTGATGATGCCCAGCTCATGGGTCACCTCGCCGCCCACCGTGCTAACGGCGGAGAGAACCTGCTCCAGCGACGGCCCCTGGACGAGCACGTCCCGGATCTCCTCCGGCGCACTCGCGGGCTGGGACAGCAGCGTGATGCCTGCTGCCGTGAGGCCGGCCAGCGCGGTGCCGGCGAGGGCTTTCCTGATGCTTTTGCTCAGCGATTTCATGA
>JBCCVP010000153.1:0-13177 GCA_039195135.1 Pseudomonadota bacterium | reverse complement strand
GAGCGCTGAAATCGAGCTGGGCGAGACCACAAACTGGTATTACAGCCAGGCTCCAAATACCACCACCACCGTTACCGATCCCGGCTTCTCAGTGGGTTCTGCGGCAACCGTTTCCGTCTCCGTATCCCGCGACTCGGGGCTAATGAGTGGCAATCCGACCGGGGCCTTTGAGGTGCAGCTCGGCTCGGACACGTGCAGCGGTACTCTCAGCTCGGGCAGCGGCACCTGCATGCTGACGCCCAGCGCCAGCGGCGCGCAGACGCTGACGGCGGAGTATCTGGGGTTTGAGGGTTTTGATGCGTCTAGCGACTCGCTCGAGGTAGCGGTCGGGGCGGCGACAGCCACGGTGGCGATCACCAGCGACAGCCCGGATCCCTCAGCGGTGGGCCAGGCGTACGCCGTGGCGGTCACCGTCACCGGCAGCGGCGCCACGCCGACCGGCTCGGTGACCGTCGACGACGGCGACGAAAACTGCAACATCACGCTGGCTGGTGGCTCGGGTTCATGCAATCTCACCTCGGTCACAGCCGGTGGCAAGACGCTGACAGCCGACTACGGTGGCGATGCCACCTACGGGTCCGCCCAGGACACCGAGAGCCAAACGGTCAGCCAGGCCACGCCGACGGTGACCATTACCAGCGATGCACCGGACCCATCGGTCGTCGGTGAAGCCTACACGGTCGCCGTTTCGGTCAGCGGCGGCGGAGCGACACCAACCGGCTCCGTAGCGGTCGACGACGGCGACGAAGGCTGCAACATCACCTTATCCGGCGGCTCTGGATCCTGCGCTCTCACCTCAACAACGGCGGGGGCCAAGACACTGACAGCAGCCTACGGCGGCGACGCTAACTACGTGTCCGCCCAGGATACCGAGGCCCACACCGTCACAGCGGGCACGCCCACGGTAACCATCACCGACGACAGCCCGGATCCATCTGCCGTGGGCCAGGCGTACGCGGTGGATGTCACCGTCAGCGGCGCCGGGGCCACGCCAACGGGCACCGTCACGGTTGATGACGGCGATGACAACTGCAATATCACGCTGGCCGGGGGCACGGGTTCCTGCAATCTGACGTCGTTAACCGGCGGTGCCAAGACCCTGACCGCGGCCTACGGCGGTGACGCCAACTATTCGGCCGCCCAGGACACCGAGGCGCATTCGGTGTCACTGACCGCGGCCACGGTGAGCATCACCGGCGATAGCCCCGACCCATCCGTGGTGGGCCAGGCCTACACCGTGGATGTATCGGTCAGTGGCAGCGGCGCCACGCCAACGGGCACCGTGACGGTCGACGACGGCGCCGAAAACTGCAACATCACCCTGTCCGGAGGCTCAGGCTCGTGCAGCCTGACCTCAACCACGGCCGGGGCCAAGACCCTGACCGCGTCGTACTCCGGTGACGCGAACTATGCGGCCGGGCAGGACACCGAGTCGCACCAGGTCGATCAGGCCACGCCAACGGTGTCGATCGACAGCGATTCGCCGGATCCGTCGGCGGTTGGTGAGGCGTACACGGTGGCGGTGACGGTCAGCGGCGCCGGCGCCGCGCCGACGGGATCGGTTACCGTCGACGATGGATCCGACAACTGCAGTATCACGCTTTCCGGCGGTACCGGCTCCTGCGATCTCACCTCAACAACGGTGGGCCCCAAAACTCTCACGGCGGCCTACGGCGGTGACGCCAACTACACCTCGGCCCAGGACACCGAAGCGCACACCGTGAACCAGGGCCTTCCCACTGTGACCATCAACAGCGACAGCCCTGATCCGTCGCTGGTGGGCCAGGCCTATACGGTAGCCGTGACGGTCGCCGCCGGCGGCGCCACACCAACCGGTTCGGTCACCGTGGACGATGGTGATGCCAACTGCAGCATCACGTTGGCGAGCGGCAGCGGCTCGTGCGGCCTGACCTCGACCACCGCGGGGGCGAAGACCCTGACGGCGTCTTACGGCGGCGATGGCAATTACACCACGGCCCAGGACACCGAAGCCCACACGGTGAATCAGGCAACGCCAATCGTGTCCATCACGAGCGACAGCCCGGATCCTTCGTCGATCGGCCAGACGTATACGGTGGCGGTGACGGTCAATGGCGACGGCGCAAATCCCACAGGTTCGGTGACGGTCGACGACGGTGACGATAACTGCAGCATCACGTTGTCGGCGGGCACCGGGTCCTGCGATCTGACCTCCACCACCGCGGGCGCGAAGACCTTGACGGCTGCCTACGGCGGCGACGTGAACTACACCTCGGCTCAGGACACCGAGGCGCACTCGGTAAGTCAGGCGACACCGACAGTGACCATCACCAGCGATAGCCCGGATCCCTCTCTGGTCGGCCAGACCTACAGCGTGGCGGTGACGGTCAGCGGCGATGGCGTGGACCCCACCGGCTCGGTGATGGTCGACGACGGTGCCGACAACTGCAGCATCACCCTGGCGGCGGGCGCCGGCTCGTGCGACCTGGCCTCGGCCACCGCTGGCGGCAAAACGCTGACGGCGTCGTATGCCGGCGACGCTAACTATCTGGCCGCTCAGGACACGGAAGCACACACGGTGAGTCAGGCGACGCCGGCCGTCACCATCACCAGCGATGCCCCCGATCCGTCTCCCGTGGGTCAAGCGTATGAGGTTGTGGTAACGGTAACCGGCGATGGTGCAACGCCGACCGGTTCGGTCACGATTGATGACGGTGCTGAAAATTGCCAGCTCACCCTGTCCGGCGGCACCGGCTCGTGCAACCTCACGTCGACGACCGTCGGCGCCCGAACCCTGACCGCGGCCTACGACGGTGACGCCAACTACAGCCCGGCTCAGGACACCGAGCCCCACACCGTAACCCTGGCCGTGCCCACGGTGTTGATCACCGGCGATAGCCCCGACCCCTCTGAAGTGGGCGAGGCATATACGGTGTCGGTCACCGTGAGTGGTGCCGCCGGCACGCCGACCGGTTCGGTCACGGTGGATGACGGCGCCGCAAACTGTGTCGTCACGCTGGCAGGCGGCAGCGGCGCCTGCGACCTAACGTCGGCGACGGCGGGGGCACAGGTGCTGACGGCCAGCTACGACGGTGACGGCTCCTACGCCCCGGCGCAGACGACCGAGGCTCACACCGTCTCCCGAGCCACGCCGACCGTGATCATCACGGACGACAGCCCGGACCCGAGCCCGGTGAATCTGGCTTACTCGGTCACGGTCACCGTCACCAGCCCGGCGGGTACGCCCACCGGCACGGTGACCATCAGCGACGGAACCGATCAGTGCGAAACCGAAGCGCTGGCCGGCGGCAGCGCCAGCTGTGTGCTTGTGTCGACGACGACAGGCGAAAAGACGCTAACGGCAACGTACGCCGGCGATGGCAACTTCGAGTCGGCCCAGGGTACCGAACCGCACACGGTCAGCGAGCCGGTCGCCGATGAGATCTTCTCCGACAGCTTCGAGGATCTCTAAGCCACCGGCCGCTGTAGCAGCTTAGATTGCTCCGAGCCTACCGGGGATACCGCGGCCTTCCAGGCCGCGGTATCGCCCCTAATTCCAGTCAATCTTTTCCAGTATCTGGCGGAGCTTTTTGCCGCGGTTCGGGTTGAGCCAGCCCACGTGCGCAATCCGTCCCAGCAGGTGCGACCGAAAATTCTCGTGCCCCCGGCGATTCTGACTTGCAGGGCCAAATCGGACACAGTTGTGCAGCGTCGCTTTCAGCCGCTCATAGTCGGAACGGGGAATATTGGGGCAGGCATTGACAACTACTCCTGCGAGTTTCTGGCGTTGCGAGGCTAGTCGCAGACGGGTCTTGCGGTGATTAAGCGCAAAACCTTCCTCGAGAGCAATCGCGCCGACCAGAGACTCCAACTGCGGTGCCAATCGACGCAGCTCAGCACCTCCCGAGAAAGCCAGATCGTCGGCGTAGCGGGAGTAACGCAGATCAAATCGCGCCGCCAGACCTGTGAGGCGGCAGTCCATGGCCCACGCGCTCAGGTTAGCCAGGGCTGGTGATGTCGGCGCCCCCTGGGGCAGGTGTGGGCTTGTGAGCTGTTTGCGTGTTTTCCAGGGCAGGTCCGCAAACGGAGCGCCGGCGAGGGCGGGGGACACCTCATGGGTACACAATCCGGTGATGAGGGAAGCAACCCGCGGCGGATATCCGAGGGTCTGGAACAGCCTGCAAATCCGGGGTACCGGGACGCTGGTGAAAAAGTTTTTCAGGTCAAAGCGCATGACAGCGGGCTGTCCGATGTGGTCCGCCACGTAGCTTCGGATTGATCGCCCGCGGACAAATCCGTGGGCCCTGGGGTGCGGCGGAATGCGCGCGAGAATCTCCGACAGTAGCTGCTTCTGCATGGACTTGAGGCGTTCTTTGGGTTTTTCGATCAGTCGACCGTCACCGGAGGCCTTGCGCACCCAGGCGTATCGATAGTGGTGCAGCGCCGGGATCGTGACCTTGGACTGCCGCCGGCGCTCATCCGCAAACCACTCGAGTTCGGTCGGGAAAAGGCCAAGCCAGATTTGCAGATCCTTTAGCGTGGGAATCTTCGGCAGTGCCAGGGCTGGCAGCGAGTCGGGTGGCCGGCCCATGACGGGCGGGTCCGTGATGATCAGCGGTTGCGCGTGCTCATTGTCGAGGAAAGGCCGCAGCAGGGATTCCCGGGACAGAAAGCGGGTCAGGTCCCGCGGCGCCGGCGGAAGCTGGCTGTCGAAGTGAAATAAGAGCCGGGCAGACAACCGTGCTAGGTCCACGGGCGCGTCGCCCAGTGTTCGCGACAGCCGATCGGCGATCGCCTCCCGCGTCCAGGCCCCGTCGCCGAGGGCCTGCGCGACAAAACGCAATTTCTGCCACCTATCAAACAAAGTGCAGCCGGTCTCCGACGCGTCTTGTTAGGCCGGTGCAGTCATGCGTGTAGCGCAGTGCAGGCACCGGCCATGGGAAAACCCAGTTTAAACTCATCCCCGGGGTAGCCCCGGAGAGTTCCGCGGGCCGAACGTGCCAGACCGCAAAACAGCTCGGAGATCCGGCTGCAGCCGGAGCATCTCGCATCGGCCAGGGCAGTTCAACCACACCGCATTCAGATGGGCAGGCGCGGACCGGAGCCGGCGGGGCGCACTAAATCACCTTGAAACGGCTCTTAAGGTCAGCTATCGCGCTGACGTAGGGGCCCGGGCCAAAGCTGATCCGCGAAACGCCAAGCTCCGTGGCGGCTGCAGCCGAGTTGAGGTCTCCCATCATCATCACGTTAACCGGCAGCCGGGCTGCGCTCGTGACGCGTTCCACCAGCGAGCCCTGGGTCAAGCCGGGCACGAAGAACCCGTCAGCACCGGCCTCCGCGTAAGCCGCTGCGCGCTCCAGTGCTTCATCCACGTGGTCTTTGTGGGAGGCTGCATCGGAGTTCAGAAACAGGTCGGTGCGGGCGTTCAGGAACAGAGGGACCTTTGCTTCTCGCGCGGACGCCTTGATCGCTTTGATCCGCTCGGCCTGCTGCGAGATCGAATAAAGTCCGGCGCCTTGAACGATCCGGTCCTCAAAATTGATGCCGACAACGCCCGCCCCGATGAGCCTCGCGACATTAAGGGCAAGGGACACAGACTCTCCGGCATATCCGCCGTCGACATCGACGGTGACGGGCACATCAACGGTGAGCGCAATACGCTCGACGATGGCGAGGACAAAGTCGAGCGGAATGGCCTCCCCGTCTGCAAAGCCATGCGCCGCGGCCACCGACCAGCTGCCCGTCCCGACGGCCGCTGCCCCAGCCTCAGCCAAAGCCTTCGCGCCACCGGCGTCCCAGATGTTGTAGATCACAATCGGTGCGCCTTTCTGGTGCAGGGACCGAAAACTGGACGCTTTCTCAATTTGCGTCATGGTGGTTGGTATCCAATTTTGAGGTCAGCTGGTGCCGCGTTAAGGGAGCGGCATTAATAGCAGACTGGAAATCATGCGCAGACGAAAATCGGGCGCTTATTTCCGCACACGGAGACCCACGACGCTGGCCGACAGGCGTGCTGCCGTCTGACTGACTGGCCTACAGTGGTACCGTGTGGAATGCCGAAGGACCAACAACTGGGGTGCCGGAATGCCAATGAACACCCGTTTTTCTATCTTGCTAGCCACACTGACCACCACCGCCTACTGCGCTACCGTTTGGTACGCGGGCAACCTGTTCGCCGTTGTCACCGGACCGGACAGCGCCGCCAACGTCTCACGGCTCTCCGTGTGGACCATCCTGCCGCTGCCGCTTTCGACCACCTACAACATGATTCATTGGCAAGCGCTGGCGCTGGCATCGCTGTTTTTTGCGTTTTATCGAACGCTGAGAAATGCGGACCCGTCAGCCCAGCCGCTGACGGACCACTATGGCCTGCTCCTGCTGGCTTTCTTCGTCAATCTGATCGGCTTCGGCATTTCCACCGTCGCCGTGGCACATAGCCTCTAGCGCGGAACAAGGCGACCAGGCGGCAGGCGAGGCTCGCTAGTTCAGCTGCACGTCGATATCGCCGGCCTGCAGGTCCACCAGCATGTCACAGCGGCCGTCACCTTCTCGCCACTGCGTCTGCGCGCCGATCAGCCAGGACCGGGGCACATGGTAGCTGCGGCCGTCAATGCTGAGATGGGCATCACCCACGCCCGCGTCGATTTCGACGCTGCGGTAGTTGCTGGTGTTGGCCATCACGTTGACATCCCCGGCGCCCATGTCCACTTCGACGCAGGCGTCGATGGGATCTACCCGCAGTTCGCCGGCCGTCATGTTCAGTTCCAGCTGACCCGTGGTGGGGACGTAGATCGTCGCCTCTACCTCCGCATCCCGATAGCCGGAGGATGAGTTGCGGCTCAGCCGCACCGCTACGGAACCGTCCCGGCGCTCCCGGGTGACAAACGAGACATCCCGCAGCCGGCGGGCGCAGGCGCTGTCCTCATCGGCGCAACGAATGACCAGTTCCGCCGTCAGGTCCTCCCCGTCGGAGGCCAGCACGTTAACCTCGCCCACTGGAATTCGAACGGATACGACCGATTTTTCGCTGACCGGCAGCGCCAGCTGGCGCTCCGGCCCAATCATCGTGTCCTTGGTCCGGGAATCGATGACGCAGGCGGTGTTGAAAGCACCCAAAAGCAGAACGATGCAGATTCTTACGGGCCGGCTATTCATAAAACGACTCACTGGCTAGCAACCTAAGAAAGAAACGCGCCGTAACCTCTATAGTTACAGCCCAGAAACAGTGCCCTATTGATCCCGCGCAATGAAGCGCCGTTGGTCATGATTTTTCAGACCCGCCGGTCGGCAAATGCACTTTTACTCCACCGCTTCCCACCAGCTCTGGCTTTGGTGGGCATCAACGCGAAAGCGCTGTCCGATCATCGGCGTGACAATTGGCGCTCCGCGCGCAGCGGCAGCTCGGCTGGCCCGTTCGATCGGCTCTTTCCACGGGTGGCGGGCCAGGTCGAACTTACCCCAGTGAATCGGAAAGAAGAGCTCAGCCTTTAAGGCTTCCATGGCCTGCACCGCTTCCTCCGGCATCATATGAATACTCGCCCAATTGGTGTCATACGCTCCATTCTCCAAAAAAGCGATATCAAAAGGACCGTACCGTTCACCAATCTTGGCAAACTCATCGAAGTAACCGCTGTCACCGCTGAAGAAAATCCGGGAATCTGGTGAGGCAATCACCCAGGAGCCCCACAGTGTCTGGCTGCGGGTGAAACGCCGGCCGCTGAAGTGGCGGGATGGCGTGAGAACAAACTCCGTGTCATCAACAGTATGCGATTCATACCAGTCGAATTCGAAGATCGCGGGATCGGGTATGCCCCACCGCTGCAGGTGGGCTTTAACCCCCAGCGGAACCAGAAAGATGGTGGTGGTATCACGAAGTTCCTTGACGGCCCGAATATCGAGATGGTCGTAGTGATCATGAGAGATCAGCGCTACATCGATGGGCGGCAGCGAGGACAGGCTTGGCGGATGCTGCATCGCGAAGGGCCGGGCGGTGCCCGGCAGGGGGGACGCGTTGTAGAACACCGGGTCCGTGATCACGGTCAACTGCCCAAGCTGCAGCAAGACCGTTGAATGACCGAACCAGACCATATCGCCATCGGCCAGCTCCGAGCCGGTGAAGGCTCTGGTGGGCAAAGCCTCCCCGGGGTTCTTGCCTTCGGGTGACGAAAACATCTCCCAGATACTGAAAGGGTTATTGGGATCCGGCGTGCTTACCTGGGTGGGAATGAGGTTGATGAACTGCTCGCCATCGTGATTGGCAGAGGCTGCGATTCGGGCCTGGCTCTGCGCATCCGGACGCCCGCCAAAGGTTGGCGCCAGGGTGTAAAACAGGACACCGGCGACAACGACCAGGAGCAGAATCGCCAGAATCCCTTTTAGCAGCAGCCAGACAAATCGCATGCTTGATCTAGCCGATCACGCCGCTAACGGGCAGGGGTACCATAGCTGAGTTATCTCCTTGCGCGACTCAGAGCAGGTCGTCCAGCGCCTCGATCAGGCGCTCCACTTCCGCCGCTTCCGTGTAGTGGACAAAAGACAGGCGGAGCACGCCGCGGGCCGGATCCAGCCCCAGCGCCTCGATCAGGCGGTGGGCGTAGAAGTGACCGGCGCTGGCGCCGATCTTGCGCTCGGCCAGGGCCTCGGCCAGCTCTACCGGGTGGCGATTTGGGTCGATGGCCACGGTCGGCGCCCGCTCCTCCGCCCGGGTTCGGCCGATGAGGCGCGCCCGGGGATGGTAGGCCAGGAAGTCCAGCAGCGGCTGCAGCAGGCTGTGCTCGTGATCCTGGAACAGGCGCAGCACTTCGGCCGCCCGCTGCGCCGGGTCCGCATCCGGGTCACCGCCATGCCGGTCAAAAACCGCATCAAAATAGTCGATGACGCCGTTGCTGGCAGCGATCTGGGCATGATCCGGGCCCGCCGGCAGCATGCGCGCGATGGGCTTGTCGTCGTTGAAGAAGTGGCCCTGATTGGGCAGCGCGTCATTCAGGTCCCGGGTCAGGGTCATGACCCCCTGGTGCGGCCCGTAGACCTTATATAACGAAAACAGGTAGACGTCGGCCCCAAGCGCGCTTACATCCGGAAATCCATGGCCGCAGTAGGAAACGCCGTCGACCACGGTGACCGCGCCGGCCTCGTGCGCCCGGTCAACCACGGCGCGCACCGGGTTGTAGCTGGCGACAATATTCGAAGCGTGGGTAAAGCAGACCAGGCGCGTACGCTCGGAAAGCAGCTGTTCCAGCTGCGCCGGATCGAGCTCCCCGGTCTCCAGGTCCACCTGCCACTCGCGCACGGTGAAGCCCTCATCCCCCAGGCGCCGAAACGCACCGATATTCGCCTCATGATCCTGGTTGGTGACGATGATCTCATCGCCGGCCATAAAGTGGCGTCGAAAAGCCTGGGCCAGCATGTAGGTCTGCTGGGAGGTGGAGGGCCCGAAGTGACACTCGTCCGCGCCGACGTTCAGCCAGGCTGCCATTCGCTCGCGCGCCGCGTCCATCCGACAACCTGCCTCAATCGACGCAGCAGACCAGGCATAGGGCTGCAGCTTCATGGCCACGTAGTAATGGTGAAGCTGCTCAATCACCGGGGCGCAGGCATAGGAGCCGCCGGCGTTTTCAAAGTGAGCCCAGCCCTCCAGCGAGGGCTCGGAGAAGGCGGGAAAACAGCTGCGAACAAAATCGAGATCGAGGTTCATATCTTCGCCCCTTGCAAGACGCGCATTGCACCGCTTGCCCTCGACCACGTCAACGCCCGCCGCGTAACCTCCCGCGGCCCACGCCCGGAGCTGGGCAAATCAGCTCAGCCGACCGTCAACCGGCTCGCTTTCCTCGATCCGGTCCAGCGCGTACCGTCCGCTGCTCTTGCGCTTAATCACTGGAAGGGACAGAAACGGGGTGGAAGCTCAAGACCAATAGAGAGCAAACCAGGATCTTCCGAAAAGACTACTTATCGTCTTTAAGTCCCCGGAGTTTCGGGCGTGACCTGAGTTTCTCAAGGTACTCCTCGTCGGTCGCTTGAAACATGCCCAGGGCACAGGAAACCCCAGGGGAAAAACCGAATCCGAAATCGTCGAGCACGGTGATGATATCGACATTGCACAGCCGATTGATCGATGACCGGTACATCAGGGTATCGTCCCGCCTAAGGCCCGGGCATCGGCGGCGCAGGGTATTGAGAAAAATCCCGTCGCGACCCTTCATATGAAAGGCAATGTGCTCGTCATCAATGATTTCGGTGCGAGCGATCCGCGACAGGGTGATGCATTGCGTCGCATTTTCCGGCGGCCCGTATTCTTGCTCCTGGGCAGCGGCATGCCGGGCGGAGGCAAAAATGGCGAACCCCAGTATTGCTGCTAAAAGAAAAATTTTCATGATGAAACCGCTCAATCGGTCGAGCAGGGATTGGGGCAGGTTTCTGCATGTTAACACTGCGCCCCGAAACAAAACCGGGGTGCATTGAGGCGCTGCCGCCCAGGGACGAGATATCCGGGTGCGCTTCAACTTCGCGCAGCAGGGGGCCAACGTCGATCGCCCTATCCAGCAATCGAAAACGTTTCATCCCGGCATGGCTCCCGCGGCGTGAGGAAACAGGGAATTAACGTACGGCATGAGCGTCAGAATCAAGGCGTCGGCATAGACGCTCTCACGGGTCATGTGCCCATCGGTCAGCAGGCCGAACGCGCCGCCGCCGTGTTTGCTGTCCTGCGTGGAAAAAACCCTGTCGTTGGCTTCTCCCAGCTCAAGCCCCTCGTCCACGAGCTCCGCCACCGCCGGGGGCAGCGGCAGACTCACGCTTCGCGCCTGGCTTGATCTTCCGTCAGGCCCGCAAATGTGCATCCATGCAAACGCCAGGAGCTGCGTATCTACCGTGGCAATGCCGCCCTCCATGCCCACCCAGAAATCTGCATCCGGCTGTGCCTGCCGGGCAGCCGCCGCTCGACCGGCAGCGCCGGCTCGCGTTTCATCATCGCCAACCGGTTGGTCGGCAACGCCGGAGGGAACGCTGACGCCACTGATCCGAATCGCCGCGTCAGGAAACTGGGTGTTAAACGCCGTGCGGGCAGCCGCAATTTTGACGGGGTTTTTGGACGCAACAACAACGCGCAACGCGGATCTCCAGTGGCTTCTGGCGGCCAGTATATCCGTCCTCGCCGCGTCAGCTGCCGGTTAGCTGAAGGCGCCTCAAGGCCGGAGATACCACCGAAGTGATATCTCCGGCCGGTCCTTAGGGGCCGGGATCAGCGCAGGCTGACCATTTCACTTCCGTGTTCCATCGCGGACATGGCGCCGGCGCTGGGGAATCCCTCCAGCAGACTCATGGCAGCCTGCTCCACCAGGTCTTCCGTCGAGTCGCTTTTTCGGATCGGCCGGGTGGCCGAACCATGCCAGAGCGGCTCTTTGGTGCGACCGTCAAAAAAGTCCAGGATCAGGCTGCCCTCTTTGATGGTTTGGGCGACCACCGGTGCATCGAAGCTCCCGAGTCCGACACCGGCACCATACGGTCCGAAGCGGCTAAACCGCCCGAAACGACTGAAACGACTGAAACGCCCGAAACGACTGAAGCCTGGTGAAAAGCCGTAGTACCGGAGGCCGACACGACTGTACTGCTGACGCACCCGAACACGGTCGTTTTCTGCGGTGCGAAACGAGACGATCAGATCGGCCTGCTCCGCCGGAACCTGTTGATATCCCTTGGCCACAAGCTCGGCCTCCACGGAACGTCGGATGTGCGAGGCCAGCACGGGACTCTGCAGGCGCCCAACGCCTGGGCTCACGCTCGGATCTGGCGCCTCCGCCAGCCAGGCGAAGCTTTGGTACTCAGAAAACTGTGCTTCGTCGGCAACATCGATATTGCGATCAAACGTGGTTGCGCAGGCTTGAAGCAGCAATACGGCGGATGCAGCGATCATTCCGCGAAAGATGGTGGTTGACTGAAACTTCATGGAGACCTCCTTGTGGCTACGGTCGTTGTGTCTGTTGGCCGCAAACTCCCTGTCTTTGCGTCTCTAAAGCAGACCGACCGTCGCACTTTTTCTTTCGCGACAGGCAAACCTGTCGAGCCTCAACCGCCGACGTGTCCATCCTCCAGCGGCCGCAGGCGGTGCTTGCTGACGGCCCGTCTTTTTCTGCCGGCAGGCACCAGCTTGTGCACATTGCGGCAGTAGAAGTCACGAGCGCAAGGCTGGCGTCGAGGGCCGCGCCAAATTTCGGCAACGTTTCTGCGCTGCGCACCAGGAACCCGGGCACAAAATTGGCGAGAAACCGCGCGCCGACGCGGCACTGGATATCCTGGAACAGGAATCTGCGGGAGGGCTATTCGATACTTTGGTGGTGCTGTTTTACCCAAGGGGTGGCTCGGCCAGGTCTATCACTCGATTTGCAGACCTCATCGGCCAGCTCGGCTTTTATGAACACTGGGATGAACACGGCAGCCCGTATATTTGCCGTCGGGAACGCAGCGTTTTCTGCTTGAGACTCGAGATGTAGTCTGGCGTTGTAAGGCCGGCGGCCTCCAGCGGCGGGAACCGACCACGCCCTGGCCGGAGTCGACGATTACAACGCAAGATCGGACCCTCCTTTTCATGGGCATTTGCTCTATGCTGCCGGGTTTTAGCCGAGCGTTAACACCATGCCCCAGATCAAGATCACCTATTTTGACTTTCACGGCGGCCGCGCCGAGCCGGCCCGCATTGCGCTGCACATGGGTGGCATCGAGTTCGACGACCATCGGATCTCGTTTGAAGAATTCACCGCGCAGCGCGATTCTTATCCCTGCCGCTGCGTGCCGGTGGCAGATATTGACGGGCATCAGGTGGCGCAGTCCAACGCCATCAACCGCTATGTAGGCAAGCTGACGGGGCTGTATCCCGATGACCCGGTGCAGGCCATGTTCTGCGACGAGGCCATGGAAGCTAATGAAGACATCCTGTTTCACGTGGTCAAAACCTTTGGCCTTGAAGGGGAAGCGCTAAAGACGGCCCGCCAGGAGCTCACAGCCGGCTGGCTCACCACCTACCTGAAGGGCATCGAGCGGATGCTTCAGCGCGGCGGCGACTACTTTGCCGACGGGCGGCTGACCGTCGCGGACCTCAAGATCTTCGTCTGGGTGCGCAGCCTGACGGCGGGCACGCTGGACCATGTGCCGGCGGATTTGGTGAGCGACATCGCCCCGGCGCTGGTGGCGCATCAGGACCGCGTGG
>JBCCVP010000152.1:0-13351 GCA_039195135.1 Pseudomonadota bacterium | reverse complement strand
CGGCAAATTTCAATGCCCCTGGCAATGTCCCTGGCAAGGATTAAGGGGACAGGACCAAGTGCCAGGTCCGATCGGACCTGGCACTTGGTCCTGTCCCCTTAATCCTTGCCAGGGACATTGCCAGGGGCATTGAAATTTGCCGGCCGCAACCCAATACTCGCCGCTGGTCCAAAAGCTTGGAAGGCACATGCCGAAGATTACCTACGTGGCCAACGATGGCACAGAAACCGTTCAGGACGTTCCGGTGGGATGGAGCGTCATGGAAGGAGCGGTGCAGAACAACATCGACGGCATTGACGCCGACTGCGGCGGCTGCCTGAGCTGTGCCACCTGCCATGTCTTTGTCGATGAAGCATGGGTGGAGAAGCTGCCGCCGCGGGAAGATCTTGAGGACGACATGCTCGACTGTGCCGCCGTGGACCGGGCAGACAACAGCCGCCTGGCCTGCCAGTTGACGGTCACGCCGGAGCTGGATGGCCTTGTTGTGGTAATGCCCGAGTACCAGAGTTGAGTGAGCCTGCCGCCAGCCCGGAGGAGGTTGCCGGGCTGCTGAAGTCCCGCCGCACCATTAACTTCTTTTCTGACCAGCCGGTCGATCAGCAGCTTATCGCTCAGGCCGTGGACTGCGCGCGCTGGGCGCCGAATCACCGGCTGACGGAGCCCTGGAGGTTTGCCCTGCTGGGGCCCCAATCCCGCGCCGCGGTCATCGATCTTGCGGTTAAGATCGCGCATGAGACCAAAGGACCGGAAGCGGCAAACAAACGCCGCGAGCGCCTGGCGGCGGTGCCCGAGTGGCTGGCGGTGACCTGCCGCCGGTCTGACAACGCGCTGATGGATCAGGAAGATTACGCCGCCACCTGCTGCGCGGTGCAGAACCTGATGCTGGCGCTTTGGTCCAGCGGCGTCGGCTGCAAATGGACCACCGGTGCGGTGACGCGCCACCCCGATCTCTGGCCGCTGCTGGAGCTCAAGCCCGATGAACACCGCATGGTCGGTCTGATCTGGGTCGGCTATCCGGACCGGGTCCCCGAATCCCGTCGCAGCCCGGTGGACGAATCTTTTCTGACGTTGTCCTGACGCGCGACAACGCATGACCCACATCATCGTTTTCGGCAACGAAAAGGGCGGCACCGGTAAGTCCACTCTGGCGATGCACGTGGTGGTGCATTTGCTGCGGAAGCATCGCTCCGTCGCGGTGCTGGATCTCGACTCGCGGCAGCGATCTGTTTCCCGGTTTCTTGAAAACCGCGCGGCCTACGCCGCGCGCAACTCGCTTGACCTGCCCCAGCCCCGTTGGCTGTCGCCGGAGCCCTCAAAGCTGCGATCCGCCATGGCTGACCGCGAGCGGGAAGAACAGACCCGGCTGCAGGCGGCGCTGGAAGAGCTCAAGTCGGGCCAGGACTTTCTGGCGATCGATTGCCCCGGCGGGCACACCCACTTCGCTCAGCTGGCCCACGCCCTGGCCGACACGCTGGTGACGCCGCTGAACGACAGCTTTGTGGATCTGGACCTGCTGGGACAGGTCTCGGATGAGACGTTTGAGGTGACCCGGCTGAGTCACTACGCCGAAATGGTCTGGAACAGCCGCAAATTCCGCTCCGCCGGCGAGCTGCCGCCGATGGACTGGGTGGTGACGCCGAATCGGGTCGGGAGCCTGCAGTCGCGCAATAACCAGCGGGTGGACCAGGTGCTGGACGCCCTGCGCGCGCGCCTGATGTTCCGCTTTGAACGCGGGCTCACGGAACGGGTGATCTTTCGCGAGCTATTTGTCAGCGGCCTCACGTTGATGGACCTGGCGGAGATCCCCGGCAAGGGCCTGACTCAGATGTCCCACCTCGCGGCCCGGGAGGAGGTCCGGCGGCTGGTCGATTCGCTCAACCTGCCGATGCCGTGAGTCGGTCGATCGCCGCAGAAAAACTGCGCCTTGAGACCTCGCTGCGCAACCTCAAAATCTACATGAGTGCCCAGGTGATGGACCTGCACGGGCTGTGGATTCATCGCGTTGCGCTGGGCTGGCTTACCTGGACCGAAACCGAATCAGAATTCTGGGTCGGCATGATTGCCTTTGCCCAGTTTTTTCCGGTGGTGGTGCTGGGGCCGCTGTTCGGGGTGCTGGCGGACCGCATGGATCGACGCCGGGCGGCGATGGCGCTGGTGGCGGTGCTGATGGTGATAGCCGCGCTGATGACCATCACCAGCCTGGCCGGCGTACTGGATATCTGGGTGATTCTGGCCCTGTCGCTGGCTACCGGTGTCGCCGCCGGCGCCTATTCACCGATACGCATGTCGCTGGTCGCCAACCTGCTGGCCCGGGCTCACCTGGCCCGGGGCATCGCAATCAACAGCCTGGCCTTCAACGCCTCGCGGTTTCTTGGGCCCATGCTCGCGGGGCTGATCATCGTGACCTGGGGACCAGCCCTCGCGTTTGCCCTGAACACGCTGAGCTATCTCGTCATGCTGCTGGCGCTGGCGAACGTGCGGCCGCTGGTCCGGCCACGGGACAGCGAGGCGCGGGGGGACATACTGGACGAGCTGTTTTCCGGCCTGCGCTACGCGCTGGATCACCCGCTGATTCGCTCCCTGCTATGGCTGGCCATGGCGGTGGCGGTGTTCGGGCGCGGCGTGATGGAAATGCTGCCGGCTTTCGCCGACGGTGTTTTCGGCCGCGGCGCACCGGGGCTGGCCTGGCTCACCTCCGCCGGTGGCGCCGGCGCTATCTGCGCCGGCGTCTGGGTGCTGCGGGGAGGCCAGCGAGTCCTGCAGGTTACGGCGCCGGTGTCAGCCCTCCTCGGCGGCCTGCTGGTTTCGGTGTTTGGCGTGACGCCCAGTTTCTGGCTGGGGCTGGTGCTGGTGGCGGCCCTCGGCTTTTGCTTTTCGTGCTTCGGCATTAGCGTGCAGAGCCTGCTGCAGGTGCACGTCGATGAGGACTACCGGGGCCGCGTCAGCAGCTTCTGGGGAGTGTTCGGCATCGGCGGCTCCGCCTTCGGCGCCTTTCTGCTGGGCGCGGTGGCGCCGGCCGTGGGGCTCAAAGCCGTGACCGTCGCCTCCGGCATTTTGTGCGTGGCGCTGTGCCTTGCCACCTCGCTGAGGGTACTGAAGCAGAAAAGCCCGGCCTAAGGCCGCCGACGGTGTCTTCCCCCCGGCGGGGACGGCGGTTTTCAGCCGCTGTTAACCAGATAGTCTTCGTACTCTGCCCGCAGCGGTTTCTTATCGATCTTGCCCGTGGCGGTCAGCGGCATGGTGTCGATTTCGATCACCGCATCGGGCAGCTGCCACTTGGCAAAACTCTCCGCCAGCAGCGCCAGCACCGATTCTGCGTCGGCGGTGCGCCCCTCCACGGAACACAGCAGCAGCAGCGGCCGCTCGTCCCATTTGGGATGCCGGGCGCCGATGCAGGCGGCAATTTCGACGTCCGGATGGGCCACCGCGGCATTTTCGATGTCGGCGGAGCTGATCCACTCGCCGCCAGACTTGATCACGTCCTTGGCCCGGTCGGTGATCTGCATGAAGCCCCACTCATCAATGGTGGCGATGTCGCCGGTATCAAACCAGCCGTCCTCGAGAGCTGATTCTTCCTGGCCGTAGTAGCGTTCGACGGTCCAGGGCCCACGCACGAGCAGTCGTCCAAATGTCTGGCCATCGTGGGGCTGCGTCTGGCCTTCGTCATCGACAATCTTCATATCGACGCCAAACGGCACCCGGCCCTGCTTGCAGGCATGGTCATATTCCTCATCCGGCGTCTGCGGGGCCGGCATGTAACCGGACAGGCGGTTGACCGTGCCGAGCGGGCTCATCTCGGTCATGCCCCAGGCGTGCAGCACCTTGACCCCGTAGTCCTGGTCAAAACTCTGCACCATGGAGCGGGGGACTGCGGCACCGCCGATCACCACCTCCTTCAGGTGTTCAATTGCGGAACCCGTTTCCTTGAGATGCCCCAGCAGCATGGACCAGACCGTGGGTACGGCGGCGGCAAAGGTGCACTGCTCATCGTTGAGCAGCCGGGCGATGGAAGCGCCGTCCATGTGCGGACCGGGCATCACCATGCGTGCGCCGACCATGGGCAGACCAAAAGCCAGACCCCAGGCGTTGGCGTGAAACATGGGAACCACCATCAGCACCACATCGCCGCTGCCCACGTCCATCGCGTCTTTGGAGGTGGCGGCATAGGCGTGCAGGATGTTGCTCTGATGCGCGTAAAGCACACCTTTGGGGTTGCCGGTGGTCCCGGAGGTGTAGCACAGGGAGGACGCCTCGTCCGCGCTGACCGACTCCCACGCAAACTCCGTGGATTCCCCCTCCAGCAGGGTTTCATAACAGTGGAAGCGGTCATCAAGGCCGTCGGGCATGTGGGCCGGATCGGTCATCACGATAATCGCTTCTACGGTGGTCAGTTTGTCTCCCAGGGCCTGAAGCAAAGGCACAAAGGTCGTATCGACGATGATGACGCGGTCTTCGGCGTGGTTGACGATGTAATCCAGCTGCTCCGGAAACAGCCGCGGGTTAAGCGTGTGGCTGACCGCGGCCAGCCCCATGGTGGCAAACCAGGCCTCCACGTGGCGGTGCGTGTTCCAGGCCATGGTGGCCACCCGGTCGCCTCGCTCAACCCCCAGTTTTCTGAGAGCTCCCGCCAGCTGAGCGGTGCGCTGATAGGTCTCGGCGAACGTCTGCCGGTGCAGGTCTCCTTCCACTCGCAGGCTGACCATTTCCTGCTGGCCGTGCCAGCGTGCGGCGTGAATCAGCAATTCGATCAGGTTGATCGCGCCGGATTGCATCAAACCCTGCATAGCGAAACGCTCCTTTTGTGGTTTTTACGCAGTGTGGCCAAGACGCGGTTTTCACGCAACCTGAGCATCTCACGGCATAGAATCTAGACTTTGTGTGCACTTTTTCTGGACGCTGTGGCAGACCTGAGAGACTTATCGTTATCGCCTGACTCCGCCCCCGCCGGCGCAACCACGCTGGACCGCGGCATGCTGCGCGGTATCTTCGGCGACCGGGGCTTTATCTGGGTCACGCTGGTATACGGCATCGTCGTCAGCCTGCTGACCCTGGCGCTGCCCATCTCCGTGCAGGTGCTGATCGGTGCCGTCGCCAACACCGCGGTGGTTCGCTCCGTGGTGGTGCTGGCCATTGTGCTGTTTACCCTGCTGGCCCTGTCCGGCCTGCTCGTCGCGATGCAGACCTACGTGCTGGAGCTGTTCCAGCGGCGGTTTTACGGCCGCATGAGCGCAGAAATTGCGCTGCGCACCATCTATTCGCGGACCGATCGCATCGAGCAGATCAACCGCGAAGGGCTGATGAATCACTACTTCGAGATCGACGTGATTCTCAAGGCGCTGCCTTCGCTGCTGTCGAACGGTCTGGCGCTGGGGCTGCAGACATTGGTCGGCTACCTTGTCGTCTCCTTCTACCACCCGGTCTTTCTGTTTTTCTGCGTGGTGCACGCCCTGATGGTTTATCTCATCTGGCGCCATGCAGACCGGGGCGCCGTGGAGTCGGTCATCCAGCTGTCGTCGGCCAAGCACGAAATGGCCCGCTGGCTGGAGGCGCTGGCGCGGAACCACCGGCATTTCAAGTCCGAGGCGGGCATTTCGTTTGCCGTGCGTCGCACCGATGAGCTGGCGGACAAATACATCGCGCGGCACAAGCGTCACTTCGGCTACTTCTTCTCCCAGCACGTGGGCATGCTCGCGCTTTATGCCATCGGCAGCGCCGTGGTGCTGGGCGTGGCCGGCTGGCTGGTGATTCAGGGCCAGCTGAGCCTTGGCCAGCTGGTGGCCGCCGAGCTGATCCTCGGCGCAATTTTTGTTGGCCTGTCCCGCGCCAGCTACTACCTTGAGCTCTACTACAGCATCCGCGGATCGCTCGACAAGCTGTCCCGGGTTTACCACCTGCCGCTGGAGATTGTCAGCGGCGATCAGAAGATCGAAGAGTGGCATGGCGACGTCGTGATCAGCGGCGCCGCGGTGAACGTGCGGGGCTGCACCTATCACATCGACGCGGAGTTTCCCGCCGGCTCGCAGACGCTGGTGGCGGCAGAAAACAGCGGCATCGTGATGGCCACCCTCGACATTCTGTGGGGTGCCCGCCGACCGGATAGCGGTGGCGCGACGCTCGGCGGCCACGACGTGCGGGATTTTGACCCGCACCGGCTTCGCAACGAGGTCAAGGTGGTTGCCGACTCCAACCTCTTCGAATGTACGGTGGTGGATTACCTGCACATCGGCGACCCGGACCTAAGCCGCGCCAAAATGCGCGAGCTGCTGAACGTGGTCGGCCTTTCCTCCGTGATCGAGCAGCTGCCGGGCGGACTGGACTGTCTGCTGAACGACGGCGGGATGCCGCTCAGCAACAGCGAGGTGCTGCGGCTGAAGATCGCCCAGGCCATTGCCTCCCGGCCGCGGGTGCTGATTTTGAGTCCCGCCTGCGACGTGCTGCGGCTGCACCGGCGGCAGCGCATCCTCGACTACCTGAATGAAAATTCGGACCTGATTCTGATTGTCTTTTCCAATCGCCGGGACCTTGACCACGTGTCGCGGTATATGAACCTGTGTGATTCTCGCTCGCAGGTTTTCCTGAGCCTTGAAGAACTGCTGGCGGAAGAAGCCCGCGCCGCTGCCCTGCGCGAGTCCGGTCCGCCGAAGGCGGTGCCGCCGGCTGATCCCATCGTCAAGGAGTCGGCATGACCACCCAGGCTGGCATTCTGGGTCGCGCGGAGGACTTCGCCCGGCCCGACCACATCGGCGGTTTTGGCACCGTGGGCCGTATCCGCGTGCCGTCGGTACTCTGGGCCATCAGCATTGTTGTGGTGCTGGCCACCCTGGCCGTGTTCGCTTTTCTGTGGCTGACCCCGTGGGTGCAGACCGCCAGCGGCACCGGCCAGGTCACCACGCTGTCCCCGGCCGATCGGGCGCAGGGTATTGCGGCGCTCACCAGCGGGCGTATCAAACAGTGGTACGTGCGCGACGGCGAGCGGGTCAAAGCCGGCGATCCGATTATGGAAATCATCGACGTGGATCCGGAGCTCATCAACAAGCTGGAAAACGAGCGGGCCGCCGAGGCCAGCCGCCTGCAGGCGGCGGAGGCGGCAACGGCCACCGCCAATATTGATCTGGAGCGCCAGCGGCGACTGTTTGATCAGGGCCTGACGGCCCGCAGCGCGCTGGAAAGCGCCCAGATCCGCTACCAGGAGCTGCTGGCCCGGGAATTTGAGATCAAGGCTCAGATCAATCAGCTGGCGATCAATCTCTCGCGCCAGTCCACGCAGGTGGTGCGCGCACCCCGGGATGGCACCATTGTGCAGATTGTCTCCGGCGCCAGCGCGACGCTCGTGACGGCGGGGCAGCAGGTGGCCACGATTGTTCCGGATACCGACGAACTGGTGGTGGAATTGTTCGTGACCGGCCTCGACGCTGCCCTGATCGAACCCGGCCGCTCGGTCATGCTCATGTTTGAAGGCTGGCCGGCGGTGCAGGCCGGCGGCTGGCCCGCGGTCGCGGTAGGCACCTTCCGCGGTGTGGTGCAGACGGTAGACCCGGTGGTGTCGTCCAACGGCCAGTTTCGGGTTTTTGTGGCGCCGGACCGGGACGCCGAATCCTGGCCCTCCAACCGCTACCTGCGGTTTGGTACCCAGGCCCGGGGCTGGGTGCTTCTGGAGGAAGTGAGTGTCGGCTACGAACTCTGGCGGCGCCTGAACGGTTTCCCGCCGCTGCAGACACAGACCCAGGGCGGCACCGGGGCGGCGGGATGAACCGAATCTTACCGGCGCTGCTTGGCCTTCTTGTTCTGGGCCACGCGCCGGGCTTTGCCCAGGAGCCACTCACGCTGGAGGAGCTGCTCGACGCCTCGGCGGACTCGGTGCCGGTAATACTCGAAGCCCGGTCCCGCGTCGCCCAGCGCGAAGCCCAGCTGAATGCATCCCAGGGCGCCTTCGACCGCCAGTTCTCCACCGTCAGCCGCTCCCGGGCCGCCGGCTTTTATGGCCTGTCGTTTATCGATTCGCGGCTGGCCCAGCCGCTACGCCACCTGGGCGGTGAGGTCTATGCCGGCTACCGCATCAGCGACGGCGACTTTCCGGTTTACGAAGACGAATACGTCACCCTTGGGGCCGGCGAGTTTAATTTTGGCGCCACCTTGCCGCTGCTGCGCAATCGCGAAATCGATCGGCGCCGCATGGCCGTCCGCGACAACGTGTTGAATCTGGAGATGGCGCAGCTGGACCAGCTGCTGGCCGGCCTGTCGGTGCAGCACGACGCCATGACCGCCTACTGGAACTGGGTGGCGGCGGGGCGCCAGCTGGTGGTTTTTGAAGACCTGCAGTCACTGGCGATGAATCGCATCAGTGCGTTGAGCACCCGCGTGGCGGAGGGGGATCTGGCGGACATCAACCTGGTGGAAAACCAGCAGCAGTTTTTTGCCCGCCGCGCCGCCGTGGTATCGGCGCAGCGGGTGCTGGATAACGCTGCTCTCGCGCTCAGCCTCTACTTTCGCGATGCCGACGGCGAACCGACGGTGCCAGCCCGGGAACGGCTGCCGGAGAATTTTCCGCTGCCGCAGGACGCCACCGGACTGGAGCCCCTGGCGGATCTGGCCCTGGCGCTTGATCGGCAGGTGGAGTTGGCCCTCATTGACCGGCGCATCGAGCTGGCCGCCAACCGCCAGCGTCTCGCCCGGAATGATCTGCTGCCGTCGGTGGATCTCGACCTGAAAGTGGCCCGGGACTTTGGTGGCGGCAGCCCGACGCGGGATGAAACGGACCTCTTTGTCGGCATCAATGTGTCGGTGCCGCTGGAGCGGCGCCGTGCCCGCGGGGAGCAGGCGGCGGCGGAAGCGGAGATGCGGGCGCTTTCCCAGCGGCGCCGGATGATGACGGACCAGCTGCGGGCGCAGATCTCCCAGCTGTCCAATACCATCGAGGCGGCGCGAACCACAGCCCGTCTTGCCGGCGGTGAGCGCGCCCTGGCGCTGCAGCTGGAGGAGGCTGAGCAGACGCGGTTTCGCGAGGGCGCCAGCAGCTTCTTTCTGCTGAACCAGCGGGAGGATGCCACCGCCGACGCCCGCCTTAAGGAAGTCAGTGCGCTGGCGCAGTATCATCGCGCCGTGACCGACTATCTCGCCACCACCGCCGACTTCGAGGCGCTGCGGGTCGCCCAGTGAGCGACGCTTCTCTGCTGGTTCCCATCGCCACGCTGGCGGCGCTGCTGGTTGGCCCTGCTCTTTGGTTTGCGTCGCGCCAGAACCATCGCCTCGGCGAGGCGATCGACGGTTTTGCCATCGTTGCGGTGGGCGGCCTCACGCTGCTGCTGATTGCGCCAACGGCGGTAGCCGCCGGCGGCTGGATTGCGGTGGTGTTGATCGTGGCTGGGATGCTGCTGCCAAGCCTCCTGCACCGGCTGGGGCCCCGGGGCGCCGGCCGTCGGGCGGACCGGCTCCTGCTGCTAGCCCTGGTGCTGCACGCAGCTTTTGAGAGCGCAGCGCTGGCCGCGTCAGCGGAGGCTGCGCACCTGGGGCTGGCTATTGCCGCCCACCGAATCCCGGTAGGGCTGGCGGTATTTATGCTGGCGCCAACCCAGCGCGACGGCTGGCTGGCCATTGCCCTGATCATCGCTGCGTCCGTGCTGGGCTACACCGGGGGCGATCAGCTTGAACTCCTCACGCCCGCCCAGCACGCCTGGCTAGACGCGCTGGTGGCGGGCTCCCTGCTGCACGTGATCCACGGTGGTCATCTGAGCCAGTCGGCAAGCGGTTGCGACCATCACGGGCATGGGCATGAACACGGACACGGACACGGACATGCGGGGCAGCATCACGGCGAGCAGGCGTCGGGGGGGCTGCGGGCGGGAGCAGCGGTTGGTGGTCTTCTCGGGGCGGGGGTGCTGATGCTGGCCCTGAGCGATCCCCATGGTCACCACCATGCGTCGGAGGCGGAGCCCCACGTGCTGGAACAGTTTCTGGAGCTCGCGCTGATCAGCGCGCCGGCGTTGCTGCTGGGCTACCTGCTGGCGGGCCTGGTCCGGGCTCTGCTGGGGGAAAAATCTTCTCGCTGGCTCAATCGCGGTTCCCGCGTCTTGCAGGCAGGCAAAGGCATCACCTTTGGCTTGCCGATGCCGATCTGTTCCTGCGGCGTGCTGCCGGTGTACGAATCACTGGTGCGGCGCGGCGTGGCGCCGGCCGCCGCGATGGCTTTTCTGATCGCCACGCCGGAACTGGGTATCGACGCGCTGGCGCTGTCGGTACCGCTGCTTGGCGTGGAGCTAACCCTCTGGCGGCTGGGGGCAGCAGCAGCCGTCGCGCTGATCGTCGCCCTGCTTCTCGCCGGGTCCGTCGCGCCGGCGATGGAGGCTGCGGACACGCCGGATCCGCAGGATGCCCGACCGCTTGCTGAGCGTCTGGCCGGAGGCCTGCATTTTGGTCTTGTGGAGTTGTTCGACCACACGCTGCCCTGGGTGGCGGTCGGCTTGCTGGTGGCGGCGATGCTGGCCCCGGCCCTGTCCGGCGGACTGGTGGCGGGGATTCACCCGCTGCTTCAGGTGCCGTTGGCGACGCTGGTGGCCATACCGGCCTACGTCTGCGCCTCGGGCGCCACGCCGATTGCGGCCGTGGCTATCGCTGGCGGCTTGAGTCCCGGGGCGGCCATTGCGTTTTTGATCGCCGGGCCGGCAACCAACGTCACCACCTTTGGCATTCTGGGCCGGCTGCACGGCCGTCGGCTGGCGCTGAATTTTGGTCTGCTGATGGCGCTGGCCGCTATGGCCTGCGGCTGGCTGATCAACCTGAGCACACCGGATCTTGCGGTGCCGGAACTCTCCGCAGAACACCACGAGCATGGCCTGCTGCAGGAGGTCTGCCTGGCGGTGCTCACGTTGCTTGCGCTCGCGTCGCTGGTTCGCCAGGGCCCCCGGGGCATGTTGGGCCAGGTAGTGGCGCCGTTTCGTGCGTAGGTCTTTCGCTGACCGACGGGTCCGGTGGCTGGTCCCCGCGACGGCTGGTGATACATTGGTCGCTTCCTAACCTCCAATTGAAGCCATGAGCAGCAACGCGCCCTTCGACAGCGGGCAGAGCTACCAGTACGACTACCAGACCGGTTTTGGCAACGATCTGGCCACCGAAGCGCGATCCGGCGCACTGCCGGTGGGGCAGAATTCACCGCAGCAGGCACCGCTTGGGCTGTACGCGGAGAAGTTCAGCGGCACCGCGTTCACCGCCCCCAAGGCGAACAATTTTCGGTCCTGGTTTTACCGCATCCGCCCGTCCGTAGCGGCGTTGGGCTATTCGCCATTTCCCGGGCCGCCGGTAGTGACCGCGCCGGTGACCGACGCGGTGACGCCGCCGGACCCCCTGCGCTGGGACCCCTGGCCGCTGCCCGAGGAGCCAACGGATTTTGTCGAAGGTCTGATCACCGTGGCCGCCTGCGGCGATGCCGCAACGCAGGCCGGCGCCGGTATTCACGTGTACCGGGCTAATCGCTCCATGGAGGATCGATTCTTTTTCAACTGCGACGGTGAGCTGCTGCTGGTGCCGGAGCACGGCGCCATCACCGTCCACACCGAGTGTGGCATCCTTCAGGCGGCACCCGGTGCGATTGTCGTGGTGCCCCGGGGAGTGAGGTTCCGGGTGGCGCTGGCGCAGGATCAGGCTCGGGGCTACGTCTGCGAAAACTACGGCGCCCTGTTTGAGCTGCCGGAGCGGGGACCCATCGGGTCCGACAGCCTGGCAAACCGGCGGGATTTTGAGATTCCGGTGGCCGCGTTTGAAGATCGCGAGGGCGATTTTGAACTGGTATGTAAGCTGGACGGGCAGTTTTTTGCGGCCCGCACCAATCACAGCCCGCTCAACGTGGTGGCGTGGCACGGCACCCTGTATCCCTATCGTTACGATCTGTTTCGTTTCAACACCATCGGCTCCATCAGCTACGACCATCCGGACCCGTCGATCTTCACCGTGCTCACGTCCCAGTCGGACACACCGGGCACGGCAGGGCTGGATTTTGTGATTTTCCCGCCGCGCTGGCTGGTGATGGAAAACACCTTTCGGCCGCCCTGGTACCACCGCAACGTGATGTCCGAGTTTATGGGGCTGGTACGCGGCGTCTACGACGCCAAACCCTCCGGCGGATTTGTCCCCGGCGGTGCCAGCTTGCACAACTGCATGACACCCCACGGGCCGGATCTGGCGGCTTATGACGGGGCGTCTCAGGCAGCGCTTAAGCCGGAGTTTCTGGCCGACACCATGGCCTTTATGTTTGAGTCGCGCTACCTGATCAAACCCACCCGGGCAGCACTGGAGGCGCCGACGCGGCAGGCTGACTATGCGAGCTGCTGGGCGGGTTTGAACGACCGCTTCGAGCGATAAGACGAACTAGGCGGGCACCCCCGTCTGCTGCCAGGCCAGGTCGGCCAGCGGCTCCAGAAACTGCACAATGTGGCCGGCCTGATCGCTGGATGCGTTACCGCGTACCAGGCGCCCCTTGATGCCGTGGATGATCGCTGCCAGGCGCCACATGTTGAACGCCAGGTAAAAATCAAGCCCCTCGATCCTGTCGCGACCGACGGCGGCGCAGTAGCGCGCCACGTAATCCACTTCGCTGGGTAACCCGAGATCTTCCGGGTTGTGTCCCGCCATCCCCGCCGGCAGGCCGGGGGGCAGGCGATAGGTCATCAGGTGATAGGTAAAGTCCCCCAGCGGGTGCCCCAGCGTGGAAAGCTCCCAGTCGAGCACCGCAATCACCCGCGGTTCGGTAGGGTGAAAGACCAGATTGTCGCAACGAAAATCGCCGTGAACGATGCTGGCTTCTTCCTGGCCCGCCGGGATGTTCTGCGGCAGCCACTCGCACAGCCGGTCCATGGCTGTGATGCGGCCGGCCGCTTCGTCGGCCTCGTATTGTCCGGACCAGCGGCCGATCTGCCGGGCGAAGTAGTTCCCGGGTTTGCCGTAGTCACCGAGCCCGGCGGCGGAAAAATCCACCTGGTGCAGCTGGGCCAGCGTGTCGCACATGGCGTGGTAGTAATCGCGCCGCTCCTCAGCCGGCACCTCCGGCAGTTTGGCGTCCCAGAAGATCCGACCGTCCATCAGGGCCATCAGGTAGAACGGCGTGCCGAAAACTTCCGGGTCCTCGCACAGGGCGTAGGTCTCGGGGACCGGAAAGCCCAGCTTGCCGAGCGCGCTCATGACGCGGTATTCGCGCTCTACGGCGTGGGCTCCGGGGAGCAGGCGTCCATCGGGTTTGCGCCGCAGCACGTAGCGTTTGTCGCCGGCATCCACACGATAGGTTGGGTTGGACTGCCCTCCGGGGAATTTGGACAGCGCGAGGGGTCCGGAAAAGTCTGACACGCGGTCCCGCATCCATTGTTCG
>JBCCVP010000151.1:0-13360 GCA_039195135.1 Pseudomonadota bacterium | reverse complement strand
GTCATGACCTGACCCAGGGCTGCAACACCGCCACAGGCCTTGTGGGGCGTGTCCTTCGGGTGGCCCCCCCAGTCAATATTGAATGGGCCATGAGCGGCGTTGCATGGCTAGCCAAGGGAATGACCCGTGGCGGCGCCATGCGCCTTGCTCATGGCGATTTGGGGTCATCATCACTCAACGAACTTCTCACTCAGGACACTAGGGCGAGTTCGCCTGATCCGGCTTGCCGCCCTTGAGATGGGACGAAAGGCCGGTCAGCTGCGCCTTGAGCACGCCGTCCACCGCGCTGGCCCAGGTGCTCATCTCGCCGTCGATAATCCCCGCCACGTGATAGACAAGCGCCACCCGGGTGCCGGCATCGTTCTCCTCAAGACTGATCGTCATCGATCCACTCACGGCAAAATCCTGCAGCGGCCCCAGGCCGCCGCCGAGACGCAGGAGCTTCGCCGGTTGTGCCTGCAGCACCGTCATGTGGACAACGCCGCCGCCGGGCCAGCGTTCACAGAAGCATCCCAGGGGCTCGGGGTTGATCGACAGATTCGTGGCGTCGCCGGAATAGGTGTGACTGGCCTCCCACCAGAGGCCCACGTCGTGGATCAGCGCGTGCCAGACCGCTTCGGCGCCCTGGCTGGCCTGTATTTCGTGTTTAACGGTAAAACCCTGGGGCGAATGGCTGAACTCGGCGAAGACCGGGGCAGGCAGGAAAGCGCAGGGCAGAAGCAGGACGCGAAGCAGACGCATGGGAACTCTCCGGTTTTGACCGCCGCACTTAAGGCGGCTCGATATTGCCCCTAAGTTTCGCGAAATTGGGACGGGGAAGCTAATGCCGTTCGTTGCCTCCGCTAGGAACAGGGGCAGGTGGCACGGCGCCGGGCTCCAGCTGCGCCACCTCGACGCCGTGCAGCGGGAAGTGGCAGGCGGGCAGTGGAATGCGGTCCGGGGCCAGAAACCACGTGCGGGCCGCCTCAAGCTGCAGGCGCTCGGGCGAATAGTGGCGGCCAATCAACGCCTTGGGGCGTTTCATCAGGTCCTCGTTGCGCGCGGCAAACGTGGCCCAGGTTTCCCCCGGCACATGTTCGCTGGCGATGAGGTTGAGAAACGCCCCGGTCAGCGTGGCGTGGTATTTGGCTTTGGCCTCCGCCCGGCAGATGAGGCCCCAGAGAGCCTGCGCATAGGCGCTGGCAGGATCTGCCGACTCCGTATTGAGGCAGTCCCAGGCGGAACGGACATGGGCCGAATGATCGAACTGGGCAGCGTCGATCGCGTGGTTTTTCAGCTGGGAAAACAGATTGTGGTCAGGCATGATACGCGTTGGCTTGTAGCAAAGTACATTGGTACCAATATACCACATGAAGAAAGTCATTCGAGTGCAGACCGGTGTGCGCCTGGAAAAAACGCTGCTTAAGGTGCTGAAAGCTACCGCTGAGTACTGTGAACTGTCCCTGGGGGACCTGCTGGAAGGCATTGTTCTCCACGCCTTTGAGGGCGAATGCGCCTTCGGCCCGGAAACTCGCAAGAAAATTGAGCAACTGCGGCAGGTCTACGGCCTGGAACTCAGCGCGGCCGACAGCCATCAGCTGACCGAGAGCTGAGCATGGACTGGTTTTTCCCCTGTCCCCGGGGCCTTGAATATCTGCTGGTGGACGAACTTAAGGGTTTGGGGCTTCAGAATGTCCACGAACGTCTGGCCGGGGTCGCTGCCGCCGGCGATCTTGCCGCCGGCTATCGGGCTGCGTTGGGCAGTCGGTTGGCCAGCCGTGTGCTGCTGCCGCTCAGGTCTGGCCTCGTTGAGGATGGTGAGGCACTTGCCGCGCTGGTTCGGGACATCCCCTGGCAGGATCATCTGAAAGCCACTGTCACCTTTGCCGTGAGCGCCTCTCTCAATCGCCATCCCACCTTGAAGGACAGCCGCTACGCCGCGCTGCTGGTGAAAGACGGGCTGTGCGACGTGCTGCGGGAACGTAAGGGTGCCCGGCCCTCGGTGGACCGGGAAAATCCCGATCTGTCCGTGTATCTGCACATCGGTCGCGATCAGCGGGCCACGCTGGGCATCGATCTTGTGGGACGGCCGCTCCACCAGCGGGGCTACCGTCGCTGGGCCGGGGAGGCGCCGCTTAAAGAGAACCTCGCGGCCGCGCTGGTGCTGCGCAGCGGATGGCTGGAAGATCCCTCTCAGCCGCTGGTGGATCCCATGTGCGGCGCCGGGACGCTGCTGCTGGAGGCGGTCGGCATGGCGCTGCGCCAGGCACCGGGGCTGGCCTGGATCAGCAGTATCCGCCGGGGGTGGCTGGGGCATCAGTCCAGCGTGCTCAAACGGGAGCAGAAGGCCGCTGCAGAACTTGCCCGGGACGAGGCATCCGGTTCCCTGGGACCGGTGCTGGGGCGGGACCTGGCAACCACCGCCGTGCGCGCCTGCCGCGAGCATGCGGCCAATGCCGGCCTGTCCCGCTGGGTGACGTTTGAGACGGCGGACCTGGGCCAGGCGTTTGCGCCGACGGAGCAACCGGGGGTCGTGCTGACCAATCCACCCTATGGCCGGCGGCTGGGCGGCGGGGAAGAACTGGCGGACCTTTATCGACTGCTTGGAGACCGGCTGCGGCAGGATTTTGCCGGGTGGCGCGCATCCGTCTTTACCGAAGACCCAGAGCGCTGCCGCAGCTTTGGCTTCCCGCCGGAGAAGCGCTACCAGCTGTACAACGGCGCACTGGCGTGTTCGCTGCTGCGGTTCCAGGTACCGGAGGCTGCAGGGGAGCCGTCGGAGGAGGCGCGGATGGTGGCTAATCGGATTAGAAAGAATCTAAAAAAAGTCAATAAGTACCTAAAAAATAACAATATATCTGCCTATCGAATCTACGATCGGGATATCCCCGAGTACGCGGTGGCGGTGGACGTCTACGGGCCTCGGATCAACCTCCAGGAGTACGCCCCGCCAGCCTCAGTGCCCCCGCCCAAGGCGGCCCGGCGGCTGGCCGACGCTATCACCGGCGTGCAGCTGGCCCTCGAGGTAGAGGCGGCGGACATCGTGGTGCGTCGGCGCCGGCGCCAGCGGGGCAGCGCCCAGTACGAACGCCGGGGCGGCAGCGGTCGTTTTCACTGGGTGGAGGAGGGGCCGTACCGATTTGCGGTGAACCTGACGGACTACCTGGATACCGGACTGTTCCTGGACCATCGGGAAACGCGGCGCCTGGTGGGGGAGTGGTCGGCGGGTAAATCGGTGCTCAACCTCTACTGCTACACCGGGAGCTTCACGGTATACGCGGCGGGCGGTGGTGCGGACCACACCACCTCGGTGGACGTATCGCGCACTTATCTGGACTGGTGTCGGCGCAACCTGGAGGCCAATAACCTGAACACCACCAACCACCGGCTGCTGCGGGAGGACGTGCAAAAATTCCTGACCGAATCGCGGCAGCAGTTCGATCTGATCATCCTGGATCCGCCGACCTTTTCGAACGCCGCAAAGGCTGAGAGCACGCTGGACGTGCAGCGTGATCATGGGGCTTTGCTGGCGCAGTGCCGGCAACGGCTCGCGCCGGGCGGCAGCGTGCTGTTTTCCACCAACGCGCGCAAATTCCGGTTGGACGAAGACCTGGCGGCGGACTGGGAGATCGAGGTACTGAAGAGCGTGCCGCCAGATTTTTCCCGCCGGCCACCGCACCAGGCCTGGCGGCTGCGGCCGCAACCTTCGGACTGAGGGGACGTTTTCCGGGTTCAGGGGCGGTTCAGTCGCCCGACGGTAGATTGGGTGCCAGTTTCACCACCTGCGGAGTTGCTATGAGAACCCGACATTTTGCCGCCAGTGCCCTGTTTGCTTTTGCCGTGCTGTTTGCCGGCGCCGCAGCGGCGCACGGTGGGCCTGGCGTCCATGCCGGTCACAAACACTATGCCCACGGCTACGACAATCGCCAATACCGGCGGGCACCCCGGCCGTTCTATCAGAACCAGCGGCGCTTCAACCATGGCTACGCGCCGCGGAATTTTGCCTACCGCAAAGGCTACCGCCACGGATTCAACGGGTACTACCAGCAGCGGCGGCCGGTGCTGGGCTACGCAAACGACTATGTGTATTGCCCGATCCGGCGCGGCTATTTCCTGCGCAGCGACCCGTTTTTCTACCGCTACTAGCCAGCGCCAGCCCGCGTGGCCGCACCCTTTCGCTGCAGTCACAGCACCCCGGGGCACAAGGATGTGCCCCTTTCTTTTTTTGCTCGGCCGGCATCGGCTCAAACGCCTTGACCGGCCCACTGGCCGGGCTGCCGGTTCTGGTCAATAATGTTCTCCATGATGCGGATTTTTCTTGGATTTATGCTGCTGCTCGCAGCTTCGGCCGTGCCGTGGCGGGCCGATGCCCAGGTTTACAAATACCGGGACGAAAACGGCATCCTGCACTATACGGACCGCAAACCGCCGGAGGGGCAGCGCTACGCGGTGATCCGCATCAAGTGTCGCGGCTGCGACTGGCACCGCAAGGTCAACTGGCAGACGGTGGCGCTCAACGTGGAGGCATTTACCGACGAGATTCTGAACGCCTGCGAACGCCACGGTGTGGATGAATCGTTTGTCCGTGCCGTGATCCACGCCGAATCGTGGTTTAAGCGGGATGCGGTTTCCAACGTCGGCGCCCAGGGGCTGATGCAGCTGATGCCGGAGACGCAAAAGCGCTTCGGCGTCACCCAGCCGTTTGACGCCGGCCAGAATATCGATGCCGGAGTTCGCTACCTGCGGGAGCTGCTGGATTTGTTTGGCAACGACTACCGGCTGGCCAGCGCCGCCTTTAACGCCGGCGAAAACGCGGTTAAGCGATTTGGCGGCGTCCCTCCCTATAACGAAACGGAAAATTTCGTCAAAAGAGTGCGCATCCTTCGCAGCCGCTACCGCGAGGCGCTGATCTAAACGGGCCGGATAGCGCCGCCGCCGGGCGGATCTGGTGTTACATTAATGGGGGAAGCAGTTGGCAAGGCAGGGTAGAAGGAGTATGTGGACGATGTGGATCAAGGGCCTGCACCCGGTCCGCGGCAAGCGCGGCTCCAACGCGGCGGGCATCGCCGTTGGTTTGCTGCTGGCCGCCACGCTCGTCGCCGAGCCGGCCGGGGCGGTCGAGTTTGAGCGCATGGGCAATGACCAGTACATACAAACGCTGAATAAAGCCCATAAGGCCTACCGTGCAGAGCGGTATGAGGAAGCGCTCGCCCTGTATAACCTCACCTCCCGCTGGGGTGACCCGGACAGCCAGCGGTTTCTGGGCATCATGTACCTCTCTGGTCTGGGCACCGATGTGGACCTCGTGGAGGGCATGGCGTGGATCATGCTGGCAGCAAAAACCCGCCGTCGCGCAGATCTGGACGTGCTGAAGCAGGCGCGGCAGCAGGTGCCGGAAGAAGCTCAGGACGCGGCCGAGGAGATGGCTCAGGAGATGGAGTCCAGCTTCGGTATCAAAGCGACCGGCATGGTTTGTAAGCGAGAGCGACTGCGCGACAGCGGTCGTAAAGAAGTCCAGTGCCGGCGCCCCACGGGCAGCATGTCGGACGGTGACTCGGTGGAAGTTCCCGTGGTGGATTCCCAGTACTACTGGGCCATTCAGGACTAGGCGCCCTCCGCGGTAGACGCCCCGGTGGGGCGGTTCCCGCGCTATAGCTCCCGCAGCACGCGAAACCCGACGTGGCTGAAGCGGTCTTCCCGGCGGAGCTTCAGCCGGCTCTCCCTATTCATCTCCGCCGGCCGCTCAAACCACGAGCCGCCGCGCACCGGGGCCGCCTCGCAGTCGCCGGAAGCATCACCCCCCGGGGTTTCACTCCAGCAGTCCGCGGTCCACTCCGCGGCGTTTCCCAAAAGGTCGTAGAAGCCGTCGCCGCTGGGCTGATAGGTGGCCACCGGGGCGGTAGTCGCGCGGCCGTCGCGGCAGGCGAACACGTTTTCGGTGCTGACCACCAGGTTGTGCCGATCCGCCCGGTCGATGTCTGACACGTTGGCCACATCACAGGCGTCCCGGCTGCTCGACCAGAACACTCCATCGCGCTGCGACGCAAACGACCATTCGGCTTCCGTAGGCAGGCGATAGCGGGCCCCGCTGGCCTCGCTGAGCCAGTCGACGTAGGCCCGCGCATCCGCGTAGCTCACGCAGACCACCGGGTGATCCGACGACTGATTGAACCCGGGTGATTGCCAACCGCGGTCCGCGCGCTGGCGCCAGTTGTAGAGCCAGTAGTTGCAGCCGCCGGCACCCGGTTCCGGGGACTGATGTCCGGTGGCGGCAACAAAGGTCTCAAACTGGCCAACGGTAATCTCGGTTTTTGCCAGGGCAAAAGGGGCCAGCGTCGCCGCCGCCGCGCCGTCGGCAAGGCGCACGGCGCCGCCCGGCAGCGGCACCATTAACGGTCCCTCGGTGCCGCCGGGCAGTGCGTCAGTAAACGTCTCGACTTCGGCCGCGGCCGCCGGTGCTGCAGCCTTTTGGCCTTGGTCTGCCATCGGGCTGTCCGGGGACGCCGCCGGGACCCCGGATGCCAGCGCAGCCTCCAGGCCTGGCAGATCCGGATGGATGGGATCGATATAGCGGAGCCGCTCGACGCTGGCCCGGGCGGCGGCGCGATCACCGCCCGCCAGGGCGGAGCGGCTGCGCTCGACGTAGGTGCGCTGCAGTTCGGCAAGCCCTCGCAGCGCAGCCTTGTTGGTGGCATCAAGATCAAGGACTGCCTGGTATGCCTCCCAGGCGTTTTCCCCATCCGGCAAGGTGAGCTGATCAATCGCCCGGAACACCTCGGCGTACCGCAGCAGTTGCTCGATCTCTGCGGTAACGGAGCCCGCCGAGCCGCCGGTCGTCAGGGTCAGCTCGGTGGCCGGCACCGCCCCTTCGTCGGGACCCGCCTGCGCTGCGGCATCGGAGACCTCCGATGCGGCTGGCACTGCAGCCTCGTCATCGGCCGGAGCGGCGTCGGCGGGTGGCGTTGGAGCCAGCGCGTCCCGGTCCTCCTGGCGCTCACTTTCCAGGACCTCGAGCAGCAGGGCGTCCAGGTTTTCGCCGGTCGCCGGGTCGGCCGGCGCAGCGTCATCGCCGGGTGATAAATTTGCGCCGTCGCCGGTTGCTTCATCTGCCGCCTCATCACCGCCAAACCGGGTCAGGCCAATCAGCAAAGCAACAAGAATCAGGCCGATCAGCCCCAATATGCCGGGTCGTCCGTACCAGGGGTCCTGTTCATCCTCCTCCGGCTGCGCCGCGCGCTGAGCACCGGTCAGCTGGACAATTTCTGCGGAAATCGCAGACTCATCCTCGGGCGGAATGATCAGTTCCGGTGCCATGATCGTCTGCCCCCGGGGATCCCGATTGCGGGAGGTAGCTGTGTCCTCGGAAGCGTCGTCGTCGGGCACCCTTTCTTCCGGCGCTGCTTCCGGGTCGTCGTCCTCGGATGCCGGCTCGGACACCTCTTCTCGGGTCTGGGTAGAGGTGTCGGCGTGAATCGACAGCTGCTGCGAGCGGGCGCTGAAAGACGTTTCTGTCTCCTCCGGCGTCTGCGGATCGTCGGTCTGCGGCTCCGGCTCGCTAAGTACCGGCAGTTCAAATTCCGTTTCCGGCACTTCCGCCTGGGCGGACAGCTCCTCACTGGGCTCCGGCTCTGCTTCTGGTTCTGGCTCTGGCTCTGGCTCTGGGCCGGGCATTTCACTGGCCACCGGCAGTTCAAACTGGGTTTCCGGCGCCGCGGGTTCCGCCGGCGGCTCCGACTCCGAGGTTGTTGCCGTCCAAGGGGTTTCGCTCGCCGCCGGCAGTTCAAACTCGGTTTCCGGATCCTGCGCTGACGAGGACTCCGGATTGAAGGTGGCAAATGCCTGGGTCTTTGAGGGCGGCAGGGTGGGTTCTGCGGACGCCTCTGGTTCCTCTGGATCTTCCGGCGGTTCCTCCGGCGCATTGGCCTGATCGGCCAGGCGCCGGGTCAGGTCATCAACGATAGCCACCGTGGCTGCGGCGCTGACCGGGCGCTGTGCTGGCGCCTTGGCCAGGAGCGTATCGAGCAGCGGCTGCAGCGTGGCGGCGGCCCCCTTCAGGGTGGGGATCGGCTCGTTCTGATGCGCCATCGCAATACCGACCGCGGTATTGGAATCGTAGGGGACCTCGCCCGTCAGCATCTCGTAGAGCAGCACGCCAAGGCTGTAGAGATCGGTGCGGGCATCAACGCTGGCGTCCGCCTGGGCCTGCTCCGGACTCATATAGTAGGGCGTGCCCACGGAGGTGCCGACGGCGGTAATTCGGGTGGTTTCGCCGAGCATGCGGGCGATGCCGAAATCGACCAGCATCGGCTGATCAAAGCGATCAAACAGGACGTTTTCGGGCTTGATATCCCGGTGAACGATCTGGTGGTTATGGGCGTGGTCCAGGGCCAGCGCCAGGGCCCGGACCACCGCCAGCGATCGCTCGGGCGAGAAGGGGCCTTCCACGAGGCGGTTTTTCAGGTTGCCGCCGGGCAGCAGGGTCATGGCGTAGAACTGATGATCCGAGGCGCTGCCGACGTCGAAGATGGTGACGATGCCGGGATGCTCCAAAGCGGCCACCGCGAGCACTTCCTTACGGAATCGCTGCACGTGCTCCGGATCGTCGGACACTTCCGGCGTGAGCACCTTGAGGGCCACCTGACGTTTCAGGGTGCTGTCCATCGCCTGATAGACATCGGACATGCCGCCAGCGCCTATCTGTCGTTCAATCCTGTACTTGCCGAGCATCTGGCCCGGCTCAATCAGTGCCATGCAGCGAGGTTCTTCAGACTCCCCAGTGCTTTAGTGTAACCTGCCAGAAGATTCCGTGGTGGTCCGTTGCTCCGCCGGCGACCGCCGCATAAATAAAGGGCGCTCAGGGCTGAGCGTTATGTGTGGGACAGCACACTAAGCAGGAGGACGTGGATGTCTTGGTTTGACCAGCAGGTAGCTGACGATAAGGGAAATTCAAGCGGTGGCGAGGAAGACCTCGAGCGGGAGCGGGATGCGTTTCGCCGGGAGTTTGAAAGCGCCGTGGAAAAGGTTGTGTGGCCGGCCTTTGAGAGTTTCGTGGTGGAGGCGATCGAGCATGATTTCCCCGCCACGGTGGGTCGGGAACAGGACGCCCAGGGACGGCTGCGGGCGGTACGCATCTACCTGCTGGCGATTTCCGGGGCCGAAGCAACGCCGCTGGCGCTGGAAACCTGCAGCTACAAGATTGCACTTCAAATGCAGACCCGGCGCATTGCGCACATGATGAATTTCCAGAACCGCAGCAATCCCCGGGTCAACAATCAGTATGACTTTCAGGGGGTGGATTCGCTGTCCACCGAATCGGTGGAGGCGCGCCTAAAGCAGTTTCTGAACCTGTCGCTGGACTACTGCAAAGGACCGCCGGCGGTCTAGCCCGGATCAGGCGCGCTAGGGATCCTTAAACTCCAACAGCTGCGCATCAGCGTCTACGAAGTCTCCCGGCGCAACGCGCACGGCTGCGACGAGGCCGGTCTGCGGTGCGCTTAGGGTCAGCTCCATTTTCATCGCCTCCATCACCAGCACCGCCGCACCGGCTTCAACCGCATCCCCTTCGGCCACCGCGACGGAGACAATCTTGCCGGGCATTGGCGCAAGCACATGGGGCGAGGCGGTGTCAGCGGAAGCCGCCGCGGCGTGAGCCGCGGTCGCCAGACGAAAACTCAGCAGCGCCCCGTCCAGGGCAACGTTCAGCATGCCTTCGTGCTGCCACAGCGGCACCTTGGTTTGCTGACCCGCGTTGCTCCAGCGAAGGCCGCCCTGCGCAAGGGTTGGCGAGCCAAACACTCTGCCTTTGCCGTCCGCCACCGTCACCTCGATCTGATCCGGTGTGACGGAAAGGCGCACGGGAATGACCTCACCTCGATACGTCAGCTCCAGCGGGTGGTGGCCTTCGCCCTGCATGCGCCAGGCGCTTCCCCCGGCCCACGGGCTGAAAGGATCGTGCGTCGCGGCGGTGGGCTCTGCGCTTAGCCACAGCGCCAGGGCCGCCAGCGCGGTGGCCTGTGCCTGAACCTCGCTGGCTACCGGCGGCAGCGGCGTTGAATCGAGCAACGCCGTGTGCATCTGGCCCTGCGCAAAAGTGTCGCTCGCCAGGAGCCGATACAGAAACGAAACGTTGTTTTTGAGTCCGTCCAGTACAGTGGCCGCCAGCGCCCGCCGCATGCTGGCAAGGCAGGCCGGTCGGTCCTTCTCGTGGCAGATCAGCTTGGCGATCATCGGGTCGTAGTGCACCGTCACCTGGTCGCCGGACTCGACGCCGGTGTCGGCCCGCACGCCGGCGGGAAAGTGCACCCGGGTGAGGGTGCCCGCGTCGGGTAGAAACTGCTGGTCCGGGTCTTCGGCATAGAGCCGCGCTTCCAGCGCGTGGCCGGTGCAGGAAATGGCGTCCTGTGGCAGGGGCAGGTCCTCGCCGCTCGCGACAAGCAGCTGCCACTCCACGAGGTCGAGTCCGGTGACCGCCTCGGTGACCGGGTGCTCCACCTGCAGGCGGGTGTTCATTTCCATAAAGTAAAACTCGCCGCCGGGATCGGCGATAAATTCCACCGTGCCGGCGCCCAGATAGTCCACCGCCTTCGCCGCATCCACACCGGCGGCCCACAGGGCTTGGCGCTGCGCAAGCGACATGCCCGGCGCCGGACACTCCTCCAGCACCTTTTGAAAACGCCGCTGGGCTGAGCAATCCCGCTCAAACAGGTGCACCACGTTGCCAGACTGATCGCCAAACACCTGCACCTCCAGATGCCGGGGGCGTTCGATATAGCGCTCCAGAATCATCCGGTCGTCACCAAAGGCGCCGGTCGACTCGCGTCGGGCAGAGGCCAGCGCCGCGGCAAAGTCTGAGGCCTCGCGCACAATCCGCATCCCTTTGCCGCCGCCGCCGGCAGCGGCCTTCAGCATCAGCGGAAACCCGACGTGTTCAGCGGCGCTGCGAAGCACCTCATCCGACTGGTCCTCGCCGTGGTACCCGGGCACCACCGGTACGCCGGCGGCAGCCATCAACGCCTTGGCGGTGGCTTTGGAGCCCATCTGCTCGATGGTCTTCGGGCGTGGGCCCACGAAGATGATGCCGGCGTCGGTGAGGGACTGAACAAGCTCCGGGTTTTCACTCAGGAAGCCGTAGCCCGGATGGACCGCATCGGCGCCACTGTCGCAGGCGGCGGCCACAATCGCGGCAGCGTTGAGATAGGAGGCCTGAGGCTCCGCCGCGCCGATGGCGATGGCGCGATCGGCGAGGCGTACGAAGCGGGCTCCGGCGTCAGCCTCGGAGTAAACCGCCACCGTTTCCACGCCCAGGCGCTGGCACGTACCGATGATGCGGCAGGCGATCTCGCCCCGGTTGGCAATCAGCAGGCGGCGAATCATCACTCGTCGTCTATCCAGCTGGCGGGTCGTTTTTCAAGGAATGCGCTGACCCCCTCGCGGCCCTCCGGCGAACCCCGCAGGCTGGCTATCAGCTTCGCGGTGGCTTCGTCCAGGGCGTGCTGCGCATCGGGAGTGCGGCCGGCCACTGCGCCCACCAGTGACTTGGCGGCGCGAATCGCCTGGGGGCCCGATTTTTTGAGTAAGCCAATCTGTTCCGCCACCGCCGCGTCGAGCTCGTCGGACTCCACGCAGGTGTGGAGCAGGTTCAGCTCGGCCGCCCGTCGCCCGTCAAACACCTCGGCGGTCATAAACAGTTTGCCGGCCTGGCGAGCACCAACGGCGGCGATGACATAGGGTGAAATGACCGCCGGCACCAGCCCCAGACGGGCCTCGGTCAGTCCGAACCGCGCCTCGGGCACGCCAAGGGCAATGTCGCAGCACGCCACCAGGCCCACCCCCCCGCCGTAGGCCGCCCCGTGGACCCGGGCGATGGTGGGTGTGGCGGTAAATGCCAGCGTCCGCAGCAGCCGCGCCAGGTTGAGCGCATCGTCGATGTTTTCCTGCTCGCCGGCGCTGGCCATCTCCCGCATCCAGTTAAGGTCGGCGCCGGCGGAGAAGGACCTGCCGGCTCCCGCGAGCACAATCACCCGCACGTCGTCGCGCTGGTCCAATTCGGTGATGGCCGTGCCCAGTTCGTTGATCAGGGCGGCATTGAACGCGTTGTGGATTTCCGGGCGGTTGAGGGTGATGGTCGCCGCACCGGCGTGTTCAGTTATCGCAAGCATGTCCATGGTGATTACATCCGAAAGACGCCGAAGCGTCCGCGCTCCAGCGGCGCGTTGAGCGATGCGGAAATTGCCATCCCCAGCACCTGTCGTGTGTCCGCCGGATCAATCACGCCGTCGTCCCAGAGCCGGGCGCTGGAGTAGTAGGGGTGCCCCTGGGTTTCGTATTGCTGAAGAATGCCGTCCTTGAATGCCGTTTCATCCGCTTCCGGCCAGGTCTCGCCCCGGGCCTCAAGCCCATCGCGACGCACGGTAGCCAGCACCGAGGCCGCCTGCTCACCCCCCATGACAGAGATCCGGGCATTGGGCCACATCCACATCATGCGCGGTTGGTAGGAACGCCCGCACATGGCGTAGTTGCCTGCGCCGAAGCTGCCACCGATGACGACGGTAAACTTGGGTACGTGGCTGCAGGCAACCGCGGTGACCATCTTTGCTCCGTCTTTCGCAATGCCGGCGTTTTCGTATTTCTGCCCCACCATGAAACCGGTGATGTTCTGCAGAAAAACCAGCGGTATATTCCGCTGGTTACAAAGCTGAATGAAATGAGCACCTTTGAGCGCCGACTCGGAAAACAAGATGCCGTTGTTGGCCACGATGCCAACCGGGTATCCCATCAGGTGGGCGAAACCGCAAATCAGCGTCTTGCCGTAGCGGGCCTTGAACTCCTGTAGCTCCGATCCATCGGTAATCCGGGCAATGATCTGGCGCACATCGAAAGGTCTGCGCGTGTCCCGGGGCACAATGCCGTAGAGCTGCTCCGCGGGATGCAGCGGCTCCCGCGGGGCGCGCACGGTCAGCGATGCCGGTTTATCCTGATTCAGATGCGACACGATGTCGCGAGCGAGGCTCAGGGCGTGCTGATCGTTCTCCGCCAGGTGGTCCGTCACGCCAGACCGGCTGCTGTGCACCTCGGCGCCGCCCAGCGCTTCCGCGTCGACCTCTTCACCCGTGGCGGCTTTTACCAGCGGCGGGCCCCCGAGAAAAATGGTGCCCTGTTCCTTAACGATGATGGACTCATCCGCCAGGGAGGGAAGATAGGCTCCGCCCGCGGTGCAACTACCCAGCACCGCGGCAAGCTGAGGAATGCCTTGTGCAGACATGCGCGCCTGGTTGTAAAAGGCGCGGCCGAAGTGTTCGCGGTCCGGGAACACTTCATCCTGCATCGGGAGAAACGCGCCGCCGGAGTCGACGAGGTAAAGGCAGGGCAGCCGGTTTTGCTC
>JBCCVP010000150.1:0-13571 GCA_039195135.1 Pseudomonadota bacterium | reverse complement strand
TGCCCGACTGGCTGCATCAGTACAACTGGCACCGCCCCCATGCGAGTCTCGGTTATCAGCCGCCGATCAGCCGCGCTCCGATAATCGCGAACAACCTGGTGGGTTTACACAGCTAGTCGCCGGGACCAAGACCGGGCAGACCGTCGAGGCTGACCCGGTTGTTCTTCGCCCGATAGGCCTGCATCTCGTCCTCTGTCTTGCTTTCTATCCAGGTGGCCATGGCCGTGCGCTCGCCGGTGTACTCATACATTGGCACGCCGTAGCCGCAGGAATCGGAGATGCGATCAACGTCTACCACGATAATGTTGCGGCAGGCCGGATGATCAGGAAACTGGGCTCGCAGAGCGTCAAAACTGTCCTGGCCCGGTTCCAGCACGCGGCCAGCGCCGTGAAAACGGTAGATCTTCGGCGGACCCTCAAAGGCGCAGAACATGATCACGATGCGCTGGTTTTCTTTGAGGTGCGCGACGGTTTCGATGCCGCTGCCGCCGTAGTCGAGGTAGGCCAGCTGCCGCGGCCCGGTCACCAGAATCGTATCGCCGCCTTTGGGTGAACAGTTCACCAGGCCGTCAGCGGCCAGCGGGGCGGTGGCGACAAAAAACATCTTCTGCCGCGCCAGCCAGCGTTTCAAGCGATCATCAATTTCCGAGTATTCCTTGCCCATAAACGGTTTCCTTCCACGGTAGTGCCAGCGTACCGCAATGCGCAGCGGTTGGCGCCACCCAGTTGCGCCTTGCCGGCCGCCGGAAGTGATCAGAGGCGGAAGGTGCCTTCCAGGTAGCTGCGGGTCAGGCGGGCCGACTGATCCAGCAGCATCGGCGTGAGCTCCCGGGCTGTTTCCGTCTCCTGCCGCGTATGAACCCAGCCCAGGTAGGTGAAACCCCGCGCCACCAGCATCAGCGGCAGCAGCGCAAGGTGATCGTCGCTGAGCGGGCGCTCGCTGCGGTAGCCGGCGATCAGCGCGTTTTTTGCGACCGCAAAATAGGGTTCATCCCAGATGAAGTAAAGCGACGTCGCCAGCTCGAACAGGTGCCAGCCAAAGCCCGCGTCATCAAAATCGATCAGCCGCACCCCGTCACCGTCCACCATCAGGTTTTCCGGCGCAAAGTCCGCGTGAATCATGCTGTAGACGTTGCCGGACCTATCCAGCGCCGACAGGTCGGCGAATACCCGGTCCCGCCCCGCCTCCAGCAGCGCCCGCTCGGCGTCGGTGGCGCTGGCCAACCGCCAGAACTGGCCCCAGAACGGCTGCCGGCCCGCCAGGCCCTCCGCGTCCCAGGCGTGGCGCACAAAGCTCGCCGGCGGCGACCAGACGCTCGCCTGATTGTGGACGCGGCCGGCGAGGGCGCCCATCAGTTGGTAGTTGGCGGCCACCTCGGACTCGTCGGCGATCCCCTCCTCCACCGACCCGAGGATCTGGCCTTCCACCCAGGCAAAGCGGTCCACCTGCACCGGGCCCGGCATTTCGGGGTGGTCGACGGTAACAAAATGCCGGCCGTCAGCGGCGCTGATCAGATCCGGTACCCGGATCCCGGCCTCCGCCAGGGCCTGCATCCATAAAAGTTCGGAAGCCAGCGCCGCGTCGCTGTGGTAACCGAGCCGATGCAGCCGCAGCGCGGAGCGATGGGTGCCGTCGCGCACCTCAAACACCGCATTCTCCCGATATTTGATGAGCCTCAGGTCGGCGTCGCTGGTGCGCCAGTGGTTGAGGGCCTGCACCGCCACCTCCTCCAGCACTTTTATCTGAGCATCTGGATCCAGATCAAAAAAGCTCAATGTTTGCTTCCCTCACACATCCCGCAGCACCTGATCGAGCGTGTCGATCAGCAGGTCCGCGTTGTCTTCGGCAAACGGCAGCGGGGGGCGCATCTTCAGCACGTTGTTGTGCTCGCCGATGCTGCTCATCAGCACGCCGCGTTCGCGCATCAGGTTGACCACCCGGCGCGTCTGCTCAGGCGCCGGCGTGCGCTTTTCGCGATCCAGCACCAGGTCCACGCCAAAAAACAGCCCCTGGCCGCGCACATCGCCGATCAGGTCGTGCCGATCCATAAGCGCCCGGAATCCGTGCAGCACCCGGGCGCCGACCCGGGCTGCGTTGTCCACCAGCTGCTCCTGTTCAATCACCTCCAGCACCGCCAGCGCAGCGGCACAGGAAACGGGGTTGCCGCCGAAGGTGTTGAAGTACATCACCTGCTCGCGAAACCGGGCCACCAGGTCTCCCCGGGCCACCACCGCCGCCACGGGATGACCGTTCGCCATCGGTTTACCCAGCGTCATGATGTCCGGCACCACGTCGTGGTGCAGGTGCCCCCACATTTTTCCCGTGCGCCCGAAGCCCGACTGCACCTCGTCGGCAATAAACAGACCACCCGCCGCGCGCACCGCCGCCACCGCGTCCTTGAGGTAATCCGGCGGCATGTCCGGCAGCCCCTCGTTGGCAAAAATTGGGCACACCAGAAAGGCCGCCAGGCGTTTACCGGCGCGCTCAAAGTCGGCGATGGCCCGTTCCACTTCGGCAACGTAGGCTTTGCCCAAAGCCTTACCGCTCAGCCCCCGGAGCGGCCGGTAGGTGTCCGGCCAGGGCACCATGGCAATGGTGCCGTCGTGATTGTCCACCGGCCCGAACAGCGAGCTCAGGCGCATCACCAGCTCCGTGTTGCCGTGGTACGTGGCGTTGGTGCAGATAATGCCCTCGCCGCCGGTGGTGAGCCGCGCCATGCGCAGCGCCACGTCGTTTGCTTCGCTGCCGGTGCAGGTGAGCAGCACGCGGTTCAGGCTGTCATCCAGCGTTTCGAGCAGCCGGTCGGCGTAGTCCAGGATATTTTCGTGCAGGTAGCGCGTATGCGTATTGAGCGTTGCCGCCTGGCGGCAGATGGCGTCCACCACCCTCGGGTGGCAGTGGCCGACGCAGGGCACGTTGTTGTAGCAGTCGAGATAGCGCCGCCCGTCCGCGTCAGTGACCCACACACCCTCTCCCTTAACAAGGTGCACCGGGTCGTCGTAGAACAGCGGATTATGGGGTCCAAGAACCCGTTCCCGCCGCGCCAGCAGCGACTCGATCGTCACGGCGCCGCTAGCGCAGGAGGGCCGGGCACAGCGCCCGGCCCGCGATGACGCTCAAAGCCGGCATCATGCCGCGGCGTTCACGATCTTGATGTGGGTATAGGCTTCCAGACCTTCCTCGCCAAACTCCACGCCGATGCCCGAACACTTGATGCCGCCAAAGGGCACATGGGGGGCAATCTCCGCATGTTTGTTGATAAACACCGTGCCGGCTTCCAGCCGCGCCGCCACCGCCGCCGCCGCTTCTTTGTTGGTGCTCCATACCGAAGCATCCAGACCATAATCCAGGCCGTTGGCGCGGGCGATGGCGTCGTCCAGGTCCGTGTAGCGGATGATCGGCAGCACCGGCCCAAACTGCTCCTCGTCGACCAGCCGGGCCCCGTCCTGAATGTCCGCCACCAGGGTGATGGGATAGAAATAGCCCTGGCCGGTGGGTTCGCCGCCGCACAGAATTCGCGCACCGTTGGCTTTGGCGTCGTTCACCAGGTCCACCACCTTGTTGAACTGCATCTCATTTTGCAGCGGTCCCAGCACGTTGTTTTCGTCCATCCCGTCGCCCATGGGCACATTGCCGGCGTAGGCCGTCAGCGCCTCGCAGGTGGCGTCGTAGATGCTGTCGTGCACGTAGAGCCGCTTGAGCGCGCCGCAGGTCTGGCCGCTATTGATAAACGAGCCCCAGAACATGCCTTCGGCCATGGCGGCGGGGTCGGCGTCCGGCAGCACAATGCCCGGATCGTTGCCGCCCAGTTCGAGCGTAACCGGCTTCAGGGTATCCGAAGCGCTGGCCATCACTTTCTTGCCGGTGGGGATGGAGCCGGTAAAAATCAGCTTGCCGATACCCGGATGCTGGGAAATGCCGGCGCCGAGTTCGTTGCCGCCGGACACGACGTTAAGCACGCCGGGAGGCACCGCCTCGCTGATGAGCTCGATCATTTTGAGCGTGCTGAGCGGCGTATAGGGCGACGGTTTGGTCACCACCGTGTTGCCCGTGCGGATGGCGGGGATCACGTGCCAGATGGCAATCATCAGCGGCCAGTTCCAGGGCGTGATCGAACCGACCACGCCGATGGGCACCCGATGCTGTTCAATGCGCCCGCCCTCGTTATCCTGCAGCACCTTCACTTCCAGGCTCTGCTCCGCCGTGTAGCGCGTCCAGCCCACGCAGCCACCAAGCTCAAAATTGGAGCCCATACCTGCCAGGGGTTTGCCCTGCTCTTTGGTGAGCAGCACAGCAAGATCGCCGGCGTTGGCCTCCAGGATGTCGCCGATGCGGTGGCAGGCGGCTTTGCGTTCGTCATCGCTGGTATGGCGCCACTTTTCAAACGCCGCCTGCGCCGCGCCGACCGCGTCGTCCAGCTGCTGGGCGGTGGCCTGCGGTGCAAAGCCAACCGACTCGCCGGTGGATGGGTTGAGGATTTCGTCATAGGCGTCAGCAGCAACCTGCTGACCATTAATCGTCATGGTGTATTGCGTTGTCACGGTGCGCCTCTTTTATTCTCGTCTGGTGCAGATCCGCGGGCCGCCCGGAGGCGGCCCGGCATGATCAGAAGCTGTAGGTCAGATCGATTCCGTACCACTGCGGGGGGCCGTAAACCGCCGTACCCCCGAGAATCCCGAGATCCAGACCGTACAGTTTGTATTCCTCGTCTGCCACGTTTTTCACCCAGCCTTTCACCAGCCAGTTCTCATCGGAGCTGGTCCAGCTGAGGCTGACGTTGGTCACGCCGTAGGACTGCTGGAACGCGGCGCCGCCGTTGGTAACCTCCAGGAACTGATCGTCATACCAGACGCCGTCCACCTGCGCGGCAAAGTTGCCGCCCAGGGCGTCCCAGTTGTACCGGAACAGGTAATTCAGGCTGATCGCCGGCGTGTTGGGCAGCTCCACATCGTCCAGAAAATCGATCGGCCAGTCGACGAGGAACCCAACCGGGGTGACCTGCTGCTGCGGGGTTTCCACGTTGTTGACCTCAGACCCCATGAAGGCCGCGCCGAGGATGATGTCCCAGTGCTCGTTGGGCAGCAGGATCAGCTCCACCTCCGCGCCGATGTTGGTAGCGTCCGCGTTCGAGACGCTGGGCGTGCCGTCGGAGAAGGTGAAGGCCTGATAGTCGTCATAGTCATAGTAAAACGCCGTGGCGTTCAGGCGCGCCAGGCCATCGTTGAGATCCGCCTTGATCCCCACCTCAAACGAATGCAGCACCTCTTCGTCGTGGCGGATACGATCCAGTCCCACGTTCGCCGACGGGGCAAAGTTGCCACCTTTGATGCCGCGGTTAAACGCGGTGAAGATCAGCGTGTCGTCATTGGCCTGGTAGTTCAGCTGGGCGCGGGCGGCAAAGTCACCGTAGTCCACCTCGTCCACATCCAGCCCAGCCGCCGCCGCGGCAGCGTTCAGGTCAAACAGACTGGGGACCACGATGCCGTCGGCGGGAGATTCGAACTGGGTGACAAAGCGGAAGTCCTTGTCGTCCTGGCTCCAGCGCAAACCGCCAATAAAGGTCCACTTCTCACCAAAATCCCACTCGCCCTGGCCAAACAGGGACCAGTTGCGCGAGTCCAGCGTGTAGTCCTGCACCACGGCCGGGTCGGTGAGCGTGGAGGGATCAAACCCCAGCTCCGCCGCCACGCCGGCTACCGGTGCGCCCCGGGTGATCACGTCACCTTCGGTTTCCGTGTCGAGAAAATAGGCACCGACCTGCCAGCGCATGGTTTCTGATGAACCGGCCAGGCGGAACTCCTGGGTGATCTGGGAGAAGTCCGCCACCGTGGTGAACTCAATGATCGGCACCGGAATACCGTCCCCGTCTTCGGTGTAGAACTTGTCCAGATCCGAGTAGTTGGTGATGGACGTGAACTCCATACCGTTGGTCAGCTCGTAATCAAAGCGCGCGGTAAACGCGTTGGTTTCCCGATCCATAAAGCCGGAATAGTCGGAAAAATGCAGGAACGGTGTCGGATGGTCGCCGGTAAAGATGGTTCGGCCGGCCTCGTCCACCGGCGCAAAACAGTCCAGCTGGCTCGGGCAGAAAAAGATGTCGGGAGTGAGCGCCGCCGGCAAGCCGATCACGTCGGTGACGAAAGCTTCAAACTCCGGCGGAATGTAAGCCTGGGAGGCGTCGCCGTAGGGCAGAAAGCTGTAGCCGCCCGTGGGCACGTCGTTGTCATCGGTGCGCCGGTACATCAGCTCGAGCTGGCCCCGATCGCCGATGTCAAACTGCAGCGCGCCGCGGAACGACCAACCGTCCACGCCACCAAGATCCGTGCCGCTGGGCGGCAGCGGGTTACCTTCCGGAAACGGAGCTGACTCGATAAAACCGTCCGACTCTTCCGACCGGAAAGCCACACGGTAGCGGACCGTTTCGGAGATCGATCCCCCCACGGCGCCTTCCACTGCAAAGCGGCCAAAGTCGGCGCCGAGCAGCGACAGATAGCCGTTGGTTTCCACCTCATCGGCACCCTTGGTGACGTAGTGGATCACGCCGCCGGTAGCGTTGCGGCCAAACAGCGTGCCCTGGGGACCGCGCAGCACTTCTACGCGTTCCATATCAAACAGCTGATTGTTCAGCGCATTCATCGTCGAGACGTAGGCATCGTCGATGTAGACCGCTACGGGTGCTTCCAGGTTATCGGTGAAGTTGTTCTGGGAAACGCCGCGAATATTGAATACGGTTAGGTTCGGCGAAAAGGTGGTCATCTGAAGACCGGGAATCTGCTCGGTGATCTCCACCGTGTTGGTGACCCCAAGGGCCTTCATCTGGTCACCGGAAAACGCGGTGATGGAGATGCCGACGTCCTGCAGGTTCTGCTCCCGCTTCTGAGCCGTTACCACCACCTCCTCCAACACCTGGCCGGAAGCGGTTGCAGCAATTGAAAGGCCGACCGCAACGGCCAAAGCCGAACGGCGCAGCCGCGTGTACGTTGTTGTTGTCATCAGAATTCCTCCCAGGTCAGTTGGGTTGGGTTGGGTCGAGTCGAGCGTTGGTGAAACAAAATCTTCATACCGGCTGCTCCGCCACGGGTGCCCGGCGCTGTGAAAGCAGGCCCGGCAGCTTGATCGCCAGAGCCAGCACAAACAGCACCGCCGCGGTGGTGTTGACCGCGTCGTAGCCGCCGAGGCCCAGCAGCTGGGCCGCGACGAACGGACCGATGGCCAATCCCAGCATCTGCATGGAAACGCCGTGCACCACGGTCTGGCCGTGCGCGTCGTAGTCCGACAGAGAACCCAGCAGATAAGGCATGCTCAAATTCCACAGCAGGTTGAACCCGCAGACAGCGACCCAGAAGCGCAGCGAGGTCACTCCGCGGGTGAGCAGCCAGGTGGCCGCAGCGGTGGCCAGAATGCCGATCAGCAGTGGCCAGAGGCGTCCCAGGCGGGTCTCAAACACCACCGAAAACAGCGCACCGACAATGCCGAGAAACTGGGAGACGGTGAGCACGTTTGCAACCTGCTGTTCATCAAGGCCAGTCTCCAGGCCCACAAGAAACAGATACGCCCAGACGATGCCGATGGCGATGTTGTAAACCAGGATGGCCAGCAGGGACATGCGCCGCACCGCCGCGCCGTGGTCTACCGCGGCTGCCCCATCGCCGGCCGTGCCGGTGTCCGGTACGGCCCGCAGCACCGCCAGACCGGAGAGGTTAAACAGGGCAAAAAACCACAGCAGCCCCGACATGCCCACCGTGGCGTAGATGCTGGGCATGACGAGAATGCCAAGACCGCCGTAGGTGAGCACAAAGACGATAATCAGCCCGAAGTTGCGGTCCGATCGCTCCGAGATGCCCATCATGGTGAACGTCAGGGAGATCAGCCCGCCGGAACCCACCCCGGAAGCAAAGCGCAGCGCTGCCAGCGCGTTGAAATTGCCCTGGTCGATCGACAGGACGTTGGCCACGGCGCAGAGCACCAGGCAGGCCGCCAAAAACAAACGCCAGGACACGCGGGAAGCCACCAGGCTGAGCAGAATAGTCGTGGCGGCAATGCCGAACATCTCTGCCGAGGCAATGTAGCCGGCCTGCTGGTCGGTCAGGCCGAGTTGTTCGACCAGACCCTGCACAAATCCGGGCTGCACAATAAACACACAGGGGCCGATGACGGCGATGTAGATCACCGCGGCCAGCGTGCCGGCGGCGTTGGCATCCACGGGCTCGGCTCGATTGCCAAGCAGCAGGCTCAGCATGCCTGATCCACCTCATCAAATGCCGTCGTCAGGGCCGCCACCATGTGATCACAGTGGTCCTGGGTGAAAATCAGCGGCGGGGACAGAATCAGCTTGGTACCCACCGGCCGCACCAGCACCCCCTCCCGGCGCGCCACAGCGGCCAGCTGATCGGCAAAGCCGCTCATGGGATCGATCGGTTCCCGGGTGGATTTGTCGACCACCAGGTCAATGCCCACCATCAGCCCCTTACCCCGCACCTCGCCCACCGAGGCGTAGCGGTCTTCCATGGGTTTGAGCGCCGCCAGCAGGTAGTCGCCCTGTACCCGGGCATTTTCCGGCAGGTTTTCATCCCGCACGATATTCAGCGCGGCGATGCCGGCGGCGCAGGCCACCGGATGGCCGGCGTAGGTGTAGCCATGCATGATGGCGCCGTCAAAATCCTGATTGGCGGCAAACGCGTCGGCAATGCGTTCATTGACCAGCGTTGCGCCCAGCGGGATATAGCCGGAGGAAATGCCTTTGGCAAAACACATGATGTCGGGCTTCACACCCCAGCCGCGGCTGCCAAACATATTGCCGGAGCGGCCAAAGCCGGTGACCACTTCGTCGGCGATGAGCAGCACGCCGTGGCGGTCACACACTTCCCGCACCAGTGGCCAGTAGTTGTCTGGCGGCACAATCACGCCGCCGGCGCCCTGGATCGGTTCGGCGATAAACGCCGCCACCGTGTCGGGCATCTGAAACTCAATCTCCCGCTCCAGCTGCTCGGCGCACAGGCGGCCCAGCTCCTCCGGCACGTCGGTCCAGGGATTGCGGTAAAGCCAGGGGCTGTCAAGATGAAAACAGCCGGGCAACAGCGGCTCGTAGTTGCGCCGGAACACGTTGTTGCCGTTTACCGAGGCGCCGCCAAAATGGCAGCCGTGGTAACCCTGCTTGAGGGAGATGAACTTGGTGCGTTCCGGCGAACCGTCCAGGCGATGGAACTGGCGGGCCATTTTCAGCGCGGTCTCGATGGCATCGGAGCCACCGGAGTTGAACACCACCCGGCGCATGTTCTCCTCGGCGGTGAATTCCAGCAGCAGCTCCGCCAGTTCCACCACACGGGGGTGGGAAACACCGTCGAACAGCTGGTAGTACTCCAGCTCGTCGAGCTGCGCCATGATGGCCGATTTGATCTCGGTCCGGTTGTGCCCGGCGTTCACACACCACAGGCCGGCGACGCCGTCGAGCAGCTTGCGACCCTGATCGTCCTTAACGTAAGCCCCATCTCCCTGGGTGATGTGGATCGGTTCCCGCGCCTCCGCCACGTTGGGGTGGACCATGGGATGCCAGAGATTGTCCGAGTAGCCTTTCACCAAGCGCCGTCCTGTTAATTCTTTGTGATGGGATGAAACTTAGACCTTTCACGGGTTTTTCACGAACGCGCCCAGTTTCCTCCAGTCGAAACCCAATCATTTGACTTTTTGAATCAGATTTTTGATATTTTCGTTCGCTATGCAGGCGCAACCCACCATCTCAAGTGCCGTAGTCCGATCGCTCTGCGAAGCCATGGCTGAACACCAGGGGCTGGTTAAACACGCTCTGCGGCGCTTCGGCCTCATCTCGGTGCTGGAGGACCTCAACTACCACCGGGTTCCCCTGCACCGCTATCTCAAGATGTTTGAGTGGCTGGCGGAAGAGCTGGATTCGCCCAACCTCGGCCTTGAGCTGTCGGATCGCACCGGCGCCGAAACCATCGGCGCCGTGGGCTATCTGTTTTTGAGTTCGGCCAACCTGGAAATGGCTTTCCGCAGCCTGGCCCGGAATATTCACGCTATCCAGGATGTGTCGCGGCTGGATCTCACCGTCGGCAAACGCTACGTGCTGGTGAGGTACCGGGTTGCCCATCCGCGGCTGGACGAGTGCCGCCAGGACAACGAGTACTCGCTGGCGTTCATGTGGCGCCTGGTGCAGCTGTATACCGGCAACCGCTGTCCCCTGGTGCAGGTGGATTTTGAGCACCAGCGCCCGGAAGACATCCAGCCCCATCGGCGATTTTTTAATGCGCCGGTGCTGTTCAACCAACCCAACAACAACCTGTATCTGCCCCGCAGCGCCATGCAGATCACTTCCACCGCCCTGGACTCAGGCCTTTTTTCAATTCTCGAGGCGCAGCTCAGCGAAACGGCAGCAAAGCAGTCTCAGCCGCAGACGTTTGCTGACCGAGTGCTCGACCAGCTGACCGATGAGGTGCTGCGAGATGGTGCCCGGGCCCGCGTCATTGCAGCCCGCCTCGGCGTCTCGGAGCCCACGCTCCACCGGCGCCTGCGGGCTGAGGGGCGCACCTGCAAAAAGCTGGTGGAGGAGCACTGCAAGCTGCTCGCCCGGCGGATGATTTCGCAGGAGTCGCTGCCGGTGGCCACCATTGCCCGTCGCTTGGGCTACGCAGAAACCGCGTGCCTGACCCGGGCCTTCAAACGCTGGTTCGGGGTGACGCCCCGGGACTACCGACAGCAGCTTGCCGGCCGCGCCGACGCCGCCTCAGCCGGTTGATTTCCTGCCGGCGCGCGCCATGATGGGCGGCGTCAGCAGCTACGGGAGGTTCTCATGACCATGAGTTTGCGCGCGCTTTTGCTCCTGGCGTCCGTGGGTTTGCTTGCGACGGGCTGCCGCAGTGCAGCTCCCGTGGCAGGCTCTCCAGCACCGGCGGCCACCTCGCCCCGGCCCAACCTGCTCCTGATTGTTGCGGACGATATGGGGTTTTCAGATCTCGGCAGCTTTGGCGGCGAGATCGCCACGCCCAATCTGGATGAACTGGCGCTGGGTGGCGTGCGGCTGACCAATTTCCAGGCGGCGCCCATGTGCTCGCCGTCCCGCGCCATGCTGCTCACCGGCGTGGATCCACACAAGGCCGGCTTCGGCAATATGCTTGAGGAGCTGTCCCCGAATCAGCAGGGGCAGCCCGGGTATGAAGGTTATCTGACCGACAACGTGGTGACCGTGGCGACCCTGCTGCGGGATGCCGGCTATCGCACCTACCTTTCGGGAAAATGGCACCTCAGCCGCAAAGGCCGCAGCCTGGCCAGCGACCGGGGCTTTGAGCGGACTTTTGCGCTTAACAGCGGCGGCGCCAGTCATTTTGCCGATATGCGCCCGGCCTACGCCCCGTCCCCCGACATCAAGGCCGACTACGTGCAGGACGGCCAGCAGCTCACCGCGCTGCCGGACACCTTTGAGTACTCTTCTCAGTTCTACGCCGATCAGATGATTCGCTATCTGGGTGACGGCGGCGAAGGCGACGCGCCGTTTTTTGCCCTGCTGTCGTTTACCGCGCCGCACTGGCCGCTGCAGGCGCCCCGGGACGCCATCACCCGCTATGCTGGACGCTATAACGCCGGTTACGACGAGCTGCTGGCGGAGCGTCTTGCGCGGATGAAAACCCTGGGGCTGGTGCCGGAGAATCATGTGCCGGTGCCGCGGCCGCCAAAAGGTCAGCCCTGGTCGACCCTGTCCGACGAGCAGCGGGCGGTGGAAGCGCGGGCGATGGAGGTTTACGCGGCCATGATCGACGAAATGGATCGGCACACCGGCCGGGTTCTCGATCACCTGCGGTCCACCGGCCGGCTGGACAACACGGTGGTGGTTTTCCTGTCCGATAACGGCGCGGAGGGCCACGACCTGGACGAGACCTGGCCGGGCGATCTGTTTCCCAAAATCCGCCAGACCATCGATGAGAGTTTTGACTTCAGCTTTGCGGCCATGGGGCATCCGGGCTCCTACACGCTCTACGGTCCGAACTGGGCTCGGGCGGCGGCCCCGACTTTTCGCCTGCACAAGGGGTTTCCCACCGAAGGCGGCACCCGCACCGCTGCGTTCGCCTACTACCCGCAGGCGTTTCCCGCCGGGCGGATCAGCGATGCGCTGGTCTCGATCAAGGACATACCCGTGACGCTGCTCACGCTCGCCGGTGTGGAAGCGCCGGCTGGCGAATATGCCGGACGGGAGGTGGAGCCCATGACCGGAACCTCAATTGTCCCGTTGCTGACCGCCGACACCTCGCAGCTGCCGGAGCGAACCCTCGGACTGGAGCTGATGGGCAAGCGGGCCATCCGCCAGGGCCCCTGGAAACTGGTGCACATGCCACCGCCCTACGGCAGCGACGAATGGCAACTTTTTGATCTCACCAGCGACCCGGGCGAAACGCGGGACCTGGCGGCAGCCCGTCCGGAGGTGCTGACCCGGATGAAAAGCCTGTGGGAAGTCTACGCCACCGAGAACGGCGTGATTATTCCCGACTGGGTAAGTGGCTATTGACCCTGGCTTTCATCCGACTCAAACAGCGGCACCATCGACTGGGTGAGTGGCTATTGACCCTTCTCGTCGTAGAACTCCCGCAGCTGCACCGGCGACTCCGGAATGCACGAGCCGCCGTCTACCGCAATCGTCTGCGCCGTGACGTAGGACGCCTGGTCTGAGGCTAGGTAGAGCATGCAGTAGGCGATGTCTTCCGGTTTGCCGATCTCGCCCTTCGGGATGTAGGACGCCATTTCCTTCAGGCCCTCCTCGTCGGCGAGAATCGACATGGCCTGCGTCAGGATGAACCCGGGTTCAACGCAGTTAAAGGTGATGTGTTCCCGTGCGTGTTCGAGGGCGGCCGTTTTGATGTAGGCGTTCATCGCACCTTTTGACGCGACGTAGGCTGAAGTCAGCGGCATCGAGACGCGCGGACCGGTCACCGACGAGGTAAAAATAAACCGGCCTCCACCCCGCTTGCGCATGTGCGGTACGCCGGCCTGGGTCAGCCAGACACAAGGTTTGAAGTTCACCGCGAGGCCGCGATCCAGTTCTTCGTCCGGGAACGACTCCGCGGGAAACATCGGGAATACCGCCGCGTTGTGGATACAGATATCGAGCCCCCCGAAACGGTCCACGGTCTCCTCAACGGCGGCCAGCAACTCTGCCTTGACGCCGACGTCGCACTGCACCAGGTGCGCCGCGCCGCCGCCGGCATTGATGTCGTCGACCACCGCCTGCCCATTTTCCCGGGTGCGCGTTGCCACCACCACGCTGGCGCCGGCCTGGGCAAATACCCGGGCAATACCCTCGCCGATTCCCTGGCCGGCGCCGGTTACGATGGCCACTTTTCCACTCAAGTCTCCAAACACAGCTTTCCTCCCGTTTCTGGTCGACAAACGCCTAGCCTGGATTATTCATGAACGCCGGCGTGTCGGGCGGCGTGGTGAGCGCAGGTCGAACGATCGTTCGCCAGACCATAGCACCGCTATGGTTGGCGGAGGATCGTTCGAGATGTGCCACCACGGCGGGCGACACGTCGGCAGCGAAACACTCGGTATTCCACGAATACACGGA
>JBCCVP010000149.1:0-13879 GCA_039195135.1 Pseudomonadota bacterium | reverse complement strand
GTGAGTAGACGGGGAAAGTTGTCTGACCCCATTAAGGAAAAGTTGTCTGACCCCATTAATGGCCCCATTAATGGCCGGATTTGTTCAGCCTCCCAGAGCCTTGAGCAAGCTCCAGAATGCCCAGGTGAGCAGGCCGACAAAGACCGCCAGCGGCGGCAGCATCGACCACCGGATCGGAGGCGGCTCGCGCTGGGAACGTGCCTGCTCCACCCAGCTGATCTGAAAGTCATTGATCAGCGCGCGAGCGCGTTCGTGGTCCGCGGCATCGTAGACCCAAAGGCCCGCACTGCCGAAGCCCCAGTTTCCCGCCCTGGTCTCATAGTATTGGATACCGGCTTCATCCAAAGCTGCCCGCACGCCCTGGATCTCTTCCTCCGGCGCTGACCGGGCGTCAAAAACGCGTTTACTCATCGCGCCATTGTGACATGGAGCGCGATCGGCGGCGTTCATTCAGCCGAGTTTCAGCGAAGGCGCTCTAGCCTAGAGCCCATCTGATTTTGGGGGTGGAATTGTGTGTTGGCGTCGGACCCATCGCGATATGGCAGGCTGAGAAAATGTCGGGGCGCGCCGCGGGTTTCTGGTTTGCTCTGGGCTGCGTCACGATACTGTTAGCCGGTGGTTTAAGTGAGTTTGGTGTTTGGGCCTGGGTAAGTGTGACGCGACCGCCGAATCTCCACCTGTATCCCGCCAATCAGGTTTGGCTCGGCGGCTTTTCTCATCAGCTGACGGGCATTTTCTACGCGCCCCGGCCGCATCACGAGCGACGTTTTTGTCGGGACGAGTTTTGTACTCGGGTAACGACAAACAGTTCGGGATTCCGCTCTGATCGGGAAACCGCGGCCCACCCCGACGTGGCGATCGTGGGCGACTCCTTTGCATTCGGTTGGGCGGTGGAGGTTGAGGAACGCTATGGCTCGCAGCTCGACAAGTTATTGGTAGACCAGAGGGTGGAGTCGCTCGCCTATCCAAACGGACATAGCCCACCTTTTTATGATTTCTTTCTAAAACAAAACCCGCAATACCTGCCCAACCAGCTTCTCATTGTGCAGCTGTTCGCCTGGAACGATCTCGCTGCCGATCAAAAAGATCTGATCTATTGGTATGACGAGCGAAACCGCTGGGTCGGACTGGGCAGCCGCAGCCTGATGGTCAACGCAGATGGCTACTTTGATGCTCCGGATCAGCCCTTTCTACCTTCATTTGAGGGGCTCGCCGGTGTGGTCGGAAAATCCTGGGCGGGTCGCCTGGTGCTGGAATCCCTGCGCCCCAAAACGAGCCCCCCGGAACGACCGTCGGTGCTGGCGCCCCTGGACCGCGGAGAGTTTGATTTCAGCGCCCGGCGAGCCCTGCGCCACATAGAAGATCTGGCCGGACGAGCTCGTGATCACGGCAGCGATGTGGTCGTGCTGTACGTGCCGTTCGCGACACTCGTTGGAAACTACCCGCTTCTTTGTCAGTACGAGGCGAGACTGTGCGCCACCCGAGCAGAAATGCCAGATCCGCTCGCCACCGCCCTTGCCCTGTGGGGTGACGAGGTTTCGATTCCCGTGCTTGACCCGACCAAAGCCTTGAGGGACGCGGAACGATCGGGCCAACGCACCTATTTCGATCACGACGGTCATTGGACGCCGCTTGGGCATCGCGTGGCGGCGGGCGTTCTGAACCGGTGGATCACTGAACAAAAGCAGTGAACTCAGGCACAAGGGTCTACGCGTGGTATCAGGCGATCGTAACGCTGCCCCATTAGTTGGGTCGCTCCGCTTTGAGATCTCGTTAAACTGACTAGCGATGAACCCTTTGGCCCGCTCGTCCATCGTTGCCCTGGTGTTGACCCTCAGCCTCGCAGGCTGCGCGCCCTATCAGCCGGTGCGGCCCTATCCCGATTTCATTCGCAGCGGCGTGCTGCCGGGAGACCAGGTGCGGGTAACCCGGAAAAGCGGAGCGGAGCTGCGCTCTCGGGCGGTGCGCGTTGATCAGGCCGAGCTGGTGACGGAAGCCGGAGTAATTCCGCTCTCGGATATCACGGCCATTGCCCGGCGGGGCTGGACAGCGCCCGTGCCGGCCTGCGGCGACGGTCGGCCTCTGGGCTGTTCGATTCCGGTTGTGGTGGATGTGCTCACCGAACGTCTGGACGACGCCAAGGCGCTGTTTGAGCCGGCCTGCGTCCAGCACGACTTCTGCTATCGCCACGGCGCCGCCACCTACGGCTGGCGGCGGGAAGATTGTGACCAGGAGTTTAAGCAGCTCATGGAGGCGGCCTGCCGGAATCAGCCGGTGCTGGAGAAGATCAACTGGGTGACCAATCCGGCCAGCTGCCGAGTTCTGGCCGGCCGCATGTATCAGGCAGTGCGCGATCACGGCGAACGCAGATTCAAGCAAGACGCCGGCAGCTATTGCGAATATGACGGTCCGCCCACGGCCACCTCATCGGCCCCCACCGCCGCGAGCACCGACCAGAACGCCCAGGGGCGCTGACCGATCAGCAGGCCCACGCCGGTTTTTTTACTGGCCGGCAGCGTGAGGTCCAGCTCCGCCATTTCGTCAAATTCCCGCACCAGCCGGTCAACCTTCCGGGCCAGCAGTTGTGCAGAAGCGCTGCTGAGTTCCGCCGACGCGAAGCGGTACCTTTCGGTGGGTTTGTCGAAGGAGAAGTTGAGGAACTCCCGCAGCACCAGCGATTCGTACAGCGCCCGCACGGGGCCGTCTGGGCGCCACTCGATCGTGCGGCTGGTGACCAGCACCACCTGGTTTCCCGGCAGCAGCCGAATGAGCGCCAGGCGGTCGAGTCGAATCAGCAGCTTCGTGTGGCGGGGGCGGGGCATCTTGAAGTGCCCGGCGATGCGGGCCGGACGCCAACCATTGATCAACAGATAAAAGTACGCCAGCAGCAAAGGATCTGCGGCGAGGGCGTTTTCCTGCTCGGCGCTGAGCTCCTTAGGCAGGTCGTCCTCAGCGAGCCGCGCGGTTCGCGCGAGTTCGTAGATCGACAGGTCCAGCACCTCGCAGATTTTTGCCAGGCGGTCCAGCGTGAAGGTGCGCTGGGAGAAGGTCCGCTTCACGCTCGCTTCACTGATGCCAAGCGCCTGCGCCAGCGACGCGTAGGTGATGCCCCGGGACCGCATGATGCGTTTGAGGCTCGAGACCAGTTGACGAATCTCTTGCATGACCACCGTGCCGAAACGGTCTCAGCTGAAGAGCCTCCATAGTATCAAAAAATGATACTTAGAATATGAGGTTTGAAATACGATCCTATGCAGCCCTAGGGTTTTGTCCACCGACAGACTGTTAGGAGACAAGACATGCTGCGTATATCCGCTGCTCTTGCGTTAAGCATTCCACTGATCGGCTGTTCCGCCATTGAGCCGCAAAGCGGCGCCGGGACCATCGTGGTGAGCCGGCAGCCGGCCGAACCCCATTGCCGCCTCCTCGGCGAGGTGATCGGCAACCAGGGCAACTTTGTTACCGCTGTCTTTACGTCGGACCGGGCGCTGATGGAAGGGGCCCGCAACGACCTGCGCAACAAAGCCGCCGCTCTGGGGGCCAACTACGTGGTGATCGAAAGCGAGAACTACAGCGAGACCAGCGAAGACTCCATCGGCGGCACCCATGCGGCGGTGCTGGTAGGCAACGCCTACCACTGCCAGGAGCGCCCTTTGCTGGGCTCAAGCTAGGACAAAACCAGTTCATCCTGCCCACGATCCAACCCAAACCGTGGTCCGCGCCCGCAGGGGGCGCGTGACCGCCATCACAATTTTGACCTTAGACCCGATGCCTGGGTGATTTTGTTCAAGAACCAGACTCGGAAAGCCTCGAGATTGTCGGCTCCGCTGGACCGGGCCATACCGGACTTACCGCTTAACGACCGAGAGGCTGAGCTATGACACACGGAAAATTACGGGTTGGTTTGCTGTTTTTTGTCGGTTGCGTCAGCACCAGTGTCGGGAGCGAGATTTTTTCCGGCGCTACCGGGCAACCCATCGCGGGACAGGTCGCCGGGGACGTGGAGTTTGAGCTAGTGCTTGGCCCCGGAAACGGCTCGCTCACCGACGCTGACGGCAACCCGGGGTTGGGCAACGATGGATCGTTCGTCTATCTGCCCAACGCAGGATTCAGCGGGGCAGATCATTTTGTCTTTACCCGCCGGAGCGAAGGCGATGAGCCGGAAATTCGGGAAGTCCGGCTGTTTTCCGGGCCCGTGCAGGTGCTGTCGGCCGATGATCGGTCGCTGGCGCTGGCTGCCAGCAGCGCCGGCAATCGATCCCCGGTAACGCTGGCTCCCGCTGGCCAGGGGGCCGCCACGCTGTGGCAGGTCGCGGCAGCGGGCGGCAGTGTGCGTCTGCTGACGCAGCTTGCCGCAGATGGTGCGGCGGCCCTGGAAACCTGGCAGCCCAACAGCGCCGGCACCCAGGTGACCGTCTATGCGGCAAATGGTCGGCCCTGGCAGAACTTCTACTTCACCACCAGCAATCGTGGCAACGATCAAATCCGCAGCCGCCACACCAACTTCAGCCTGCAGCGGGCCTTCGGCGGTGTCACCGCGCAGCCGGCCATTACCACCGTCAGTGGGGACTGGCTCCTGGCCGGGGAAAACCAGACGGCACCGCCGTCGCCCCGGGACGATGTCTACAGCGGCGACGTGGATCAGCTGATCCGTGGCGACGTGCTGTTGAACGACCAGGCCAACAGTATCGATTTCGCGTCGTTTCTGGCCACCGGGCCGCGACATGGGTCGTTTGTCGGTATCAACGCCGATATCTACGGCGGGCTCGCGCCCTTCGGTAATTTCGACTATCAACCCGATCCCGGGTTTGAGGGAACCGACCACTTCACCTACGTGGTGAAGGGCTCCGCGCGCGGCGCCCCTTCCAGGCTGGTCACTGTCACCCTGCGCGTAGGCGAGATCGACAGCAATGACCCGGTGGCCACCGACGACGTCTTTGTCTCGGCCGTCGACAGCCCCATCAGCGCCCGCGTGCTGCGAAACGACTTCAACGCAGTGGACGGCTTCTTTGATCCCCAGGCGGTATTGGTGTCGCCGCCGCGGTTTGGCGAGTTCTTCGGCATCAACGAATCGATCTATGGGGGACTGGCGCCTTTCGGCGACTTCGACTACCAGCCGAACGCGGGGTTTGAGGGGCTGGACTCGTTCTCCTATCGCATCATCAACAGCGGTGAGGCATCCGCCGTTGCCACGGTGTTCCTGGTGGTCGGCCAGGTGCACGTCGCCCCCAGTGCCAACTGGCGACTGGTGCTGGACGCGTTTCCCAATCGAAACCGAACGCCGTTTACGCTGGAGTCGCCGGGCAACGCCAGCACCCAGGCTTTTGAGCTGCTGCCCACGTCGGTGCAGGGCCAGTTTCAGCTCGCCTTCGGTGCGCGGGTGCTGGAAACCTGGCAGCCCCGGGCGCAGGGTCTGGAAGCAACGCTGTATGCCAACAACGGTCAGCTCTGGCAGCTGTTTCAGATTGCTAGCGATCCGCTGGCGGGCGGGCTCGTGATCGAGAGTGCGTTTACCGGGCGCCAGCTGGCGGCCGCCAGCAGCTCCGGCGGCAGCCCCGTAGGCACGGAGCTGCCCGCGGATGATGCGCGGCAGCGCTGGCTCATCGCCGGACTGAATCAGTCGTTTGGTCCGGTCGCGCGGGATGACGCCCTGACCACGCAGGCGGGGGTGATCGTGGAAGGCAATGTGCTCAGCAACGACGAGAGCCGCGGCTTTGACATCGGTGCATTTCTGATCAGCGGGCCAGCAAACGGCACGCTGGGCCAAAACGTACGCAGCGACGAGGGGGTGGCGCTCTCCGGGCAGTTTGCCTACGAGCCGGATCCAGGATTTGTCGGCACCGACGAATTTGTTTACCTGGCCCTCAGCAGCAGCAACGGGGCGCCATCGCGCTATGCAACGGTCAGGATTACAGTGCAGCCCTGAAGCTATCCGTCAGATTCGAAATCATCAGAAAAGATGAACCGACCGTCGTCCACCAGGCAGCTGGCCCGGGCGACCCGCTGGCTCATCTGGTCAAGGCTACAGTTGCTGAACTGTTCCGATCCATTGAGGCTTGCGTTCATGATGCCGCTGAACTGCTCGTCCGAGCAGGCGCGCTCTCCGTCGTGGGGAGCCCCGAAGTTGTGACCTAGTTCGTGCGCAAAAACCAGTGCGCTGCGGGTATCACTGCTGCGGTTTTCGTTGACGCCATAACCAAATCCGCGATTGCACAGGACACCCACGTAGGCGACGCCCACGGTCGAGCCGTCGAGACCGCGCCCGGTGAATAAGTGGGCGAGGCCTTCGAAGGGAATGCCGCTGCCGGCGCCGCTCACCATGAACTGTCGGAAACCGGGCTGCACCAGGTTGTTGCTGTTGTCGAACTCTCCACCGAGCAGATCGCTGGCGTCGGTGGCTACAAGCACGTCGTTATTGGTAAGGATTTGGTGGTGAAGCAGTTCAATGCCCGTCCCCAGCTGCGAGGAGTAGATGCCATCCACAAAGTTCACCCGGCCGGCCACCACTGACGTCGTGTTGCTGCCGTGGATGGTGGTGAACTGCACGTCGCTCACGATCGTGACCGGCAGAGCCAGCAGCGGCGAGCCCTTCGCCACGGCAATCGCCCGCAGATGACCGACAAACGTCTGGTAATCCACCGTTGTTCGGATGGGGCCAGATTTGATGCCCGGAGTGATTCCGCCTTCATCGATCAGATCACCAAAGTCGAGATCTGCGAAGCGAAACAAAACGGTCTGGTCCGCCTGCGCGCCGGCCGCGAGCGCTGCCGGCAGCGAGCCCGCCCGGTCGATCAGATAAAGCTCGTTGCCGTCAAAAAAACCGCCGGAGAATTTGCCGGCAATCCGGTTCAGCCGGACCCAGGACCCGGCGACGCCAGCGAGGGTCCCCTCGAGAAACAGATCCTGTCTGCTGACCTTTGCCCGCTGCGCCGCGGGCAGGGAACCCAGCAGGTCAGCGTTCGGCGCAAGGCGCAGGTGAAAGGTCTGACCAAAAGCCCGGATCCGCAGCTGGCCGGGCAGGGACTTAGGGCCGGTCGGCATCTCGATGACCTGGAACGCCGCTACGTCGGGCTTCTGTGCGCGAACGTTCGCGCTGGCCAATGAGGCCAGCACCACAAAGATCAATACTCGGGCTAGCGTCATGATCGCGCTGCTTCCTTGCAGGGGAGGCGGAGCTTAGCTCACAAGCCATCTGCCAATGAGTGATCTGCGTCACTCACCGCATAACTGGCGCCATCGCGCCGGATCACTGGCGGAAAATCGGCGGTGAGCGGTTTAGGGGGACAGCAGTCCCAGGTAGGGTTCCGTCAGCGAAGTGATGACGATGCGCCCGTTCGGCAGCGTCACGGCGCCGGTCGTGAGGGCGTAGCGTCCGGCGGGGTCCTGCAGCGTCTCAAGGACCTCGCCGTCGGCGGTGATGCGCAGCACAAACCCGTAGCGCGTCGGTGCGGGCCTCAGCCCGGCGGGGAGTCGCATCACGCTGCGCCGCAGAAACGGGCGGTCGGCCAGGTTATCCATGAGGGCATTTCTCGGGCTGGTAAGGCCCACCCAGAACGTGCCGTCCGGCGCATTATTCACGTTGTCGGGGAACCCCGGCAGGTTGTCCAGGATGATGTGCCCCGGGCCGCCGTCAAGCGGAAAACGCCACAGGCGATACTCGCCGGTTTCCACCACCAGCAGCGCATCACCGTCCTCGGTGACCGCCACGCCGTTGGCAAAAGTCAGCCCGTCTGCAAACACGGTGGTCTGTCCAGACCTGGGGTCAAATCTCAGCACCCGCCCGTTCGCGGAATGCTCCACCAGGTCCAGGATTGATGCTGCCAGTGTGCCGCCGTTAGCCTTGGCACCGAAGCGGGTTGATGCGTCCGAGAAATAGACGATCCCGTCGCTGCCGATGTCCACGTCATCGGCGTACAGAATCGGGCTGCCATCTGCGGTTTGCTGCGCCAGCAGTGTCACAACTCCGTCCGGATCCACCGCCAGCAGGCCGCGATAGGCATCGGCGGCATATAAGGTGCCGTCCCGGGCAAACTCAATGCCAAGGGGACGGCCGCCGGTCTGCGCGAATATCGCTACCTCGCCGGTTTCGCTCACGCGGAGTATCTCGCCGTCGTGGGTCGCCACGTAGATGAGCCCGTCTGGGCCAATGTCGGCATCTTCCGCACCGGTGCGGCCGGCAAGCTCAATCAGCGCCAGCGCGGCAAGACGATCGTTGGCGGCAAAATCACCGACGTAGCCCGCATCGATCGGCGCTTCCCAGGCGACGGGTCGCACCGATACGGGCCAGAACGCCAGGTACGCAAGCAGGCAGGCAAGGCCGATGCCCAATACGGACAGGATGGTTTTCACTGCTGGCCCCAACTCGCTGCGGTTCCGGTCGCGCGATTGTACGTTACAGAAGCGACGTGACCGCCGCCCGGCGCTTTGGCTCGATCTCGAACAGCGTGAACTCCCAATGCGCAACGTCGAGCAGGCCACAGGTGTGGCTGTCCCGCGTTCGCCCGCGGCAGACCGAGCCCGGATTGATCAGCCAGGTTCGCCCGAACCTTCGGCAGATGGGTGCGTGATGGTGGCCAAAAATCACCGCGTCGGGCGCGTTGTGGCGCAGCGCCCGTTTAACCGGTTTAGGGACCGGGCCGTTGTCAAACGTGGCGCCGGTGCAGCCGGGCACCGCGTGGGTCAGCCACAGGGAACGCAGTTCCACCTGCAGGTCCTGAAGCTCGGGCAGCGATGTTAGAAACGCCTTCGTGCTCTGCGTCAGGCGCTGCCCGTCCGCGTCTTCGCCCAGCGCCAGCGCGGCTTCATCATGGTTGCCGAGAACGGTGGTAATCAGGTTTTCGTTAAGGGCTGTGACCACCTCGTTGGGATGGGGACCCTTGTCGACGAGGTCGCCCGCACAGACGATGCGGTCGGCGCCGGCCTGCTGCAGCAGATCCAGCGCCCGAAGCAGCGCATCGAGCTGCCCGTGCACGTCGGATATCAATCCCAGGCGCATTGCCATATTCCTTAATTCAGCCCCAAAGGGCGTGGTCTGCGAAAGAGACGGTGCCGCGGGGGCGACCTTTCTCTCGGCGGTTTCAGACTGGGATTAACGTGGCATTGGACTGGGCTGCGGGTCGCGATTTAGGTGGCCCGGCCATTTTACCCGCTGGCCGGCGGATCCAGAAAGAGCCCGCCGGCAAGGACGCCTCAGGGAACAGAGACGGTTTTACGTTCCTGTTTGGCCGGAGCGGTGATGATCGGCAGCCCAAACAGGGGCCGCAGCCAGGAGACGCGGCGAATGACAAACTCATAAAGCAACACGCACCCCAGCACCGTGCCACTCAGCACCAGGAGCGGCTCGAGGATCGGGCCCAGCTCCAGCGGGCCCAGCTCGCCGCCCAGAATGACGGTGATGCTCTGGTGCAGGATGTACCAGGGAAACACCGCAGCGGTGGCGTAGGTGACCCAGGGGCGCGGCTGGTTCAGATATTGGTAGCCGTAGGCCAGCAGCACCAAAATCCAGGTCCAGCGGTTGATGTAAACGGACAGGAAGCTCGCCTGTTCGATCAGCAGACCGGGATCTTCACCTACCCACCAGTCCTGGCTGCGCAGAGAAATGTAGGCCAGTACGGCGACCGCGAGCAGGGTGCGGCGCTGCTGGGCCAGCGCTTGCCAGAAATCCGCGTCCCGCCCGATCAGGTAGCCGTAGAAAAACAGCGTGCCGTAGAGGACGTGGGCGTAGGCGTCGGTGAACAGGCTGTGTTTGATGCCCGGAAAGTGCGGAAAAACGAAGTTCCCATACGCCATCAGCGGGATCACGGGGATAAGCACCAGCCACAGGCCCCGGAGGCGGCGAAAAGCACGTTGGGCGCCGGCCCGCCGCAGCGCTGCGCCGAGGGGAATCGACAGCAGCGTGTACAGCAGCACGTAAGGCAGGTACCACAGGTGGTTCCAGGTCCAGGTGATGAAGTTTTCCCCACCCCAGGCCTCGCCGGGAAAATCGTGAAAGGTCAAGTATTGAAGCCAGAAGGACCGGTAGCCGGGTTCAATCAGTCCTTTTCCGAGTGCCTCGTAGTAGGGCTGCGGCGCCACCACCACTGCCATGCCAAACACCAGCGGCAGGCTGAGCCGCCAGAGCCGGCGCCGCGCCAGCTGACCGCCCGTGTAGCGTCCCTGAACAAAAGCGACGGCCAGGCCGGAAATGACAAAGAGCAGGGACATGCGCCACTGGTTCAGAAACCGCATCGGCTCCTGCAGCCACTCGGACGTATAGGCCGACTTGATGTGCCAGCCCCAGTCCTGCACGTAGAACATGCCGCAGTGATAGGCGATGAGCAGACCAAACGCGATCACTCGCAGCGCATCAATGTCGTAGCGACGGGAAGCAGAGACGGACGACATGGCAACTCCTGCAGGAAAATGAAGCCCTGATGCTGCCTCCCGGGCGCGGCGGTTGCATCCGCTAAGTGCCTGAATGAGCAGCTGTTGTGATCAATGGTGGGGCAGCGGGGACGAATGGTGGAGGCAATCGCGCCGGGCGCGTTACCCTTTAGGCATGTCGCTGAAAACCTACCTGAAATATCGGCGCGTTTTTGAAGTGGCTATGGTGGTTGCGCTGATTGCGATCGGCTGTTTTTCCAACGTTGCCACCGAGCTGATGGATTACGCCCGCAGTGACGTCAAGCTGGCGGCGCCGATGGCGTGGATCCTGGAGGGCACCAGCCACCTGGCGCTCGCGGTGGTGTTTCCCCTGGTGCTGAGGTTTGATGCCCACTTTCCTCTGCGTATCACCACCTGGCGCCGCAGCCTCCCGGCGCATGTGGCCTTTACGCTCGTGTTCTCACTGCTCCACGTCACCTTGATGTACTGGGGCCGCAAGTTGCTGTATCCGATCTTCCTCGGCGGCACCTACGGGTGGGACAACGTGGTCGGCGAGTTTGTCTACGAATACCTGAAAGACTTCCGCACCTATTTCCAGATGCTCGCCCTTGTATACCTCTACCGGTTCATTCTGCTGCGGCTGCAGGGGGAGGCGGGGTTTCTTGCGGCCGGCGAAGCGTCGCCGCCGACCGCGCCGCCAGTGGACCGGTTTTTGGTGAAAAAACTGGGCCGGGAGTTTCTGGTGCGCACGGAAGATATCGACTGGATCGAGAGCTCCGGCAACTACGTGAACCTGCACGTGAACGAGCGAATCTATCCGCTGCGGGGGACCATGACGCAGATTGCCGACCGGCTCGGACCCCAGGGGTTCATCCGGGTCCATCGCCAGGCCATCGTCAACGGTGAACGGATTGCGGAAATGTCGGTGTTCGACTCCGGCGATGCGGAGCTGAAGCTGCACTCGGAGGCGCGGGTGCCGGTCAGCCGGCACTACCGGCAGCAGTTGCGCGAGGCCATCGGCGCTGCCTGACGCCCGCGCCTGGAAAGCCTGTAAGGTTCTCCGCTGGGCGCCGTCTAAGTCATCGATGGACCAGGCCGCTGGGGCCTCCGGAGAGAACTTATCATGACCCACTCGTTTTTTTGCCTTCCCCTTCGCCGGCTCAACGCCGCTCGCGGCCTTGCGAGGCGCGTGCTTTGCACATTCGCTCTGATGTTTGTCCCGGCCCTCGGCAGCGCTGTCAGCGAATCCGGCGCCGGCCTAGCGAGCTTTGTGACCACGCTGGAAACGCTCCGGCTTGAGGCCAGCATTCCCGGCCTGTCGGTAGCCGTCGTCGAGCAGCAAAGGGTCCGTTTGGCGGCCGGGCTCGGTTTTGCCGACCTGAAGGGTGCGGTTGCTGCTGCCGCCGACACGCCCTACAACATCGCCTCGGTCACCAAGCCGATATCCGCAGTCCTCGCACTCAAACTCGTGGAGCAGGGGCGGGTTGACCTGGATCGACCGATGGCCGATTACAGCCGCTGGATCAAGTTCTGCGAAGCCTTCAGCCAGCAGCCTTCGATTTTCGCCCGCGAGCTGCGCTGCGAGCCGGCTACCCACACCCTGCGTCACCTGCTTTCCCACATCGCCACAGGCTCCGCAGGCAGCGCGTATTCCTACAATCCGATCCTTTTCTCCTGGGCGTCCCGGCCGCTGATGGCGGTGACTGATGCGTCCTTTTCCGAATCGGTTGCGCAGCTGATTTTTGCTCCGGCGGACATGCAGGATTCGGCGCGGCAGCATCGGGCGCTGCCGCTGCGGGCTGACCTGGCAGAGCGACTGGCGCCACCCCATCAGGTCACCAGCGACGGTGTTTTAGCGCAGTCCGAGCCACCGCCGCCGCAGGGTGATGGCGCCGCCGGCGGCGTGATCTCCACCGTGCTCGATCTGGCGAAGTTTGATATCGCGCTTGATCGGGGCGAGCTGATTTCGCTCAAATCCCGCGCCGAAATGCTGGCGCCGACCCGTTTGCGCAGCGGCGAGACGGCGCCCTACGGACTGGGGTGGTACGTGCAGGAGTGGCGGGGGATGACCCTCGTCTGGCACGCCGGCTGGTGGGAGAAGGCGTACTCAGCCCTGTATCTCAAGGTACCTTCGCAGGACGTAACGCTCATCCTGCTCGCCAACAGCGAGGGCCTCTGGTGGGGTAACCCGCTGGACGGGGCGGAGGTCCAGCGATCGCCGTTTGCCCAGGCGTTCCTGGCGGCGTTCGTCGATACCCCTTCCGGGTAAGGGCGCCCGGCGCCGGGTCAGACCCACTTGGGGTCTGGCCCTCGAAAGTACCACGGTATTAAACCAGCTGAGGGGCTGGTTTCCGGCCCTACTCCTCGACCAGGCGATGGTGCCGCGGTCACGCAATTAGCGGCCCGGCCGGCTAGCCTTCTTCCCGGCTGCCGGCAAACGTATATTCCCAGCGGGCGCCGTCACCGGCGGTACCCAGCAGGGTCAGTCCGAATTCTCCATCGCCCCAGGTGGCCTCACCCAGTTCAAGGGATAACGTGATCGCGGCCTCGCGGTCCGAACTCATCGTGCAGGTTGTGCTGGACAGAAGCTCTGCAACGCCCGCCACGGCGATTGGCAACGTGAGCTCACAGCCGGCCACGGTTACCCGGAGCGCGTCGTCAACCGCCTCTACCATCACCGCCGTTCGGGCTGCGCCCCGCTCGGCGGACCCGCCGCGAATAAGCTGGGTCGTCTCGGTGCCCCGGTAGACGCCGGAAATGTCGTCACTGGAGCCGCAGCCGGGCACCCCGATGGCAACGGAGAGGAAAATCACCAGCACGGAGAAGCGACGGGCCCTCATCGGATCTTGTTTCCTGCCTTCAGCACGGCGTGGATGTCTGAGAGGTTTGCCACCGTTTCCCGCGGATCACTGTTGAGGAGCACCAGGTCCGCGAGCTTTCCCGGTTCCACCGAACCGAGGCGTTCAGCGGCCCCGACCAGTTCCGCGGCGTTGATCGTCGCCATCTTCAGCACGTCGACGGGGCCGAAGCCGGCCTGTTCCAGCAGCGCCATCTCCTCGTGCAGGCTGTAGCCCGGCAGGATGTAGCGGTTTCCGACGTCTGTGCCGACAACCAGGTCAATACCCAAAGCGTGCAGGCGGCGCAGGTCCTCGAATTGTTTAACCAGAATCGGATTGGTCGCAAAGTCCGGATCCGGCTCACCGTAAACCAGCTCGGCGTTGCGCCGGGCGGCCTCCGGGGACATGCCGAAGTTGGCGGCCAGGCTCAGTTCCCGATCGAACAGCCCGGATGCTCTCGCCGTGTCGATCCACTCCGGTCGCAGCGGATAAATAAACGATTTGTCGATCATCAGGGTCGTGACCCAGTGAACCTCGCGGTCAACCAGACTCTGAATCATATCCCCGTGCCGGGCCCAGTCGATTTCGACGCCGGTGAAATGCAGTAGGTGGTCTACGCCGGCCTCGAACGCCAAGGCCAGTTCCAGCATGTCGCTTACGTGGAAATAAACCATCAGCCC
>JBCCVP010000148.1:0-13981 GCA_039195135.1 Pseudomonadota bacterium | reverse complement strand
TCTGGATCTGGCACTTGGTCCTGTCCCCATTCTGACATGCGGCGGCGGCGGCACACTGCTAGGATGTGCTGCCCGGCTTTTTGATCTCCTGCCGGCCTTGCGCCCTGCCGGGTGCCCCCGGATTTTTAGCCAGCCGCGTCGCCCTGATTGGCGCCAGAGAACATGAATCAAGTTTCTGTAGAAATCAGCCTCTATCCTCTGCGCGACGAATTTGTGGCGCCCATCGCCGACTTTATTGACCGGCTGAACCGCCACAGCAGCCTGACGGTGCGCACCAACTGTATGAGCACGCAGGTTTTTGGGCCCTACGATGAGGTCCTGACCATTCTCGCGGCCGAGATGGCGCACACCCACGCGGAGGTGCCCAAAGCACCCTTCGTGCTGAAGGTGCTGGCCGGCAATCTGCTGGAAGGGGTGGCGGCGGACGCCTGATGGCCACCTTGAGTCCCTCCCTGGCGCTCGAATCGCTGGCCGTGCTGCTGGCCGTGGCCTACCTGGTGCTGGCTGCCCGGGAGAACATCTGGTGCTGGCTCTGCGCTTTTGTCAGCACCGCGATTTACATCGGACTGTTCTACCGGGTTGCGCTGCTGTCCGAATCGCTGCTGAACGTGTTTTACCTCGGGATGGCGGTCTACGGCTGGTGGCAATGGCGCAGTGGCGTGCAGGACCAGCCGCGGAAGATTCAAAGCTGGCCGCTTCGGCGCCATGCGCTGGTGATTCTGGCCGCCGGCGCTGCGGTGCCCGTGCTTGGGCTGATCACCAGCCGGGCCGGCGCTGCTTTTCCCTATGTCGATGCCGCCACCACGTGTTTTGCGGTGGCGACGACCTTTATGGTGACCCACAAGGTGCTGGAGAACTGGCTCTACTGGCTGGTGATCGACGGGGTCTCCATCTACCTGTACCTGGAGAAAGGACTGAAACTAACTGCGGCGCTGTTCGGTCTGTATCTGGTGATTTGTGTATTTGGTTATCTCAACTGGCGCCGGCGCTACACGCTTTCCCAGCCGGCGGTGACCCCGGCCTGATGGATGCGGTGGACCGTGAGTGGCTGGAGCAGATCCCGGAGCTCCACGGCGCCGAATGGGAGACCGCCCAAACGGTACCCGGAGATCGCGTAAATCCGCTCTGGCGTATCGAAAGCAAGGCGGGTCCCGTGGCGGTAAGGCGCAACGCGACCAGCGTGGACCGGGACCTGGAGTGTCGGGTGGCCCGGCGCGTCGCCGAGGCGGGGCTCGGTCCGCCGGTGGTTGCGTGTGGCGACGACTACCTCATAACCGGGTGGGTTGAAGGCAAACCCTGGACCGCGGCGGATCTCAATGATCCCAGTCGCTGTCGGCTGCTGATGCGGTCGCTGCGGGAGCTGCACGCGCTGCCGGCGGACGACCTGCCGGCGACCCGTTGGGCCGAAGAACTGCCGCGGCTGTTGAAGGCATCGACCCTCGCGGAAAACTCAGCGCTTAAGAGCCGCACCCGGGACCTGGCTCAGCGGCTGATCGACAGTGGTTTGGACGGTGATGCCCGGGCCCTGTGTCACCACGATCTACACCTCGGGCAGGTGGTGGGGGACTTTCCCCAGCTGCTGGATTTTGAGTACGCGCGGCGGGCGGATCCGGCCATCGATCTGGCGTGGCTGATTCAGTACCACGATCTACCGATGGACCAGCAGCGCATGCTGGTAGCGGATTATTACGGCCGGGAGGACCGCGCTGTGCTGGGCACCGTCGCGCTGGCCATGGAGCTGACTCAACTGCTGGAGCTGCTGTGGCTGGCGGAGCACAGCAATCACCTCGGGGCGGAGCAGCACCAGCGGCTGCGGCGCCTTAAGCTGGTGCTGGCCTGAACAGGGAAGAAAAGGTGACGACGAGACAGAGTAAAACAGGCACGTCCATGTGCCTTGGCACGGGGAAGACAAGCGGCGGTTGGGACACCAGCCACTTGCCGGGTCACGTTAATACGTCTTTTTTCGTATATCAATAGGCCATCCGTTATGGATCGTTTTCGTCACATCGGGCTGAACGCCCTGAGCGGATTAAGCCGGCGCAGATCCGGCTTCTCCGCCGTGCCTGGTGTGCTGCTGGCGGTTGCGCTGGCGACCGGGCTCGCGCCGGCCCGGGCGACGGAAGATGCGGTGCTGGAAGTGATTCAGGTCACCGCCAAGCGTCGGGCGGTGAGCACCACCGACACGGCGCAGCCGGTCACCGTGGTGGACCGCCAGGCCCTCGCGGCGGCAGCGCCGCTGATCAGCGTGGACGCCCTGCGCGGGAGTCCGGGGGTGTTTGTGCAGCAGACCACGCCGGGGCAGGGCATCGCCATTGTGCGCGGCCTGAAAGGCTCCGAAGTGCTGCACCTCGTCGACGGGATGCGGCTGAACAACACGCTGTTTCGCAATGCGCCCAATCAGTATCTGGCCCTGGTGGATGCTCAGCTGTTAGAGCGGATCGAGGTGGTGCGGGGACCCGTGTCCACCCTCTACGGCGCCGATGCGATGGGCGGCGTGGTGCAGTTCCTCACCCAGGGACCGGAGTTTGAGCGGGAGCTGCACGGCAGCACGCGGGTCCTGCTGGGCACCGCCGATGAACACGTGACGCTAAGCGCAGCGCTGGGCGGCGGTTCGGCGGTGAGCGCCTGGCGCGGTCAGGTCACCTGGCAGGACGTGGGGGATCGGCGCACGGCGCGAGGTACGGTGGCACCGTCCGGCTACGAGGCCCGGGCCGCATCCCTGAGCTGGCGCTATCGTCTGTCGTCGGCCACCGAGCTGCGCCTGGATCTGCAGCACCTGGAGCAGCCGTCCACGCCGCGGGTGGATGAGCTGGTACCGGGGTTTGGGCAGACGCAGCCGGCGTCTGCCGAGTTCTTTTTTGAGCCCAACCGGCGGAGCTTTGCCCACGTGGCCATCAAGGGGGAGCGGGAAAACCCCTGGTTTGACGCGTTTCAGTGGCACCTGGCGGTGCAGGAGATTGAGGACGACCGCCGTTCCCGGGATTTCGACTCCCCCGTGCGGCAGCTGGAAAGCAACGCCAGCCAGCTGTTTGGCCTGACCGGCCAGTTTCAGAAGACCCTGTCGCCGGCGCTGGACCTGATCTACGGCCTGGAGTGGTATGACGATACGGTTGATAGCGTGCGGCTTGAAGAGCCACTGGACGGGGCTGCCCGGCAGCCCGTGCGGCCCCGCTTTCCTGATGGCGCCAGCCAGGGCAATCAGGCGCTCTACGCCCATCTGGATGCGGCCATCTCGGAGCGGCTTAACCTCGAGGCTGGCCTGCGTTACTCCCGGTGGGATCTGGACCTGGCCGCCATGACGCCGGCGGATGTCCGGCTGGATCAGTCCCAGGTCACCGGCAGCCTGGCGGCACGCTGGGCGGTGAACGATTCGGTCAACCTGGTGGCCAACCTCGGCCAGGGTTATCGCGCGCCGAATATTTTTGACCTGGGAACGCTGGGTGCTCGACCCGGCAACCGCTTCAACGTGGCCAATCCCCGGCTCCAGCCGGAAGAGGTACTGAGCCTGGATGTGGGTGTGAAGTGGTCCCGGCCTGGCTGGCGCGGCGAGCTGGTGGCGTTCACGCTGGACTACGACGACAAGATCACGTCCGTGCTGACCGGCAACCCGCGTGCCGACGGCCGCGTGGAGGTACGCAGCGAAAACATCTCCGCCGTTCGGCTGCGGGGCCTCGAGCTGGGGCTTGTGGCCCTTCTCAGTGATTCGTTGACCGGCACCTTCAACCTCAACAGCGTGCGTGGTACGGAAAAAGTTGCCGGCGGTGAGCAGCCGGCGGATCGGGTGCCGCCGCTGAACGGCGAGGCGAGCCTTCAGTGGGCCATGTCCGAGCGCTGGCGCTTCAAGGTGCTCACCCGCTTTGCCCGCCGGCAGGACAATCTGAGCCCTCGCGACGCCCGGGATCCCAGGATTAATCCTGCTGGTACCCCGGGGTGGGTGACCTGGGATCTGCAGGCCCGCTGGGCCCCCAACGACATCTGGGACATCGACCTGACGGCGCACAATCTGGCAGACCGAGCGTACCGTGAACACGGCTCCGGCATTGATGCGCCGGGCCGCGGCGTCATCTTCAGCCTGCGGCGCGCGTTCTAATCGATCTCGCTCGCGCGGGCCTCAGAACAGCTTCAGCAGCATCGCGCTGGTGACGCCCACCGCCGTCGCCGCTGCCAGGCCGAGTAGAAAGGGCCGCAGGCCCAGGTCCTTCAGCACCGCAAAGCGCGTGGTCAGCCCGACGGCGGCCATGGCCACCGTGAGTAGCCATTTTGCCGCCTTCCCGACAGCGGCCGTGGCCTCGGACCAGTTGGCGGCTGAAAAAAGGCCGAGCGCGGAGCCAGCGTTGTCGATCTGCCAGTCGCCTAGCGTGCGCAGTGCACACAGGGCCGCAAAGCCGACAATAAAACCGGGAATCAGCTGGTACCAGCGGCTGCCCTGTTCCGCCTCCGGGTCGCGAAACAGCAGCGCGATCACCGGTACCAGAATCACCATGGTCAGATTGCGTACGAGCTTGGTCACCGTAGCCACGTCCAGCGCGGCGGGGGCGCCGAATTGCTGCTGGTAGATCAGGCCGGCGCCCGCTACCTGGGCCGTTTCATGCACCGCGGGTCCAAGGAAGTAACCGGCCTGTTCGGCGCTGCCGGCAAACAGCCAATGCGCCAGCCAGGGGTAGGCGAGCATGGCGACGAGGCCAAAAATGGTGATGGTGGCGATGGCGTAGCTGATTTCTGCGTCCCGGGCACGAATCAGTGGCGCCACTGCGACGATGGCGGTGCAGCCACAGATGCTGGTGCCCATGGCGATCAGCCCGTTCAGGCGCCAGGGCAGGCGCATCAACCGGCCAGCGATCAGCACGACCGCCAGGGCCGTGGCAATGCACGCCACAATCAACGGCAGGGCATTGAGGCCGATGGCGCCGGCGGCATTGAGGCTCAGCCGGAATCCCAGCAGCACAATGCCGGCGCGCAGCACCCACTGCGTGCAGAACGCAAAGCCGGAACGCAGGCTCTCGGGCAGCGGTGCCAGGTTGGCGATCGCCATGCCGGCAACAATGGCCAGCATGATCGGGCTGATCGGGGCGCCGGACATGCCGAGCAGCTGCGTGCCGACAAAAGTCGCCGCAAAGGTGCTGGCAAGCGCCACGATCACCGCCAGCGCAATGCCGGCCATCGTCCCGCCCGCGGGGCTGCTGCGATGCGTTTCAGTCAAAAAAATCCCGCCCGGTGTCAAACCGCGCGGGATCATAACATCAGCACCGGGGCCTCTAAACGAGGCGCCGGATCGTTTTACATTTTCTTGCGCTTGCGGCGGTCCTCCGGCACGGAAATGTCGCCGGCCACGTTGCTGTAGTTAATACCGCCATTGCCGTCCCGCCGCACCGTCAGCGAGCCGGTGACGTCGGCAACTTTAATGCCGCCGGATCCGTCATTGTCGACCAGCACGTCGCCACCCACCTGGGACACGGTGATGCCGCCGGAGCCATCTTCTTCGATCACAACGTCCAGGGCCACGTCGCGGATGTCGATACCGCCGGACCCGTCTTCCTCAATAAACACGTCCTCCCGGGCACCGTCGATATCGATGCTGCCGGAGCCGTCGTTCAGGTAAATGCGACCGCCGATGTCCCGCAGCGTCAGGCTGCCGGAGCCGTCGTCGACGCTCACCGGCCCGCTGGTGCTGCGGATGGTCAGCTCGCCGGAGCCGTCTTCCACGTACACCTCGTGCACCCCCTCGATGGTGGCGCTGCCGCTGGTGTCTTCTACGGAAACATCAAAACTGGCCGGCACCACAATTTCCAGCTCGATGCCGGCGTAGCTGTTGCCGGACCAGGACGACCAGCCCCGATCAGGCTCAACGGTATCCAGCATCAGTTTGTCGCCGCTGGTGCGCTGGTCGATGCGCAGGCCGTCGAGGAGCTTTTCGCTGGACGCGCAGGCGGTAGCGTTGACCACAATCTGACTGGCCCCCGCGTCGCCGCTGATGCGCAGGCTGCCGGGGCCGGCATTCAGGTCCAGCTCGGCGAGGCTACCCACGTCCTGGGTAAAATCCAGCGACTTGCGGTACTCGCAGTAGTCTTTGGCGCTTAAGGGGCCGGCGACACACAGCAGCAATCCGGAAACGGCCAGCGACAGGGGTAATGGTTTGGAGAAAGGCAAGCGTTGCGTCATCAGAAACTCCGTCAATTCGGCAGGGAATCAGACAGGTTAGACGCCCCTGGCTTTCCGAGGGTTTAACCCGCATATAATGGCGATCCCATAAGGTCATTCACCATGTACAGCCACGCCAGCGAACCTATCCGTCTCGAGCGGGACTGCGCCGCCATTATCGTCCCTGCGGGGGATGAGGTAACACTGCCAGCCGGCACGGTCGGCTATATCACCCAGAGCCTGGGGGGCAGCTTTACGGTTTTTGTGGAGGGCAATCTGTTTCGCATCGATGGGGTGGACGCGGACGCGCTGGGCAAAGAGCCGCTGCCGCGGCCGGAGCTGCCGGAAAACGCCACGGACGAAGATTTTGAGGCGCTGGTCTGGAATCAGCTGGAGACCTGCTACGACCCGGAAATTCCGGTCAACATCGCCGATCTGGGGCTGATCTACCGCTGCGATATCGAGAAGCTGGAAGACGGCCAGCGGCGCATCGAGGTGGATATGACACTCACCGCGCCGGGCTGTGGCATGGGGGATATCCTGGTGGCCGACGTGCAGAACAAACTGGGCCTGATTCCAACGGTCAGTGGCGTGGATGTGGAGCTGGTGTTCGACCCGCCGTGGAACCAGAGCATGATGACCGAGGCGGCGCGCCTGGAAGTGGGCATGTTTTGACCCCGCTGCTGGCCTCGAGGACTCCGCCGAAGTCCAGTTGGGTTCGCGCCGCCGGCGCGGCGCTGATCGGCCTGGCGGGCGCGGCCCAAAGCGCTGACGTGCTGCCCTCCGAGGCGCTGCAGCAGGCCGAAGCGGTGCGCGATGTTGCCCGGGAGTCGGAGCTGGCGTATGAAATTCTCGAGTCCCTGACCACCGAGGTCGGCCCCCGCATGGCCGGGTCCCCCGGTGACGCCCGGGCGGTGGTCTGGGCACAGGAAAAGTTTGCCGAGCTGAAGTTTGACCGGGTCCTAACGGAACCCGTGACCTTTCCCGCCTGGCGCCGGGGCCGGGAGGAGGCCCGGGTGGTGGCGCCCTTCGAGCAGCCCCTCGTTATCACCGCTCTGGGCGGCAGCGTGGCCACCGACGGTGAGCTCCGGGCGCAGGTCAGGCATTTCGAAACCCTCGCGGACCTTCAGGCAGCGCCGGATGCCAGCCTGGATGGCGCCATCGCCTTCATCAGCAACCGCATGGAGCGCTTTCGCACCGGCGCCGGCTATGGACCCGCTGTTGTGGCCCGCAACCAGGGGGCGTCGGTGGCTGCTGTGAAAGGGGCCTCCGCCCTGATGATCCGGTCTATCGGCACCGACCGGGATCGGCTGCCGCACACCGGCAACATGTCCTACGATCTGGACGTGCCGCGGATTCCCGCGGCGGCTCTTTCTAACCCGGACGCGGACCTGCTGTTGTCGATGCTTAAGCGCAGTGATGCGGTGGAAGTAGCGCTGCACCTCACCAGCCGCTGGGACGGCACCTACACGTCCTACAACGTAATCGGCGACCTGCTGGGGCGCGAGGCCCCGGAGGAGTACGTGGTCATCGGCGGCCATCTCGATTCCTGGGATCTGGGTACCGGTGCCATCGATGACGGCGCCGGGTGCGCCATTACGATGGCGGCGGCCACGCTGATCGCGCAGCAGCCGCAGCGGCCCCGGCGGACCATTCGCGTCATTCTGTACGCGAATGAGGAACAGGGGCTCTACGGCGCCCGGGCCTATCAGCAGGCGCATCTGGGGGAAATGGGACAGCACATCATCGGCGCCGAATCCGATTTTGGCGCCGGGCCGATCTACCGCTTTTCGACCCGGGTGAGCCCGGGATCACTCGCGATTGTCGACCAGATCACCCAGGTGCTGGCGCCCCTCGGCATCACCCGGGGGAATAACAACGCCTTCGGCGGGCCGGACCTGATACCGATGCGCGCGGCGGGTATGGCGGTGGCGACGCTGCACCAGGACGGCACCGACTACTTTGACTATCACCACACGGCGAACGACACGCTCGACAAGGTCAACCCGGAGCATCTCGCACAGAATGTGGCCGCGTACGCCGTGTTTGCCTACCTGGCGGCTGAGGCGCCAGGAGATTTTGGATTCCGCCTGGGTTTAGAGCCCTAAGCAACCGTTGGCGTTGGGTCTCCCGGACCGGGCGCCTTTTGTCCCTTCGGAGAAACTGATGCACAAAGCTGTTCTTTTCCTGGTTCTGCTGCTGCCCACCCTTGGTCATGCCTCGATTGAGGAAGCAACGGAGGGCATGACCCGGCAGGACGGATTTCTTCCGCTTTACTGGGACGCGGAGAAGGGGCGGGTACTGGTGGAGGTCAGCCGGTTCGAAGAGGACCTGCTGTACCTGGTCTCGCTGCCCACCGGCGTTGGATCCAACGACATCGGCCTGGACCGCGGGCAGCTGAGCGCTACGCGGGTGGTTTTTTTCCGCCGCAGTGGCCCCCGGGTGCTGCTGGTGCAGCGCAACCTTGGCTACCGCGCGGAGTCTGAAAATCCAGACGAGCGGCGGGCCGTTGAGGAGGCGTTTGCGCAAAGCGTGCTGGCGGGTCTGGAGGTGGTGGCCGCGTCGGATGACGGGGCGGCGCTGGTGGATATGACGCCCTACCTGAAGACCGATGCCTACGGCGTTGCGGATCGCCTGAGCCAGCTGGAGGAAGGTACCTACAGTGTAGACGCGGGCCGCTCCGCGGCGGACCCGGACATGCTGAAGAGTTTTCCGAAAAACTCCGTGCTGGAGGCCTGGATCACGCTGACCGGCAGTAAGCCCGGCGCCCAGGTGCGCAGCGTGGTGCCGGAGCCGAAAGCCATTACCGTCAAGTCCCGGCATCAGTTTATTGAGGCGCCGGATGATGGCTTTGCCCGGCGTGCCTACCACCCCCGGTCCGGCTATTTCTCCTTCGATTTTCAGGATTACGCGGTGCCGCTGGATCAGCCGATCCGACGTCATCTGCTGGTGCGGCACCGGCTTGAGAAGGCAGACCCCACGGCGGCGGTAAGCGAGGCGGTGGAGCCGCTCGTGTACTACGTCGACCGGGGTGCCCCGGAGCCGATCCGCTCAGCCTTGATTGAGGGCGCCTCCTGGTGGAATCAGGCGTTTGAAGCAGCCGGCTTCCGCAACGCGTTTCAGGTTGAGCTGCTGCCGGAAGGTGCCGATCCGCTGGATATTCGCTACAACGTGATTCAGTGGGTGCACCGCTCCACCCGCGGCTGGTCCTACGGCTGGGGCATTATCGACCCCCGCAGCGGTGAGATCATCAAAGGCCATGTCAGCCTTGGCTCGCTGCGCGTGCGCCAGGATATGCTCATTGCCCAGGGCCTCACGGCGCCGTTCAGCGAAGACGGGGATCAGGGCAGCGCGGCGCGGGAAATGGCTCTCGCCCGACTCCGGCAGCTGTCGGCCCACGAAGTGGGGCATACGCTGGGCTTGGCGCACAACTTTGCCGCCAGCGCGGCAAACGACGCCTCGGTGATGGACTATCCCCATCCCAACGTGAAGCTGGGCGCGGACGGCCGGGTCAGTCTCAAAAATGCCTACGACATGGGCATCGGTGAGTGGGACAAGCTGTCCGTAACCTACGGCTACCGGGTTTATCCCGACCGCACCGCGGAGACGGCGGGCCTTGCCGAGGTGCTGGCGCAGGCCCGGACAATGGGTCTGCGGTTTATCTCCGACCCGGACGTGCGGGGTCCGGCGACCGCCCACGCCGGCGCGCACCTGTGGGATAACGGCGAGGATGCGCTTGTTCGTTTTGCCGAGCTGAACGCGGTTCGTAGCACGGCGCTGGCGGGCTTTTCGCCTGCGGTGGTGCGCCCGGGTCAGCCGCTGGCTACCCTTGAGGAAGCGCTCGTGCCGGTTTACCTGCTGCATCGCTATCAGGCGGAGGCGGTGACCAAGCTGGTCGGCGGCGTTGAGTATGACTATGTGCTGCGCGGTGACGCGGACGCGGAGGTGGCGCGGGTGGCGGCGCAGACCCAGCGGGCGGCGCTGGCGGCTTTGCTGGCGGCGCTGGCTCCTGAGCAACTGAAGCTCCCCGAGTCGCTGCTGCCGCACCTCGTCCCGCCGGCCTACGGTGACGGCCGGACCCGGGAGTATTTTGCCCACCGCACCGCCAACAGTTTTGATCAGGCGGCGCCGGCCCGAGCGCTGGCCCAGGCCATAACTGGCATGCTGCTGGAGCCCGGCCGGGCCCAGCGTCTGCTGCAGCAGCGTCAGCGGGACCCGGCGCAGCTGGGCCTGCAGGAACTTCTGAGGGCCTACGGCGAGCGGCTGATTGCGCCCGCGGCGGGTCGAGACAGCGATCAGATCACCTCTGAGGTGGCGTGGGTTGCCCTACGGGAACTCCAGCGACTGGCGGTCGGCGACGCGCCGGACGCGGTGCGGGCGCTGGCGATGGCGGCGCTACGGCGCCTCGCCGGCGATCTGCGCCGTGGCGACCAGGCGCAGCAGATGGCGGCAGAAATCCGCCGCTTCCTGAACAAGCCGATGGCCGACAGCCTGCCGCCCCGCGTCAAAATTCCCCCCGGCTCTCCGATCTAAACGCCGAAAGCAAGCGCCGGTGACGGGGTCGGCCCCCAAAGCGGGTCAGACCCTCTCGGGGTCTGACCCCCGAAAGTGCCGCGATAGAGGGTAAGCGTCGATGCGAAGTTTCCGACGAATGTGGTTCGCGCCGTTCGTGGAAAAACCGGAATCAGACTCCTGCGCCTCGGCACACCCGTGCCACATTCGAGGGTCAGACCCCGCGGGTCTGACCCGGCGCCGCCCGGTGCTGCCCGGTGCTGCCTGGGCCTAGAGCCTCGCGAAGGCGTCGCGGGTCAGGTTTTCCGGTGGGCCTTCCGCCCGCACGGCGACGTCGTCTTCGATGCGAATGCCGCCGTAGGGAAGAAACTCATCTACCCGCGCCCAGTTGATCTGCTCCGCCTTACCATTAGCGCGCAGCGGACCGAGCAGCGCAGGAATGAAATAAAGGCCTGGCTCCACCGTCACGACATAACCAGCCTCGAGGGTCCGCGTGGTGCGCAGAAACGGATAATCCTCCGGGGGCGCTTTGACGCCGCCGGAAAACTCCGCCTGCTGGCCCCCTACATCGTGCACCTGCAGCCCGATCAAATGGCCCAGGCCATGGGGAAAGAACGCGCCGGTAAGGCCCGATTCGAGCGTTTCTTCGGCGGAGCCCTTCACCACCTCAAACTCGCTCAGCAGCTCAGCCACGTGGCGATGCGCTTCGCCATGCAGCGCCGCGTAGTCGCTGCCGGCCCGCATGCTGTCCACCATCTTGAGCTGGCGCTCCTCCATGGCCTGCACGAGAGCCTCGAAATCGGTCCCCGGCTCCGCGTAGGTTCGGGTGATGTCGCTGGCGTAGCCCTCGCAGCTGGCGCCGGCGTCGATGAGGAAACTGTGGCGGGGACCGTTCCGGTCTCGATCAAGGTTTTGATAGTGCAGCACCGCCGCGTGTTCGTTGCGGGCGATGATGTTGTTGTAGGGAAGCTCCTTCTCCGCGTGCGCACAGGCCTCGAGGTAGGCCAGGTGTATTTCGTACTCGCTGGCGCCGTCGGCAAAAGCCTGGGCCGCGGCGCTGTGGGCGGCGACCCCAAGATCCGACGCCTGCCGCATACGATTGAGCTCAAACTCGGTTTTTGCCGCCCGGCACCAGTGCAGCCGGCTCACCAGCAGGTCCGGGTTTTCGTCGGCAAACCCGAGCGCCGGCATCTGTGCGCCGATGGCGGCCCAGCGGTCCAGGTTGTCCGGCAGCGCCCGGTGGGCGCTATCGGCCTCGCTGACAACATCGATGTCGAAAGACCCGGTCCAGAATCCGGCCGGATCCTCCGGCGGCAAATGCCAGTAGTCCGCCGGCTGGTGATACAGCAGCCGGGGCTTTGCGCCGGGGCGCAGCAGCAGCCAGCTTTCCGGCAGTTCCGTCAGGGGCAGCCACCACAGAAAGTGGGGATTGGCCTTGAACGGAAAATGGTAGTCGTCGAGAAACGCCACGTAGGGAGTGCCGGAATAGATCGCCACGCCGTCATAGGGCAACCCTTCAAGGCTGCTTTCCAGGTGCTGCTGCAGCGTGGCCAGGTGGGCGGGATAAGTCTCTGAGTCGTTCTTGAGATGCGCATTCATGCGTCTATTGTGCCGCATCAAGGGTCTCTACGCAGGCCGGCGCCTCGGGCCACTGAAGCCGGTCTTCCAGCGCCGGATCCACGTGAATGCAGCCGTCGTCGGTGATCAGCAGCAGGTGCTGCACGGCGGCGAGGCTTCGGGTTTGCGCTACCGCGGGCAGCCCGCCGATCATCAGCGCCGTCGCCGCGGCGTCGGCCACGCTGGCGCTGTGCGCTACCACGGTGACGCTCAAGGGCCCGGCCGCCGGCAGGCCGGTGCGGGGATCGAGAATGTGGGGGTAGCGCTCTTGCTCATGTTGCACGTAGCGCGCATAACCGCCGGAAGTGACCACCGCCTCGTCTTCGCGCAGATGAAGCACGGCGAGAGGCCGGGCCGGGCCGCTGCCGGGGCGCCGGATCGCCACCCGCCAGGGGCGGCCCGGCGCGCCATAGCCGCGCAGGTCGCCGCCGGCGTTGACCAGCGCCGCCGGAATACCCGCATCCCGGAGCTGATCCACCACCTCGTCAATGGCGGCGCCTTTGCCGATGGCCCCAAGATCAATGCGCACCGCCGGGTTGGAGCTGGCGATACAGTCCGGATTGAAAATCAGCTGAGTCAGGCCGGGGCGCGCTGCCGTCAGCTGTGCAAGCTCCTCCGGGGTGGGCGGCGGCTGGCGGATCGGAAACTCGCTGGTGTGGAATCCCCAGCGCCGGATCAGGTTTCCAGCACCGGCGTTAAACAAACCCCCGGTCGCCGTCTCCAGCTCTGCAGCCTGAATCAACAGCGCTCGCAGTGGCGGGTTCACGGGATAGCAGCGGCCGCTAGCCAGCGCCTCGTTCAGGGAGTCGAGCAGCCCCGGCTCCCAGGCATGCCACTCCCGGTGCCGGCGGCGCAGGAGCTGCTGCGCGACGGCCAGCTGCGGCTGGATTTTGGCCGGCTGACCGTAGGCCTGGATAGAGACTTCGGTGCCGAAGACAAAGTAGGTGCGGGATAAGGTCTCAGGAGGGCGGTCGCCGCAGGCCGGGATAACGGCGAGCAGCAGCGTTGCGACCAGAAACCGCAACGGGTCAGATTTTGAGAACCATGCCCTCAAGCTCCGACGCTTCGTCATCGGAGATATCGATGATCTCAAAGCCGGCCCAGAAGGTGCCGGTGGATTCGGCTTCTGAACACCACAGGCAATGCGCGCCCACGTTGAAGGTGCTCGCGTCGTCCTCGTCATCCTGCGGGACGGAGAAATGAAGCTGGTAAAGATGCCCGTCGCCGACTTCCTTCTGGCAGATCACCATCAGGCCGCCAGACGAGATATTGCCAATATGGCCAAGCCTCTCGCCGGTCATGGCGTCGAACACCGGCACGATGCTCGACATTGATTTGCGCGACGAAGCGCGTTGTTCCGTAAGCAGTTGCTGCGTCATTGGAGACACCTATTCCCTTGGTTGCCACCAGTTACCTCTCCCCCTGGTGAACGTTCCTCACTGGCAATGTCCTGAATTGCCGGTGAGTCTTATGCGGTTGATTTCTTCTGCATCAATCCTTTCAGTCGACCGAAGATGGACTCAAAGGCCCGATCCATCAGCGGACGGGCGCTGGCCTCAAACACCCGGGCACGATCCTCGGTCATGGCGATGGCCACATCATGCAGATTCAGCTCTTCCGCCATGCCGCCGCGGTTATTCACGAACAGGCAGCGGCCGGTCACCGGGCTGTACCAGGACAGCTTCCGCTTGACCCAGGTATCGCTGTCGCCCAT
>JBCCVP010000147.1:0-14067 GCA_039195135.1 Pseudomonadota bacterium | reverse complement strand
GCCCAAGCCGGCAGCACCATCATCGTTGAAGACGTTGTGGTTAGTGGCGGGATCTTCACCACCGAGCTGGATTTCGGCGCCGGACCGTTCGCCGGTGATCAGCTCTGGATCGAGGCCAGTGTCCGCAACGGCAGCGAAACCGGTGGCTTTACCGAGCTGCTGCCGCGGCAGAAACTCACCGCCGCGCCGTACGCGCTGCACGCTGAGATGGTCGCCACCAACGCCATCGGCAGCACCGAGATTGTCAACGGCTCGGTCGGCGCCGGTGACATCAACACCAATCAAGTGCAGCGCCGAGTCACCGGCGCATGCACGACAGGCAGCTTCGTCAGGGCCGTGAACGCCGATGGTTCGGTGACCTGCGGCGATGACGGGCCCGGCGCGCCACAAGATCGACTGTTAACGATCGGCGCCACAGCATTTACACCACGGGAGTCGAGCTTGGGATACAGCAAAGGCCTTGGCAACGGCGGCGCTTACATTACTGGCGGCAGCGGAACGTTTGCCGCGCTTATCGCGCCGGTGCAATTACCAGATGGCGCTACCGTGACCCAAGTTCGGGCCATTTACCTGGACGATTCGGCGAGCGAAAATCTGCGACTGGTGTTTGGGGTCGAATTCTCCGATGGGGGTTTCTTCTTTCTTGATGACGTCGACACCAGCGGCCAGTCGACCACGCGACAAGAAATCACGGTATCGAATCGCGACATTGCCATTAACAACGACGGCAACAGCTACTACGTGATGGCGATCAACAGCAACTGGCCAACCGCCCGCTTTAATCTTCGCATTGCCGCCTTCGAAATTGACTATCAGGAATAACTGCTGCCGGTATCACCCAGCTGGGTGGGCGGACAGGCGCCGGCAGCCTCAGCCACCTTAACCGCCTCCGCGAGGTCGTCGACCTTCAGGTAAGTGCGGGTCGAACGGCCCCAGTTGCCCTGCCCCTCAAGGCTTGAGAGCATTTCGACGGGTGTTGTAGTCAAATGGTGCCCAGGAGAGGACTTGAACCTCCACGGGGTTACCCCCACTGGCACCTGAAGCCAGCGCGTCTACCAATTCCGCCACCTGGGCAGGCTGTGGCCCGACCGGGCCAGCGGAGGCGGGACTGTATCGGCCCCGCTGCGGCTTGTCAATTGCCGTTGGGCTTACTCAGCGGCCACCTTGGGTGTCTCCACCGCGCCCAGCGGAATGGCGGTCAGGGTGGCGCCATCCGCCTGGTAGGCCTGGCCGTTGATTTCATCGATCACCAGCGCGGTGGAAATGGTCGGCAGCACCGTCAGGGCGTGGGTTTGGCCCGTCTCGATATTCACCGCCGCCAGGGCCGCCACATCGTGGCCCTGCGGCCGCGTGACGAAGTACTGGGTGCGGCCGCTTAGGTTGGCGTAGCTGTGATCGGCGTTGATCGCGCTGCCCTGGCTGAGCAGAAACTCGCCCAGATAGCCGGTGGTATCCCGCAGCACACCGCGACCGCTCATGATTCTGCGACCGCCGGTCTGAATGTTGGGTACCGGGGGCAGCAGGCCGCGGCCGTGGGAGATCAGATTTGAGCTCAGACGCAGCAGCCCGCCGGTCACGTTCATCAGCCCGGCGGCAAAACGGGCCCAGGCTCCCGCCCTTGGCGCCGGGTGGGTTTCGTACCATCGGATGCGGCCCGTTTGCCGGTTGTAGCCGGCGGCTTCGCTGGTGCTGATCAGAACCAGATCGCCACCCTCGTTAAGGGCCAGGATCGTTGGCGGCTCCTTCAGCTGATGCAGCTCGCGCAGCCCCAGACTGCCGTCGAGCCGGTCCAGCGCAAACAGATGCTCTTCGTCCGCCACGTACACAAACTCACCCGCGATCAGCAGATTGCTGATGGACCGCCGAAGGCGGTACTTCCACAGAATATTGCCGTTGCGACGATTGATGGCCGCCACCGCAAAAGGCCCCCGGGCCACCCACTGCTCGTCATCGGCGTCAAAGTAGCGGCCGCCCACCTGGGCGTAGAGGATAACCTCATCGTCCAGCAGTTCCGGCACCCGCCCAATATCGTCCGAACGCCACAGCTCCTCGCCGTTTTGCGGATTGAAGGCATAGAGCTGCTCGGTGTCACCGGCCAGCAGCCGGGCATCCCGCAGGATCGGGTCCGGATAGGACAGCCCTAAGTCTCCGTCTAAGGTTTCAAACCGATCCGCCCAGACCGGCCGGCCGGTATCCACGTGGTAGCAGCTCAGGCCGGCGTAGCTTACGCAGACCAGGTCCTCGACCAGCATCGGAGGGTGATATAGACCAAGATCAAATGGCCGCAGGCCACCGTGGGCACCCGCGCCGCCGACCCCCGGCCTGATGGACGGCCGCATGCGCACCGCCTCGCCAAACGGCATGCGCCAGAGCACCTCGCCCGTTTCCAGATCCAGGGCCGCCATCCGCGGCTCCGCTTCAAACCCGGACATGATTCCCTTGCTGGGGAGCAGATCGTGCAGGAGCCCCCGATCATCGCCGTGGGAACCGATCACCAGCACGGCGTAGAGCCGCGACCGGGCGTGGTCCACCCGCGCCTGCAGCACGCGCCCGCCCAGCACCTCCGACTCCCACACAATCTCGCCGCTGGTGCGGTTCACCGCCAGCATATGGGTGCCGGCGTCATCAAACGCGCCGCCGGCGGCGTCGCTGACCAGCAGATAAGGCTTGTCCGGCAGGTCGATGATGTCGCGGGCGTTGGTGTTGACGTTGCGCAGGCGCCAGTAGGTCTGGCCGGTCTGGGGTTCCAGGCCGTAGAGATGCCGCTCGGTGCCTACGATCAGCAGGTCATCTCCGACGTTCTGCTGGTGGGAAACAGGAAACTCAAACTGCACCTGCCAGCGGTTTTGCGGCGTCTGAAGCTCTGCCGGGGGAGCACTGGCGCAGCCGGCCAGCACCGCGAGGGCCAGGAGGGTTGTGGTTCGGATCAAAGGCATAGAGGCGAGAAGAGCTTGTGCTGTGCAGATCTTACCGGAATCAAAAACCAGCGGCTGCTGATCTCAGGGAGAAATGAGGTAGACGACCCACCCGCTCGGTTCCGGGGCCTTGGAGGCAGGCCGCCACCTCGTAATCGAGTATAGGAGCGCTTCTGCCGGAACCTTAAGCTGAGTCAACGCTTGTTCACACTTCCCGGCCACGACTGCTCGACGGAGCGATCAGAGAAACCGGGAGGGGAATCGCATGAGCTTCAACACCTGCGTCAACTGCTGCTGGCCGGCCGGCGACAGGGGTCCGCGGCAGCCCGTCTCAAGTACCTCATCGAGCTCCCGCTGCACCACATCCAGTGCCTGAAACAGATCGGTAAGACCATACAGCCCGGCACTGCCGCGAAGCTGGTGAATCTCCGTGCGCAGGCTCTGCATCACGGTGCGGTCCGGCCGGCTCGCCGATACCTCACCCTGCCAGTTTTCCAGCGCCGGCAGCCGATCCGCAAAGCTGTCGACGAAGCCCTTTTTCAGCTGCGCCACCTTATGCTCTGTGGCGGGAGTAAGACCGCGGTCCCGGCTCATAAGTCCCCCGCCGCCTGCTGCAGGGTCTGGCCGAGAGATCCGAGGTCAAAGGGTTTGGTGACAAAGCCAGCGCAGCCCGCCCCCTCGATACGGGCGGACAGCTCCACGGAGCCAACCGCTGACATGGCCAGCACGGGCAGCGAACTGCTGAAACGCTTCAGCAGCTCCACCACCTCAAGCCCGTCAGCGCCGTAAAGATCCAGGTCCACCAGCGCTACCTGCGGCGCTTCCGCAGCGGCCAGCAGTTCGCGGGTTTGTTCCAAGTCGCCACAGGTCACCACCGCGTGGCCTTCATCAGCCAGCGCAAGCTCCAGCACGGCGCGGATATTGGGGTCATCATCAACAACCAGCACCCGGAGGGCATGCTGCTTCAGCTGCTCCGGAGCCGCCTCCATACCAACCGGAATCCGCAGGCAAAAGGTCGACCCGGCGCCAGGTTCGCTCTCCACCTTCAGCGTTCCCCCCAGCGCCTCGGCAATGCGCCGGCTGATCGACAGACCCAGACCCGCTCCCGGCCGTCCGGCGGCGGAGCGGCCGCGGAAGAACGGCTGGAAGATAGCGCCCAGATCTTCCGCAGGAATGCCGCTGCCGGTGTCAGCCACCCGGACCTCCAGCTGCCCGTCCTCAAGTATCCAGGCAAGGGTGATGGTGCCCGTCGCGGTATGGCGCAGTGCGTTGCTCAGCAGATTGGTGAGCACCTGCCGGCAGCGCACCGGATCCAGCCGCGCCCGGGCATCGTCACCGGCGGGGTTAAGGGAAAACTGAAGGTTCTTGCGCTCGATCAGGGGTCGGAACTGGCGCTCCAGCGCTTCGAAAAATGCGGCAAGGGGCACCGTTTCCGGATGGATCGCAATGCCCTGGTTCTCTGTTGCGCCGTGTTCAAGCAGATTGTCTATCAGGCCCAGCAGGTAGTCCGCCGATTCCTGAATGCCGTCGACCCCTTCCTCCGGGTCCGCCACCCCACGGCGCAGCAGGTCTGTATAGCCAAGCACGGCCGTGAGCGGCGTGCGAAACTCGTGGGACATGCTCGCCATGAACGCGCTTTTGGCGGCGCTGGCCGCCTCCACCTCGGCTTTGGAGGCCTTAAGCGCGTCCGTGAGCTTGTTGAGCCGGCGATTGAGCAGCGCAATCTCATGCGCCTGCTGCTGGCTGCTCTGCTCTCGCTGCTGGCTGTCGGAAACGTCCACCAGCAGGACCTGGTAGCCGCCGTCGCCGGCAAAAATATGCACGTCAACGGACAGCGATTCTTTGAGATTGACCGCGGCAAAACGAATCGGCGCCAGGTCCTCCGCGCCCACCACGCAGGGCAGCAATTCTGTTAGCTCATCACCCAGCGCCGGGGATCCCACCAGCGGTTCGCCAAGGCTGCGGGTGATGCGCATATCGGCATCGGTTTCGATCCACTGCGGCGCGCTGCGCCGGGTGAGCGCAGCCAGCACCTTGTGCTGCACCGACTGGGGAAATGTGCTGGCCCCGGTCATCCGGCGGACCGGCCGGGTTCGCAGATCAGCTGCCCCAGCTTCTCAAAGGCCCGCTCCACCTGCTCGCCGGTTTTGGCGCTGGTGGAAAAGATCGGGATGTCGGCCGGGGCTGTCATATCCATGTCGTCGATTTCGCGCTCGTCTTCAAGGTCGAGTTTGTTGGCGAGCAGGCAGCATGGCATCGGGCCGAATTGACCGGCAACTTCGTCGATCAGTTTCTTTGCAGTTGTTAACGTGTCCGCCCGGGTGAGGTCCGCCACCACCAGAAATCCGGCCGCGCCACGCACGTAGTTGGAGCGCAGGGCATCCAGCTCGTCCGCTCCGGCAATATCCCACACCACCAGCTTGGCTCGCCCGGCCGCCAGTTCCAGCTCCTTGGTATCGATCTTGACCCCCACCGTGGTGAGATAACGCTCGGAAAACTGCTGATCCACAAACCGGCGCACCAGCGAGGTCTTGCCGACGGCGAAGTCGCCCAGAATGCAGACCTTAAAGCTCTTCATCGCGTTCCTCGATCACCTCAACCGCGGACGCGTCCACCGCCAGCACCGCGTGGGACAGAAACGCCTCAAGCTCCTGATACCAGCTTGCCGGTACCCGGCCGCTGAGCCGCAGCGTGTTGCCCTGCACCTCCATCACCAGCTGATCGGGCAGCGGCCCCAGGCGATCGCCGATGCGCAGCCGGACCATCTCGGGCTCGGCGCTGACAAACGGCGTAATCTTCACCTGGGCGTCTTCCAGCGGTGGGCCAAAGCGGCGCAGGACAGAATCCGGGGATGGTGCCGCCGGGTCCGCCAGCACCTGGATCAGGGGAGGTTCCGCCGCACGATCAGCAGACACCCACACAAGGCCTGGCTGCGCATTGATCGCCGCTTCCAGCCGTTGCCACGCGGCGCTGGTCTGCCAGGCGCTGAAGGCCCACCAGCCGAGCCCGGCGACCAGACTCACCGCAATCGCGCCGAGCAGGCAGAGCAATACCCAGGGCGGGCGCTTGGGAGCTTCGTCATCAGCGGGCGTCGCGGTTTCCAGCACCGCCTCAAGACGCTGGTGCAGGTCCTGCGGCGCCGGTTCTCCGGCGTAACTTCCGAGGTAGCCGCCACAGTGTTGATGCATGCCGGCCAGATGATCCCGCAGTCCGATGCGCAGGCTCAGCGGCGGCTGCCCTTCCAAAATCAGCGCCAGGCGGGCGATTGGGCCGGTCAGCACCCAAAGCACCCGCCCGCCCAGTTCCGCGCTCGACAGCTCACCGTCCGCGTCCCCCGTGGAGTCGGCGACAAAGTCCTGCACCGCCGTCAGCATGCCGGCAACCGCATCCCGATCCAGCGCCTGCTCATCGGTCAGGTCGCCGACGCGCTGGATCAGCAGGCCGCTGTCGCGATGGATCAGCAGCGCTTCACTGATGCGATAGGGCACCGTGTGGCGCAGCACCACTTCCCGAAACGGCACGCCGGTGCGCCAGGACTCAACCCGCCACTTCATGCTGCGGGCGCTGAAGCCGGCCTGCAGCGCCTGATTGAGTCCTTCCAGCGCCGATCTCAACGCTTCGGAAATGGCCCGGCGAATGGCGGGTCCCATGACCGGGAACAGCACGTCCGCCAGCTCCTGGGGGTTCTCCGTAACCGACTGTTTAAGGGTTTTTTCGACCGGATCCCGCAGCGCCTCGTGCATCTGCGGATCTTTCGATCGCTGACGAAACGCGTCCGGCAGCACCTCGGCAAGATCCGCCGTGCGCTGGTCTTTTTCGGAAAGCCGCTCGGCGGTTTTGTCCGCAGCAGCTCGGTCGGCCTCAACGCCGAGCAGCTCCCGCAGACGTTTAACGTTGGACACGGATCCTACCGCCGCTTGGAACGGTTCCCTGATTTGGGCGGCGCTTCCAAACGCGTCGCCAGGTCGCTCAGCAGACCCGCCAGCTCGCTGCGCCCGGTGGCAAATGCGGACAACTTATCGGACAGGGCCGCCAGGGCGGTTTGAAAGTCATCTGCCTGCGCTTTGAGCTCCTGCTGACTGGCCTCCTGCCACTGCCCCAGGAGCTTTTCCAGCTCGTTTACCTGGCTCTGGAGCTGCGTCTCGAGGCCGGCCAGCTGCTGGCCCGCTTCGCTGGCCTGGTTCTGCAGCAGGCCATCCATCGACTCCAGCGCATCGCGCCTGGCCAGGCTTTCATCGCTGAGCTGTTCCCCCAGGCTTTCCAGCTTCTCGCCCAGCCTGGTCACCTGCTGCTCCACGTGATCGCTCAGCCGCTGCTGCGATTGCTCCAGCTTTTTTTCCAGCGCTGCGAATCGCTTCTCATAGTCTTTGATGTGGCCGCCGAAGATGATCTCGCGGATCTGTTCAACGTTGTCACCTTCCGGCGTCTTGGTTTTTTTTCTGACCATCAGGAATTCCCGTGTTGCAGCTTTTGCAGGCGATAACCTTTCTGGTAAACGCTGCGCAGCTCCCAGCCATTGTCCGGGACCCAGCCCATTTTCTTTCGAAGCCTTGAGGCGTGGGTATCCACGGTGCGCGTTTCCACCGCGGTGCTCAAGCCCCAGACCTCAAACATAATCCGTTCCCGCGTGACTACTGTACTTAAGTTCTCCAGCAACGCCACCGCCATCTGAAACTCCCGCCGGGTAAGCTTGACCGGCTTGCCGTCGACGGTGGCGGTTTCGCTGCGCCGGTCAAACTCGTACGGACCGTTGCGCACCAGCCAATGATCCGGGTGCCCAGCGGCCCGCCGCGCCAGCGCCCGGGTGCGGGCCACCAGCACGGTGCGTTCGAAAGGTTTGGTGAGGTAATCATCAGCGCCGCTGTCCAGCGCCTCCACCAGATCCCGGTTGGCGTCGCGGCCGGTGAGAAAAAGTACCGGTACCTTGGACTGCTGGCTGTTGCGGATCCACTTCAGCACCCCAAGCCCTTCCACGTCTGGCAGCTCCCAGTCGAGAAGCGCCAGGTCGTAGTCGCGATGGAGAAAACCGTTCACGAAGGCTTTGGCGGTGGCAAAAAGATCCACCTCGCAGTCGCTGTCCTCAAGCCACGCCTTCACCAGCTCCCCCTGGTGCGGGTCGTCTTCCAGATAGGCAATCAGCATAGAAGTCCCCGGTTCTCCTGTGGGCCGCATGTTAGCGCAGGACACCCACGCCACTTGTAAACAACTGTGCGCTTCAGGTGCTGGAAAACCGCGCCGCACCTATCCTCCAACGGGCCTAGAGAGTTCTGCGCGCTCAGGCTTTCGGGGTTTGTACCATCGTCCCGCGCCCCCCTTTAGCAGGCGATGGACCTGGTCTGAGCGCGCTCCTCTACCCACTTCCTGGCCCCTCTCTGGCCCACTCATCCCGAAAAAACCGCCGTTTGTCGCCTGATGCCGTCACAAACACGAAACAATTGTGAATTAGCGCCGGGCTTCGGGGAACTGTGCGGTTAATTCACGTACCTTCCGCGCCGCAGCTTGGGGGATCGTATTTTGAAGACCTGGACGTCGCTCGTCTTGTTGCTCTGCTCGATTTCCGCTTCCGCCCAGGAGGCAGGCATTCCCGTGGGCGGCCTGCAGGTATATCCCCTTTTCGGGGCTGCCCTTGGCTATAACGACAACGTGGCGCGGCGCAACGATGATCCGGTGAGCTCAGAGTTTCTGCTGCTGGAACCGGGCATCCGGGCTGACCTTGCCGGGTCCCGGCAGCTGTTTCGCGCCCAATATCAGATTTCCCACGCCGAGTTTTTCAGCTCCCGGCGCGACGACTACACCGACCATTTGCTGGACCTGAGCTGGCGCTACACGCCGACGGTGCGATCAGACCTTATGCTGGCCGCCCGCTGGCACCGGGCGCATGATCCCCGGGGGCTGGGACTGCGGGAAAATTTTCTCGAAACGCTGGATCGGGACGTCGATGAGTTTGACGACCAGGGTTTTGATCTGCGCTACACCCACGGCGCTGAGAGAGCCCGGGGGCGGGTGGCGCTGTTTGCCGGCGCCGGCGACAAGACCTACCGCAACAATCGGGATTTCACCCGCGAGGGAGACCACCACTATCTGAGCTATGGGGCGGAGTTTGACTGGCGCTTTGCCAGCCGCACGTCGCTCCTGGCCCTGGCCCGCTGGAGCGAGGCCGACTTCGACGTCGGCGTGCGCGACAGCAGCAGCCGGGAACTGGGGTTTGGCCTTGCCTGGGAAGGAAACACCGGGGATGCCCGGGTGGTGGCCGGCCGCATCCGGCGGGATCTGGACGACCCGCTGCAGACGGACTTCAGCGGCACCTTCTGGGAAGCGGCCGCCACCTGGCGCCCGGCGGACCGCTCGCAGCTGACCGTCGCCACCCGTCGCGCAACGGACGCGGCGTTTGGCCAGGCGAACTTCCTGGTGCGCGAAGACCTGACGCTCGGCTGGCGCCACCAGTGGGCGTCCCGCCTCGGCAGCAGCGTTGACCTTGGCTGGGCCGAAGAGTCGTTTGAGCCGGGCGGCCGCAGCGACGACATCCGTCGCTATGGCCTCAGCGTGGACTACACGTTTCGTCGCTGGCTGCAGCTCGGCTTCGGATGGCGCCATACGGAGCGTAACTCCTCCACCGACGCCTTCAGCTTCGAGGCAAACGAAATGCTCCTCTCCGCCCAGGTCAGCCTGTAGACCCGCGAAGCCGGGTCGGACCCCGAGAGCGTCTGAACCCTACCACTTCCCCAGCTCCCCAAGCTAAAAGACTCTGGGTTCCCCCGCCAGGTCCATGCCCAGGTCATGCTCTTCCTGATAAGCATCGAGCGTCTCATCCGGGGCAGCGCCCTTCCCGGGCTGGGCAAGATGAAACAGGGCTTCCCCTTCATGCACCAACGGCAGCCGGCAGGTGCCGATCAACACGCCGTCCCGCGGCGCCACCACCGCTTCTTCGTCTTCCCCCATCAGGTCCGCCACCACGCCAAGCTGATCACCTGCTTCAACCACGCTGCCCAGCGGCACAAACCCGCGGAAAACGCCGCTGCCCGGTGCCCGCACCCAGGTGCTGCGGGTGGCAATAACCGGTTCCACCCCGGCGCGCTTTTTCTTGCGGCTCGGAGCGAGCATGCCGACGTGGCGCATCACCCGCAGGATGCCGCGCACCCCGGTGCGAATGGACAGCTCATCAAACGACAGCGCCGCACCGCCCTCATACAGCAGCATCTGAACCCCCGCCTCTAGCGCCGCATGGCGCAGGGAGCCGTCGAGCAGATCCGCATGCAGCACCACCGGTGCGCCAAAAGCTTTGGCCATCTCCAGCGTGGCGGGCATCTCCGGCGCCGAGCGCAGATGCGGCAGGTTGTCGCGCTGGCCGCCGGCGGTGTGCAGGTCAATACCGTAGTCCACCCGGGAGACAATTTCGCTCATAAACAGGTGCGCGAGCCGCGAGGCCATGGAGCCTTTGGCGGAGCCGGGAAAGCAGCGATTGAGATCCCGGCCATCCGGCATATAGCGGGACCGGTTCAGGCACCCGTAGACGTTCACGACGGGCACCGCCACCAGCACGCCGCGCAGGCGGCGAAGCGCCGACGCCGCCAGCAGCCGCCGCACTATCTCCAGCCCGTTGAGCTCGTCGCCGTGGATAACCGCTGAGACCAGGAGTTTGGGTCCCGGCTGCCGCCCGCAAACCACCTGCACCGGCATGTGGGTTTCGGCCTGGGTATAGAGGCCGGGGAGGACCACATCGACCGTGCCCCGTTCACCGGGCGCAAACTCCCGTCCCGCCAGCGTAAAGCTTTTGCTTTTGCCGGAGCCAGGCATCTCAGCCTTTGCCTTTGGTGCGAGTGCGATGGGGCCGGGCGTTTTTTTCCAGAAACTCGATGATCCGCCCGGCGATATCCAGTCCGGTGGACCGCTCAATACCCTCCAGGCCCGGCGATGAGTTCACCTCCATCACCAGCGGGCCATCCGCCCCCCGCAGCATGTCGACCCCGGCCACGTTCAGCCCGAGCAGGCGCGCGGATTTGACCGCCGTGGCGCGCTCCGCCGGCGTGATTTTGACCTGGGTAGCGGTGCCGCCCCGATGCAGATTCGACCGGAAATCACCCTCCGCGCCCTTGCGCATCATGGCAGCAACCACCTTGTCGCCGATGACAAAACAGCGAATGTCGCTGTTGCCCGCTTCTTTCACAAACTCCTGCACCAGCACGTCGGCCCGAAGACCGCCAAACGCCTGGAGCATGCTTTTGGCGGCGTTGTGGGTTTCCCCAAGCACCACGCCCACGCCCTGCGTTCCCTCCAGCAGTTTGATCACCACCGGGGCGCCGCCGGCCATGTCGATAATGTCGTCCGCTTCGCCGGAAGAGTGGGCGAAGGTGGTGGTTGGCAGCCCAATCCCTTTGCGTGCCAGCAGCTGCATGGACCGCAGCTTGTCCCGGGCCCGGCTGATGGCCACCGATTCGTTCAGGGGATAAACGCCCATCGTTTCGAACTGCCTGAGCACCGCGCAGCCAAAAAACGTGATAGATGCACCGATGCGGGGTATCACCGCGTCGAAGCCATCCAGCGACCGGCCCTGGTAGCGCAGGCTGGGCCGGTTGGAGGCCACCGTCAGGTAAACCTTCAGCGTGTCCACCACGTCGATCGAATGACCACGCTGTTCCGCCGCTTCCACCAGACGGCGGTGCGAGTACAGATGAGGATTACGGGCCAGCATGGCGATCTTCACGTTGTTATTCCCAGGCAGCCGGGCGTTTGATTCTAGTACACCGGCTTGGCATTGTTGATGGCATGAACGCCATCACCATCATCGGCTGGCGCGAATGGGTCGGACTGCCCGAGCTGGCGGTTTCCCGGATAAAAGCCAAGATCGACACCGGCGCTAAAACCTCGGCGCTGCATGCTGATGCCATCAGCACCACAGAGGTGGACGGGAAAACCTGGGCTGAGTTTCTGGTGCACCCGTTTCCGCGCAAACGTACGCCAGAAATTGTGTGCCGGGCGCCGGTGGTGGACCTGCGGGACATCCGCAGTTCCAACGGCGAGGTTGAGCAGCGGGTGATGGTGCGTACCGCCCTGGCGCTGGGGCCGCATGTTTTTCCCATCGATCTGACCTTGACCAACCGAGACGAGATGCGGTTCCGGATGCTGCTTGGGCGGGAAGCCTTGAAGCATCGATTCCTCGTCAACAGCGGCGTATCTTTCGCCCTCGGCAAATAGCCAGACGGCCGAACCGGCCGGGTCAGACCCGCTTGGGGTCTGACCCTCGAAAGTGGCACGTCCTCTCACAGACGCATAGGTCTGATTCCGGTGCTTGTTAGAACGCTTGAACGAACGACATCCATCGGAAGCTTTACTTCATAGCTTGTCCGATACCGCGGCACTTTCGGGGGTCAGACCCCAAGTGGGTCTGACCCGGCAGATCCGGTGCTTTCGCCGCGTGCCTCACCGTTCACACAACCAGGATGGCTTTGAGGCGGTCTTTGGCGCGGGTCCAACCGCGCTGCACCGTGCGGCGGGAGCAGCCCAGGGCTTCGGCCGTCTCCTCCTCCGTCAGGCCGGCAAAAAACCGACACTCAACCAGCTGCACCAGCTGCTCGTCTTCCGCCCGGAGGGATTCGAGCGCTTCTTCGAGCTCCAGCAGCATGCCCGCCTGCTCGTCCGGAGAGATGTGGTCGTCGTTCCACTCCGTGCGGTGTTCTGGACCCTGGCGTTTTGCAGCCAGCCGCTCTCGCGCCCGGTCGATGCAGATGCGGCGCATGGCCCGGGCAATCAGGCGAAAAAAATGCTGGCGGTCGCTGAATTCCCCTTCCACCGACTGCATCAGGCGCAGGTACGCCTCGTGGACAAGCGCCGTGGCGCTCAAGGTCTGCTCCGCCTGTTCCCCGCGCAGCTGCCGGGCCGCCAGCCGCCGCAGATCCGCGTAAACCAGATCGAGCAGGGACTCCATGGCGTCCGCATCACCGCCGCGACTGTTGACGAGCAGCTGGGTAATCTCAGCGGCAGGCCGAGAAGTCATCCCTGGCACAGGGCGCGCTGGCGGCGCGATTCGATGAGTTCCGGATGATCCTCGGCGTAGCTGGCCTGGGCAATCTGAATAGAGAGATCGTAGTGCACCAGCGCGGCCGCACAGTCGCCGCCCAGGCGCTGCGCGGTGGCCAGGTTGTGCGCCACCAGGCCCACCCGCGGATGCTGCGGCCCCAGCGCCTCACGGTAAGCTTCGAGCGCCTGCTGATAGCGCTCGCCGGCCGCTTCATAGGACTCCCGGGCCATCAGCACGTTGCCCAGAGTAGTGGCAGCGGTGGCCAGCAGCTGCGGATTGTCCACGTTGTCCTGCAGAAGACTATTGGCTTCCCGCGCGTTGGCTTCCGCGCCCGCAAGATCCCCGGCCAACCGCTGCGTGTCCGCCATGTTGCTCAGCGTCATGGCGCGGCGCACGATGTGATCGCCAGGCAGCTCCGCCAGCATCCCCATGGACGTGCGAAAGCTCTCAAGCGCGCCACTTAAGTCGCCGGCATCGGTCAGAATCAGCCCGCGCTGGCTCAGAGCCTGGGCGTGCTGGCGGTCGCCGCGTTCCGCAAGCAGCTGAATAGACTCATCAATCAGCTCCCGGGCAGCGGCCACGTTGCCCACGCGCCGCTCCACCAGGGCCAGGCGCTGCAGCGTGCTTGCCCGGATCCCTGGATCCAGAGACGGATTGGGGCGCTGCAGCTCGCGGGCCCGCCGCAGCTCCAGCTGTCCGCGCTGGGGGTTTCCCGCCCGGTAGCGGGCGTAGCCGAGAAGACTCAGATACTCGGCGTAGCGGTCGGGCTTGGGGTCCACCGCTTCAAGCTCCGCCACCAGCGGTTCCACCAGGTTGATCACCGCCCCATAGCGGCCGCTGTCGAGCAGCGCGCGGCCGCTGCTGATGACCATCTCGCGCTGCACCTGGGGCTGATCGCGGGTGGCGGTGGTGAGCTTTTCAAACGTACTCGAGGAAATCACATCTTCGAGCGGCTCGGCCCCCGGGGTCAGCGGATCGATGTTTTGAAGTATTTCCGAGACCACCTCACCCATGGCTGCGGTATTTTCCCCACTGGCTGCCACCTGAGCCCGACGATACTCAAGCTCCTGCCAGATCGCCGTGGCGGCAAACACGGCCGCCGCCGCCAGCCCCGCGGCCACCCCCAGCTCCAGCCGG
>JBCCVP010000146.1:0-14099 GCA_039195135.1 Pseudomonadota bacterium | reverse complement strand
GACAAGAAGTACTCGACCATGGACGGTTAATCGGGCATTTTTATGGTTGTTCATTCGGGGTCCTCGAAGATTGGTTTGGTTCGCACCTCCAATTCTCCGGGTAAACCCCGAGTGAACAACCTACCGAGAGATCACAACTAGCGCCCGGGCCGCGTGAACCCCTGAGATCTACCAGGGCACCTGTTCGCCGCTGAAGGCGCGAAACACGCCATTGTCAGCGGCGGTCATGTTGTCGATCACCTCGCGCATGGCGGTAACCGACTCTTCCGGCGACAGGCGGCCATTGGGACCGCCCATATCGGTGCGCACCCAGCCTGGATGAATCGCGAGGCAGATAAAGCCGTCCGGTCCCAGCTCTGCGGCCAGCGACTTGGTGAACATATTGAGCGCCGCCTTGCTTTCCCGGTAGCCGTAGTTTTCGCCACTGTTATTCTCAATGCTGGCGAGCTGGCTGGTCATGTTCACGATGTGTTTGAGTTTTCCCTGCTGAAGGCTGGGGAGGAGCGCCTGGGTGATCAGCACCGGCCCTACCGTATTGACCATCAGAGTCAGCGTGTAGGAATCGATGTCGACGTCTGCAATCGCCGGCTGCCGAGGGAAGATGCCCGCGTTGTTGATCAGCATATCGATGGGGCGGTCTGCCATGGCAGTCCCCAGCGCGGCGACGCTGGCGCGATCCGTCACGTCCAGCGCCAGCACTTCGGCCCCCAGGGCCTTGAGGTCGTCGGCCTGATCCGGTTTCCGGGCGGTGCCGATCACCGTCCAGCCGCCGTCGGTGTACTGCCGGGCGAACTCCAGCCCCAGCCCCCGGTTGGCACCGGTGATGAGGACCACGCCGGTTTCGCTGGCATTGGCAGTACTGCCGACGGGAGCATCGGAGCAGGCGGTGAGAGAAAGGCAGGTTACCAGAACGCTGAACAACAGCATCCCAGGGACAGAGAGGGCGGAGGTGACTTGGCGCATACTATTGCGACTCCAGAAAAGAAGAAGAACCTCGGAATGGCAGAGCATATTAGGTTTCGGCGACGGGGCAAATGGGCCGCCGGCTTGGCGTGCGGCAATGCTATTCCCGCGCCCGCTCCAGCCAATGCGTTTGTAATAGGATGGAAGGGCACAACAGCAACGAGTAATCACCTGCTATGCAGATAAAAAAGGGCTACGTGCCCGGCCCGTTTGGCCAGATTCACTACTACGAGGCCGGCGACGGCCCACCGCTGATCCTGGCGCACCAGTCGCCGGTCTGTGCCCGGCAGTTCGAGCGGGCCATGCCCCTGCTGGCGGCGGCGGGACTGCGCGCTGTTGCCGTAGATACGCCGGGCTTTGGCATGTCCGACACGCCGGCGGCGCCGCCGGACATTGGTGCCTATGCTGATGCCTTCGTGACCGTGCTCGACGGGCTCGGCATCGATCGGGCCCATTGCCTCGGCCACCATACGGGGGCCGCGATTGTCGGTAACTTTGCCGCACGCTATCCCGACCGGGTCGACCGCGTCGTTTTGAACGGCGTGCCGCTGTTCACCCAGAAAGAACTCGACCAGTTTCGGGCCCTGGAACTGGCGCCGCACCCGGTGCACCCGGACGGCTCGCACCTTCAGGAGGCCTGGGACCGACGCCTGCAGTTCAGTCCGGGCTGGACGGACGCGCTAGCCATGCACCGGCGGCTGGTGGATCAGCTGTGGGCCGGCGACACCTGGTGGTATGGACATCGCGCGGCCTTTGCCTACGACATGAAGCCGGATTTTATGAACCTGGCCGGGCCGGTACTGCTGCTGACCAACACCGGCGATGATCTTTATGAGACGACCACAAGAGCTCGCGATCAGCGCCCGGACTTCAGCTACGCGGAGCTTCCCGGCGGCACCCACGATATTGTTGACGAACAGCCGGAAGCCTGGACGGCGGCAGTAGTCAAATATGTACTTGGGGACGCTGGCGCCTGAGGCTGTGCCGTTTTGGGACGGGCTCCGGGGTAGGGTAGGCTAGCGATTCCTTCAGATCCGCTGCCCGTCTCGTCGATCCGAAAGTTCCCATGGATCAATATTTACTGACCACCAAACTCTATCCCTCGTCGGCAAACCCGGAGTTTGTGCCCCGGCAGCGCCTGATCGAACAGCTCAAAGACAGTGCCCAGCAGCGGCTGCGCGTCATTCACGCTTCCGCCGGCTACGGTAAAACCAGCCTGCTCACCCAGTGGTACCACCTGCTGCATGATGCCGGCGGTGCCACCGCCTGGCTCACCATCGACGCTGACGACAATCGGCCATCCACGTTTGTCGCCTACCTGCTTAAGGCGCTGGAGCAGGCGGGCCTTTCGCTGCCTTCGACCCAGGCCATGGTGGGAAACAGTCTGCGCAACACGTCCCTCAAGTCCGTGGCCATCGTGCTGATCAACGAGATTGCCCAGGAGGATCGGTCGATCCACCTGCTGCTGGATGACTACGAGCACATTGAAAATGCCGACATTCATGAGCTGCTGGACTTTCTGATCGCCCGAAGTCCGGAGCAGCTCAAGTTCACCATCGCCAGCCGCACCGCGCCACCCCTGACGCTGGCGGACATGGTAGCCCGGCAGGATCTGGTCACCCTCACCGCGGAGGACCTCAAAATGGACATGGGCGAGGCCGCCGCGCTGTTTGCCGGCGACGCGGCCCACCTCTCGCTGGATGACATTTCGATGCTGGTGGAGCGCACCGAGGGGTGGGTGATCGCCCTGCGGCTGGCCAACCTGTGGATCGCCAGCCAGCAGGATTCGACGGCGCATATTGCTTCGTTCTCCGGGCAGGTGGCGGAGCTCGCCGACTACATGACGGAGCAGATCTTCAACAGTCGATCCGAGGATGATCAGACGTTTTTGCTGCTAACGGCGCTGCCGCGGCGCATCAACGGCGACCTTGCCAATGCCCTTTGCGACCGCAGCGACGCCTGGGAGGTGCTGGAACGGATCCAGAAGCAGGATCTGCTGATCGGTGCGGTGGACCCGGAGCGGCGCTGGTATCGCTACCACAACCTGTTTCGCGAGTTTCTCGTCAGCATGCTCAACCGGCGCCGGGGCGAAGACGTGGTGAACCTCCATGCCCGGGCCGCCGACTGGCACCTAGAAAACGGTGAGCTGGCCGAGGCGATTCGCCACGCCCATGCGGCGGGCAATACGCGAGCGGTGGCTGAGGAGCTGGAGCGGCGCGGCGGCTGGCTGCTTTATCTACGCGGCCATGTCGATCTAATGGGGCTCGCGGCGGACCTGATTGCGCCGGACGACGTTGACCGGCACATCCGCCTTTCGCTGTTTCGCGTGCACATGCAGCTCAAGCAACAAAGCCCCAGCCTGGCCCGGGAAACCTACGAAGCCATGCGCGAGAAGACCAAAGGTTTCAAGGTCTGGCGTGACAAACCCATCAGCGAGCTGCAGCAGGCGGAATTGCTGCTTATGGACAGCCTGATTGCGGGCTATCAGGACAAGCCGTTTAGCACCGACGATCTCGACCGGGTTGAACAGCTATGCGCTTCGCTTCCGGTGGAGGAAGCGCTGCTCCGGGCAACGGCTTTTAACGTCGCTTGCCTGCTTTACCTGCAGGCGGGACAGCTGGACCGTTGTCAGGCCGCGGGCAATCAGGCGATTGCCTGTTTTCGCCAGGTGAATGCGGTTTACATGGAGAGTTTTATCTACTTTCACCAGGGCAAAGCGCTTCTGATGCAGGGCAAGCTCAGGGACACGGAGATGGTGTATGCCGAAAACGACCATCTGGTGAAAAAGTATTTTGGCCCCGACAGCGATTTTGCGCTGATCGAGGCTGTCTACCGGGCTGAACTGCTGTACCTGAAAAACGAACTGAACGAGGCCAGGGACTGCATCACCGAACCCCTGGCCCGGGTGGGTCACTTTGATTCCTGGTTTGATGTGCACCACACGACCTTCAGCGTGGCCGCGGGCTGCGAGCGCGCCAGTAACGGATTGGAGGCGGCCCAGCAGATGCTGCAGCGCGCCGCGGAATTTGCCCGGCGCAACGATATCCCCCGGCTGGCGGCCATGATCCAGGTGCAGCAGATCCGCAACCTGCTTTGGGCCGGCGACGTGGACGCGGCCCAGGCGCTGGCGGGCAGACATCGAATCGAGGAGGTCTGCGCGGCCTACGACCGGAGCAATATTTCCACCCGGCGCATTTACTTTGCCCACTGCCTGCTGAAGGTACGGCTTGCCATCTACGAGGGTCGCTACGACCCGGCGCTGAGTCAGCTGGATCAGCTTGACGCCGACCTGGCCGCCATGCACGCCGACTACGCCAGTCTTGAGCCTCTACTCCTGCGGGCCGTGTGCTGGTTTCGATCGGGCCGGGTCCGGGAGGCCTACGCGCTGATTGACCAGGCGGTTTCCCAGGCGCTGTTTGACGGTCACCAGCGGCCGTTTATCGAAGAGGGTGAATTGATCGCGCCGCTGCTGAAGGGCTACGTTGAGGAAACCCAGAGTGATGGCTCCAACCGGCTGCGGGACCGGTTTCTGCGCGAGGTGATGCAGTCGCTTGAGAACGAGTCGCGGGTGCGCGAGCGCAGCGATGCGCTGCTCACGGCGCGGCAGATGCAGGTGCTGAAGAATGTGCAGCGGGGCTATTCCAACAAAGAAATTGCCCGCCGCATCGACGTCGGCGAGAACACCGTCAAGTTTCACCTCAAAAATATCTATCGCATCCTCGATGCCAGCACCCGGCAGGATGCCATCTCCGAGGCTATCCGCCGCAATCTGCTGTGAACTACCCGGGGGACTACCCGGCGCAGCGACTTCAGCTACCCGACAGGTCGGAACCCCCTACTCTCCGAACTGATTGAAGCTGCAGGCGCGGTTACGCACTATCGGCCGCAGGAAGCGGCTGCGAGCAGGTGCCCGGGAATGAGAATCGGCGTGGATGTCGGCGGTACCAATACCGACGCGGTGGCGCTGGAAGGCGCAGAGATTCTGGCCTCGATCAAAACGGCGACCACCGAAGACATCAGTGCCGGCGTGGTAAACGCCATCCGCGATGTGGTGGTGCTCAGCGGCAAACGCGTCGCGGACATCAACAGCGTGATGATCGGCACCACCCAGTTCACCAATGCGTTTGTTCAGGCCCGGGGGCTGGAGAAGGTCGGGATTATTCGCCTCGGCGCCCCCGCCACCCGCGCACTGCCGCCCATGGTGGCCTGGCCCGAAGCGATGAAAGCAGCGGTCTACGGCAATGCCGCCATTCTGCCCGGCGGGTATCAGGTGGACGGATCGCCAATTACGCCGTTGGATACCGCCGCTATCAAACAGGTGGCCCGGGAATTTGCGGATCAGGGCCTTGAGACGGTCGCCATCTCCTGCGTCTTCGGGCCGCTCAATCCCGACGCCGAGAAACACTGCGCGGAAACCGTGGCCGAGATCATGCCCGGGGCGTCTATCACCCAGGCCACCGATATCGGCCGGCTTGGACTGCTGGAGCGGGAAAGCGCCGCCATTATGAATGCGTCGCTGCGGACGCTCGCCGGCAAGGTGATCGACGCGTTTGGCGACGCGCTGGCCCAGCTTGGCATCACCGCGCCGCTGTACATCACCCAGAACGACGGCACGCTCATGCAGTCCAGTGCCGTCAAGCAGTTTCCCGTGCTGACCTTCGCGTCGGGCCCCACCAACAGCATGCGCGGGGCGGCATTTCTCACCGGTCAGAGCGAGGCCATCGTGGTGGATATCGGCGGCACCACCACCGACGTGGGGGTGCTGAGCGCGGGCTTTCCGCGCGAGTCTTCCATCAACGTCGACATCGGTGGCGTGCGCACCAACTTTCGCATGCCCGACATCCTGTCTATTGGCCTCGGCGGCGGCAGCCTGGTCACCGACGACGCCATCGGACCCCGTTCCGTGGGCCATGCCATCACGGAGCAGGCCCGGGTGTTTGGCGGCGAGACGTTAACCGCCACGGACATTGCGGTGGCCAGCGGTCGGGCCGAGATCGGCGATGCCAGCCGACTGGCAGATCTGGCACCGGAGCAGGTGCGGCAGGCGGACACGAAGATCCAGCAGATGCTGGCCGAGTCTATCGACCGGATGAAAACCCGCAGCGGCGACGTGGTGGTCATCTTAGTCGGCGGCGGCGCCATTCTCGCGGCGGACGAGCTGCCCGGGGCTGATCAGCTGCTGGTACCGGAAAAGTTTGGCGTCGCCAATGCCGTCGGCGCGGCCATTGCCCAGGTCGGCGGTGAGATCGACCGGGTTGTCTCGTTTGAACAGGTGGGCCGGGAAGAGGCGCTGGCATCGCTCAAGGCCAGCGCCATCGATCAGGCCGTCCGCGCCGGGGCCCAGCGGGAAAGTACCGAAATTGTTGACATCGAGGAGCTGCCGCTCGCCTACGTGCCGGGACAGTCGGTGCGGGTCCGGGTTAAAGCGGTGGGCGATCTGCCGCTGGGAGAGCAGGCATGAAACTCACCCTTGAAGACGTGGATGACTATGCGACCGGCGCAGCGCTGCTGGGCACCGGTGGCGGCGGTGATCCCTACATCGGCAGTCTACTGCTGAAGCAATCCATGCAGGCCTCCGGGCCGCTGGAGCTCGCCCAGGCTGATGACATACCGGACGACGCTCTCGTGCTGGTATCAGCCATGATCGGCGCCCCCACCGTGATGATGGAAAAACTGCCGAGCGGTGACGAAGCGATTGCCTCGGTGCAGGCACTGGAGTCGTACCTCGGAAAGAAAGCTCACGCCATTCTCGCTGCGGAAATCGGCGGGCTGAACGCGCTGCTGCCGCTGGTGGTCGGCTCCACCATTGGCCTGCCGGTGGTCGACGGAGACGGCATGGGGCGGGCGTTTCCAGAGCTGCAGATGGTGACCTACAGCATTGAGGGAAATCCCTCGACGCCGCTGACGCTGACGGATGAATTTGGCAACACGGTGCTGATCCAGGCTAAGGACGACCCGACCGCGGAGAAGTTTGCCCGCAGCACCGTCGTGGCGATGGGCGCCAGCGCGCTCATGGCCTGCTACCCGATGACTGGTGCGCAGATGAAGGCCAGTATCCTGCGGGACACGCTCAGCGTGGCGCTGGGAGTGGGCCGCGCGATTCGCCAGGCGCGCCAGGCCCAGGCGCAGCCGGTGCACCAGCTGCTGGACCACTTTGCGGATCTGGATTTTTCCGCCTCCGCCCGGCTGCTGTTTGAAGGCAAGATTGTGGATCTCAAGCGCGAAACCACCGCCGGTTTCGCCGTCGGCGCCATCGAGCTGGTTGGCCTGGACGACCCCGCCGATCAAATGCAGATCCGTTTTCAAAACGAAAACCTGCTCGCGGTGCGCAACGGCGAGCTGTGCGCCATCGTGCCGGACCTGATCTGCATCGTGGATCACGAAACCGCCGAACCGATCACCACTGAAGGGCTTCGCTACGGCCAGCGCGTTTCTGTGCTGGGCATTGCCGCGCCGCCGGCGCTGCGCACCGAGAAAGCCCTGGCGGTGGTGGGGCCAAAAAACTTTGGCCTCGAAGAACCGTTTATCCCACTGGAAGATACCGCCATCTCCGGTATCGCAAGGAGAAACCCATGACCCATGCCCATCCCTCTGAGTGGACCACTCCTCGATCCGCCGCGTTTCGATTGACCGCTGTAGCCGCGGCCGTCGCGTGCGGTCTGATCGTCGCCCCCGCCCCCGCCAGCGCCCAGAGCGGGGACGTGATGCTGGAAGAGATTGTGGTCAAGGCCAGAAAGCGGGACGAGAGCCTGCAGGACATTCCGGACGCCGTTACCGTGTTCACGGCTGATACGATTGCCGCTGCCGGCATCAACACGGTCAACGATTTTGCCAACTTAACGCCCAACCTGATGATCCGGGAAGGATTCCGGGATGGGGTGAGCTTTATCACCATGCGCGGCATCAGTACCGCCCAGCAGGGCCTGCCGCCGGTTACCGTGGTGGTGGACGGGGTGCAGGTCGCCGCCCTCGACTTCATCAACCAGGGTCTGGTGGACATCGAGAGCATCGAGGTGCTGCGCGGGCCCCAGGGCGCGCTCTACGGAGCCGGCGCCATGGCGGGCGCCATCAATATCACGACCGCCGCGCCCACCGATACGCAGACCGGTCGGGTGAGGATCACCGGGGCCAGCGGCAACGACCTGCGGCTGCAGGGGGTGCTGTCCGGGCCGGTGGGCGAAAGCGGCGACTGGAGCTATCGGGTACGCGGCAGCTATCGGGATTTTGACGGCGTGGTAGACAACGTCCGCGGCGAGGAAGTGGATTTTGACGAAGCTCTGCAGCTGGGCGGTCGGCTCCTTTATGAAGGAGAGCGCCTGACCGCCGACTTTCGCGCCAGCATCGGCAATTACGAGGCGGGAGCTATCGAGCAGCCCCGGATTCCGGTGCGGCCGCTGGCAGATACCGATTCAGAGTTTGTGCGGCGCCATGCGCTGGCCGACTTTACCGGCGCTCAGTTTGTACCGGTGACCGGCATCGACACGGCGGTGAATGATTTTGACGGCGCCGGCTTTCGTATCGACAGCGATTTCCTGGGCTCCGAGGAACGGGATTTTGTCAATCTGTCGATGAAGCTCGACTACGAGTTTGAGGGTTTTACCCTGACGTCCATTACCTCCTACGACGACGCGGACCAGGAACTTGCCGGCGATTCTGACTGGGCATTCGCCGACATTCTCGGCATTGCCGGCGCCGCCGGGTCCGGCCTGTTTCCCGACCTTGCCGGCCTGACCAACGTGACCGGTCGGGCCCAGGCGCTGAATGACGACTTTGAGGCGTTCACCCAGGAGTTCCGCATCACCTCCAGCGGGGATAGCCCGCTGCGCTGGCTGGCCGGAGCCTGGTATCAGGACCGGGAGGCCACCACCGTGCTGTCGCTGCCGGTGGCCCTGAATACCAACCAGCTGGGGCCGGATTTCTTTGGCGCGGTCGGCGCGCCGTTCCCCCGCACCGATGTGAAAAACGACGAGCTCTGGGCCCTGTTTGGCCAGGTGAACTACGACATCACCGAAGATCTGGAGCTCACCGTCGGTCTGCGCTACGACGATGCTACCTACGACGACACGGGCTATCTATGCTTCGCCTGCGAAGACGCCTCGGCGCTGATTCCCACCAACGACGAGTTTGGCAACGTGGTGAATACGCTGGAGCAGAGCGACGACGATCTGCAGCTCAAAGTCTCCCTGTCGTACGACTGGAGCGAGCAGCTGATGACCTACCTCACCTACGCGGAAGGTTACCGGCCGGGCTTCTTCAGCACCGGCAACCCCACCGAGGCTGAGAGCACAGAAAACGTGGAGGTGGGCTTTAAGTACACCGCGCCGAGCAACCGCTTTTCGGTCTACGGCGCCCTGTTTCGCATCGACTACTCGGAGCAGCAGTTCGGCACGATCATCGGTGGTCCCCCGTTTCGCCTGACGACAAATATTCCAGCGGTGGATATCGACGGGCTGGAGCTGGAGCTGCTGTCCCGGCCCACCGATAACTGGACCCTGTCCGCCGGCTACGGCTACGTGGACGCGGAAGAGAGCAGCAATGGATTTGCTGCGCCCAACGTGCCGGAGTACACGCTCAACATCTCCAGTGACTACGCGTTCCCGGTAGGTCAGAATCTTGACGGCAGTTTCCGCATCGACTGGCGTCGGCAGGGTTCCTGGTACCTCGCGCGGCAGGAACTGTACGAAGTCTCCGAGCGGGACTACCTCAACGTGCGCGTCTCCGTGGCCGGCGAGGCCTGGACCGTCACCGCCTTCGGCACCAACGTGCTGGATGAGTTTCAGCCCAACGAGTTTGGACTGATCGATGGTACGGTCGGTATCGTTAAGTCCTGGTCTGGCGGAAGACAGTTTGGGCTTGAGGCAACCTACTCGTTCTAAGCATCGCGTCGCTGGTCGCCCGCCGGTGAAGCCCGGTGGGCATCGACCCCGATGAGCGTCCCCGACTCGGCGTCGGTGCGTCCCGAAAACCTGGTCAATGGCGTCCAGGTGATGATCGTCATCATCGGGGTGGCCATCACGATCCCCGCTTTCCTGGTCGGCGGCCAGCTGGTCGAAGGCCTCGGCATCCGCCGGGCCGCCATTGCGATCAGCGTGGGTGCAGCGGCCGTGGCCGCGATAGCTTCCCTCACGATGACGCTGGCGGTGCGCACCCGCTGGACCACCTATCAGATTGTGAGCCAGCCGTTTGGAGAGCTGGGCGGCAAGGTGGTTTCGCTGGTGATGGCGACCAGCCTGCTCGGCTGGTTCGGCGTCACCGCCGCTCTGTTTGGCCAGGCCCTGGGGGCAGCGGTGCTGACTGTCACCGGTGTCGACCTGCCGGCGTGGAGCATGACCCTCACCGGCAGCGCGCTGATGATTGTGACCACCCTTTACGGCTTCAGCGCGATTGAGCGACTCAGCCGGTTTGTGGTGCCGCTGCTGTGTGTCCTGCTTGTGGTGGCCGCCTGGAAAAGCCTGGTGCTGCTGTCCGCCGGCCCGGCGGAAGCCGCGGCGACCGCGCCGGCCGGTTTGCGTACCATTGGCGCCGGCATCTCGGTTGTTATCAGCGCCTACATGGTGGCGGTGACCATCGCCCCCGATATCGCGCGCTTCATCAAAACCCGGCCCCAGGCGGTGGCAGCGGCGGTAGGCGGCTACGGCGTCGGCTACGGGGGGGTGCTACTGCTGGCGGGAATACCAGCCCTGCTAGCCGTGGAAGGAGGCTATATTGCTCAGCTCGTCATGCTCGGTCTGGGCGTGCCCGCGCTGCTGCTGGTGGTGCTGGCCACCTGGACCACCAACTGCAGCAACCTTTACTCCGCTTCGCTCGGTTACGACAGCGTCATCAAACCCAGGGCGTACAAGCCCGTGGTTCTGGCCCTCGGCGCGGCCGGCACGCTGGCGGGCCTGCTGGGTATCGCGGATAACCTGGTGCCCTATCTGGTGGTGCTGTCGATCGCCATTCCGCCCATCAGCGGCATCTACCTGACCCACTACCTGGTCCCCGGCCGGGCTCCGGTCAGTGACCAGAGCGGATTCAGGCTGGCAGCGCTGGTGGCCTGGGTGGTGGCGACGGCGCTTGCGTGGTTTGGAGCCCAGGGTGCTATCCAGCTCACCGGCGTTCCGTCGCTGGACTCGTTTCTTGCCGCCGCGCTCGCCTACGCGATGCTCGCGCGCATCAGTGCCGCGACGACAAAAGACTAGCTTTCCGCTGACTGTTCAATCTCCCGCAGCTGCAGCAGCCCCAGGGTGACGCCCGCAACCCATACGAGGTAAACCGCCCCCACGAGCCGCTCGTAGGCGCCAAGCCAGCTGTCGTTGACCAGCAATATCAGGGGTATCAGTATGAGCCAGACGCCAAGGCAGAGCGCGCAGAACAGACCGAGGCCCGAGGACAGGCGTGCGAGGCCCGGCTGAAAGGCGCCCATGGCCACGCCGATCAGTGTGGCCACGAGCCAAAGCGGGTCGTTGTGGTCGGTGGTGGCCGGGTCGCCGGTTAAGAAGGTGAAAGCCACCCAGAACAGCACCAGGCCGCTGGCGGCCAGCAGCGATCGGCCATAGGGCCACAGGCGGCCGTAGTCGAGGCCTTCGGTGGCCACCGCCAGGGCCAGATGGGCGCTGCCGAACAAGACGAGCCCCAGGGTCTGGATACTCCCAAACTCCTGCTGGCTCAGATCCCGCACCGGCGTTGCAATAGGATCAATCCCGCTCATCGCCAGCGCGGTGATGTGACAAATCGCGGTCAGAAACGACGCGACCAGAGAAAATTTCAGCAGCGATATCAAAACGACACCCGGAGTTCGCTGCCCCGATCATATCAGCCGTTCGGTCCCGGCAACCGCCGACCGAGCCCGCTATTCCGCAACCACCTGATTAGCCTCAAGAAAGCGGGGCCGGCAGCTCGCCGGCCCCTTCCCTGCAGTTGGAGACGGCGCGACAGGCGGCTCAGTTCCGTCAAAGTCGCCCGGTGCCCGGGACCGCCCGCCAGTCGCCCGAAGGCCGGGGGAGGGGGAGCCCCATGCGTCGCGCCGCAGTAGTGCCGGGTACTAGTAGAGGCGCAAATAACTGTTGAATCGGGTCAGGACCCGCGTCAGCGCCATCCTTCCACGATGCGAATTTCACCGGCGTGGCGGAGCACCTCGTGCATAAACTCGATGCCCAGCGCCGCCCCGGCGCCCGGATCATCACCAGCGAAACTTTTCTGGTAGGACTCGATCGTGAACGACTGCATGGTTTTTGGCGCCGTGGCCTCCGCCGCCACCGCGGCAACGCCCCGGGCGGCGAAAAATGCTTTTGCCCGCTGCTGCTGCGCCGGCGTCAGGGATCGGATCGGTACGTCGAAGATGTAAGCGCCGCCCTCCTGGGTGGCGAACTGAAAGTAGTTGTCGGAGCCCGGGACTTCGACGATGACAAACTTGTCATAGGTCTGCTCCTGCATCGAGGTGAGGGACACTGTCAGGCGGATCACGTCAGCAGGCCCGGCAGCCTGTGTGAAAGGGGACCCGGTAAGCAGGGCGAAGAGCAGGAGGCTGTACATGCTGATCCGAGGCTGAGTCATGAGGCGAGCGCCGCTTCCGCCAGCAACGAGCGGATTGTTCCATGGTAGGCGCCCCAGGCCTCAAACGCGGCCCGCGCCCAGTCTTTCACCAGCGTCACGTGGCTTTGTGCATCAGTCGCCGCCAGGACGTCGGTGATCGTCACTTCCCCCAGCTGGTCCGGCGGGTCCAGCCATTCAAACCGGTGCTTGCGCTGGACCAGGCGCTGCTTGAGGGTCGCCAGCTCGGCCAGCGGCACGCCCTGTTCGAAGTAGGCCAGCAGGCTGGCGAGATGGACGTTGATGGAGGAAATGGTCTGCGGCCCTTTTTCGCCCGGATGCTGAGCAGCGTAAGCATCCACCGTCAGCGCGTGCGCCGACATATAGAGCATATCCCCATACTCCCGCGCCAGCAGTTCGCCGTAGGCGGCCCAGCAGCCGGGCGAGGAAAGGAGATAGCGATGCGTGGCGCCGACGCCGGAAACGGGCGTGACCGCGCCGCAGGAGGGGCAGGTTTCCGTGTTCATCTCGTGTCCTGGGGCAGAGGGGTTCGGCTCAGCTCTGGTCGAGCTCAAATTTCATGACGAACTCGGTGCGGATCGGAGTGCGGTCGGGATTTGTTTTTGCCGGCTTGTAGCGAAACTGTTTCAAGGCCCGAAGGGTCGGACGGATGAAGATGTCTGACGGCACCGATTCCAACACCTGGATATCTTTCACTCGGCCGTTTTTGTCGATGGTGTGAAGCACCCGGACGTAGCCGGTCAGATTTTCCTTCAACGCTTTTCGCGGGTATGCCGGCGGGACGGTGCGGTCGAAAGCCCAGTATTGATCCTGCGTGTCGACCTGCAGCGGCTGCTGATCCTCCGCGGCGGTGACAAAGGCTCCTACTAGGAGAATCGCCATGGATAAAATTCGCATGAATAAGTTCCTGTTTGCTGTGTTGCGTAGGCGGCCTGCCTTCTTAAGTGAAAAAAGTGGCCGTCACCGGCAGATGTCGGATCGAGCAGCGCTCGATCCGCGAAGTTCAGTCACGGTTTCCAGCCCCAGTGATTGAGCACTTCCAGCGCGTCCTGCCGCACGCTTCGGGACCGGCGGCTCATGCGCTCGTCAAACTGCGCCTGGCTGTTGAAGGCCGCCGCCGGCTCCGCGCCGTTGCGCAGCAGGAAATTGGCGGTGGGAATGCTGCCGCAGAAAAGGGCCAGGGCCAGGGGCGTTCCGCAGCACCCTTCCAGATTCACGTCTACGCCCAGTTCCAGATATGCCGCCACCAGCGGCTGATCGCCGGCGCTTGATGCGGAGTGCAGCGGATGCATGCCATTACGCGGGACGTCATCAATTCGAACCCGGCTGGTTTCCAACAGCAGGCGATAAGCCGGGATCGGGTCACGCAGATCCTGCACCGGCAGCAGGCCCCAGGTCCAGTTGTTGATCAGGCCATCCGCCTTCGTCAGCCATTGTTCCTGCTCCTGCGGCCGGTCCAGGGCATACTGCAGATAGACCATGCCCATCATGGTGCGAATCGGCCCGGTCCAGTCGCTGCCGAAGTTTTCCGCAATCGCCTGCTCTGCAAGCTCCGCGTCCTGCAGTTTGTAAACCAGGTAGGACATGTCCCAGATCACCCTTTC
>JBCCVP010000145.1:0-14172 GCA_039195135.1 Pseudomonadota bacterium | reverse complement strand
CGCCAACATTTGCCAACACGGTGGAGGCTCTGGATCGAGCCGGCGTAGCGCTCAGCCGGATTCAGGCGCTGCAGAATATCTTCCTGAGTACCGCCGCCGACGAAGCGTGGGGCAAAGTCGCAGGCCAAACCGCCCCGATGGCCGCAGCGCTGAACAGCGAAATCGCGCACAACGCAAAGCTGTTCGAGCGGATCGAGGCCGTTTACCAACGTCTGCCGGCTTCGGTTCCGGACGAGCAGGCACAGCGGCTGGTGAATGTGATTCGAGACCGGATGCTGCAGCAGGGTGCGGCGTTAAGCGATCAGGACAAGGCGCGCCTCAGGGCACTGAATGCGGAACTGGCGACGCTGCGCACCACCTTCGCCCGCAACGCCAATCAGGACGAAGCCAAACTCGTGGTTTTTGTCGACAGCGTGGATCGCCTGGCGGGACTGCCGGAGCCGCAGGTGGCCGCGGCGAAGTCCGCGGCGGAAGCCCGGGACCGGCCGGAGGCCTGGGCGATACCGATTTCCCGACCCAGCGTCTGGCCGCTGCTGACCCACGGGTCGGACCGGGATCTGCGCGAGGAGGTCTGGCGCCTCTGGGCCACCCGGGGCGGTAACGACGGTGAGCTCGACAACCGACCGGTCACGCAGCAGATTTTGAAGCTGCGCGGTGAAAAGGCGCAGCTCCTCGGTCACCGGTCCTTTGCTCACTACCAGACATCCACGCGGATGGCCGGTACGCCGGAAACGGCCCTTACCCTGATGATGTCCGCGTGGGATCGCCTGCTGCCGGTCACGCAGAAGGACATCGAAAACCTGACGGAAATCGCCCGATCAGAAGGCGCGACGTTTGAGCTGGCGCCCTGGGACCGTCTTTATTATGCGGAAAAGTACCGGCAGCAGACGTTTGACCTGAACGCGCGGGACGTAGAGCCCTACCTGACGATGGACAACGTCCTGGGCGCGATGCTTTACACCGCCGAGGAGGTCTATGGGTTCAGTTTCCGTGAACTTGATGACGTGCCGGTGGTCGCGCCGGAAATCAAAGTCTTTGAGGTTTCCCGAGCCGGCGAGGTGTCCGGCGTCATCTATATGGACCTCTACGCGCGGCCCGGCAAGGGGCCGGCATCCTGGGCCTCCCAGTACCGGTCCGCTTCGGATCTCGCCGGCCGCTCGCTGCCGCTGGTGGCGCTCCACTCGGCGGCGCAGACGCCTGCGGGCGGTGGTCCGGCGTTGCTGCCCTGGGAGCGGGCCAACGTGATCTTTCACGAGTTTGGCCACACGCTGCAGACGCTGTCCAACGCGGCGGAGTACCCGTCGCTGGGGAGCCTCCATGCGCCCTGGGACTTTATTGAGGTACCGGCGCTGCTGCACGAGCGCTGGCTGATTGATGGCGGGCTGCTGGAGAAATTTGCCCGTCATCATGAAACCGGCGAGCCGATGCCGGCGGACCTGATCGCCCGGCTTAAGCGGTCGCTGAATTATGATCGCGTCTTCAGCGCCACCCTCAATTTCCTGGGGACCGCCATTGTGGATATGCGGCTGCATCTGCTGGCGGACGGACGGGACATTGACGTGGTGGCCACCGAGCAGAGCGTGCTTAAGGAACTGAATATACCCGCCGCGGTGGACCTCATACTCTACTCGCCCCACGCGTTTCACACCTTTGCCACCGAGCAGTATCCGGCGGCGGTCTACACTTATCTGTGGTCCGATGTGATCGCTGCGGACATCGGTGAGGTTTTCCTGGATTCGCCCGGTGGTCTTTACGACAAGGACCTGGCGCTGACCTACCGAACGCAGATTCTGGACCCAGGGAACGCGGTGGACGTTGCCGACGCGGTGCGCGCATTCCTTGGCCGCGATCCGGACCCGGACGCCTTGCTGAAGCGATTTGGGCTGCTGCCGTGAGCGAGCTCGCCGACGAGCCCCGACCGCTCCCGGATCACCCCTGACCGAGATCCAGCTGTGGTGAGCGGGCTCCGCGCCAGCTGGAACACATTCACAAAGGCTAGGGTGTTGCTCGCTCCTGATCCTCGATGCGCTCAATCAGCTGAGCAAGCACGGCGTCGGCCGGTCCGGCCACAATCGGCGATTCCAAGGACCAGTCGGGCGTTACTCCGTCAGTTTTTCGGTCGCCGGACGGGCGGATGATGTGTGCCTTTGGAAAGCCGACCTCAATACCGCTTTGCGGCAGCTTGAACGTCTCCATGGCGCCGTAGGTGGTGGCCATATCGGCGGTCTTTTCGCCGGCAACGATGCCGAGCTGGTAGTCCTGAATTATGGCTGCAACGTTGACCGCGTTGGAGTAGCTGTGGCGGTTGATGAGCGCGTAAACCTGGCCCTGGTAGCGCGCTCCATCGCGGGGCCGCGCATAGGGGATGTCGAACGGAAATACCTCACCCCGCGGGACCTTGGCATATTGCTGCGCAAACAGAGTGGAGACGCTCTCCGCCGCGTCCGGATTCTGCGCCAGCCGCGCCGCGTTGGATGCCGCGGCCTCGTCGCTGGAGCGAATCAAAAACTCGGCGCAGAAGCGAAAGGGCTCGTCAGCGATCCAGGCCAGCATCAGATCGCTGAAGGAATTGTCGCCCCCCGGGTTTTCCCGCAGGTCGATAATCAGGTGGGCTGCGCCCGCTTTGGTAATCGCCTCAAACGCCTGATCAATGAATGCGGCAAACGCTGTGTTGTCCCAGGGCCGCGTCGGCTGCTCCACGTGGTAAAACGGTCCGGGTCGCAGGTAGGCGATCTGGTCATCGATGAGGCGAAAACTCCGCTCGTTTCCGCCTAGCGAAAAGCGGCTCGGCTGTTCCTCCGCTGCCTTCTGCTGGGCCTCCCGGTTAGTGGCCGCCAGGCGCACTTCACGACGCTTGTCGCCGCGCTTAAGAATAAGATCGAAGGATCCCACCGGACCCAGCACAGCCCAAAGGTCGCGAGGAAAGGTAAATTCCATCAGCGAGTGGGCAATGTAGGGCGAATCAGCGGAGATGTGCTCGGCGGTGCGCGTGAGCCAGGTTGCCGTGGACTCCCCATTGATGGCAACGATCTCATCTCCGGCCTGAATCCGCGGATCGCCGGAATAGTCCTCGCCCACGTACATGGTGCCGTTGACGATACGGGGGTAGATGGGAAATGTGCCGCCGCCGGCGCTGCGGTAGGCCTCGTAGGGCTCGGCGGGAAACTCGATTCTGGCATGTGCTACCCGGCCGAAAGCGGCGAAGCGCTGAAAGGCCAGCTGCGCCTCAAAGCGACTCAGGGGTTCGGAGAAGGCTGAAAAAACTTCCCGGTAACGCGTGTCGTAGGCCGCAGCAGAGCGATGCACATACAGATTGGCATGGGCGCTTTTCAGGCCGGCGTAAAGGGCGGTAAAGTCTTCCTTAAGCTGCTCTGGGGTAAACGTCTCGTCCCAGCGTGTTTCCTCGGCGGCCATCGGCGCCAGGCAGGTGGCCAGGGCCAGGCCGGCGGTCAGGGCAAATGGCATGAACTGCTTCATTTTCTCTCACTCCTTGGTGCTGGCCGACAGTAGATCGCCTTCGCCGGCCAAGCGTCCATGTCATTTGGGTCCTCTTTTCCTGACCAAACCCTGACATTAATAGAATCAGAGGCTTATGCCAGTCGCCTATGCGATACTGGCGCCATGTCCAAGGACGTTTTCAGGCTGGCGCCGGATGAACGGCCCGTTCCTTTTCAGCTCGGCCCCTGGTCCGTGGATCCGGAAACCGGCGCAATCGATTCCGGCCGTCAGCAGGCAACGCTCGAACCTAAGCTGATGGACCTGCTGGTTCTTTTCGTTCGCCATCCGCAGCGCGTATTGTCCCGGGAGGCGATCGAGGAGGCACTGTGGTCCGGTGCGGTTGTCGGCGACGATACGGTCGCCCGGGCGGTTTCCCGCCTGCGCCGCACGCTGGGCGACTCGGCCCAGGCCCCGACATTTATCGAAACACTACCCAAGCGCGGCTATCGGTTGATCGCGCCGGCGCAGCCACTGAACCGCCGGCCAGCACCAGGTGATCGGTCGCGGCTCATGCGGTGGGCGGGCCTAGGTATCAGCGGGTTGCTGGCCGTCGCGCTGATCGGAATCCTGACCCTGGCCGGTGAAGCGAGCCGGCCCGCGGACACGTCCGCGCAGCAGGTTGAGCGGGCCAACGATCTCTACATGCGCTTTACCCGGGTCGACAATGAGGCAGCAATTGGTCTTTACGAGCGCGTGCTGGCGGACCAGCCCGATCATGCTGCTGCGCAGGCGGGTCTTGCCAACGCGCTGGTGCAGCGCGTGGTGCGCTGGCCACGACAGGCTGGGGGAGCAACGTCCCTGGGCGACGCCATCGATGCCGGATTGACTCGCACACCCGAAGCGCAAGCGGTGCTTTCCCGCGCGGTGGCGATGGCGGAACGGGCCGCGCGGCAGGCACCGAACGACCCCGATACGCTAAAGGCTCTGGCGTTCAGCGTAACCGCGCAGGGCGACTTTGGCCGGGCCCAGGCGCTTTATCGCCAGGTGATTGAACTCAATGCCGACGCCTGGGCTGCCCACATCAATATGGGGGAAATAGCCTCGCTTGAGGGCCGCCGTGGTGATGCGCTGACGCAGTTTGAGAAGGCCTGGGCGGCGATGTCTCGTGCCTACGACTACGAGCCGCAGCGCGTCGGCCCCTGGCAGGTGGCGCTCGGCGTGGTCATCGGTGAGTTGCACGAAGAGCTGGGCCAGTCTGCGGACGCTGAACTCTGGTACCGCCGGGTGCTGGCAGAGGCTCCTTATGAACCCGAAGCGACAGTGAGACTTGCCCGGTTGCTGGCGGCCAGTGGCGATGAGCCCCAGGCGCGTTCTCTATGCCAAACACTCAGCGATCGGCTCGGCGCCTATCCCGGGTGCGCTGAGTCGTTCTAGAGCCGGGCGCCGGCGGAGGTACTTTCCGGCGATTGCCAAACGTTATAATATATCATTTTGGTCTGTCGCTGCCCGGCACTATCCCGGTGGGAAAGCCCGGCTCCCGGCGGCCGCTATCTGAGATTGGATCTTCATGTCTTCACCGACCACGCCGGCGCCGCAAACTCGACGCCTGGACCTGTACGCGGCCAGCCTCTCGGCGCTGTGCCTGATTCACTGCGCTCTGCTGCCCCTGCTGGCCGTGGCCATACCCGCCGCCATCATCGTGGCGGACCTGGAGTGGCTACACGGCACCTTTGCGCTTCTGGCCGCGCCCGCCACGCTGTGGGTGGTGCGGCAGGCGCTACGTGAGGGGGAACAGCAGTTGTTTGTCACCGTGGCGCTCATCGGCCTCGGCGCGCTCCTGGTGGGCGCCTTCGTTGAAGGCGTTGGTGAGCACGAGGAGTGGATCACCGTGGTCGGTGCCTGCCTGCTCGGCGGTGCCCATTTTCGTCGCTGGCTGCAGCTGCGTGAGCAACGCGTCGCGTTGTCGGCTCCGTGACCGCCGCGATGCGTTACCATGACGACTCATCAACGGCGAAAGGGACTGGGTAACTTGGCTAGACGGTCGGTCGCTTCCGCCACGATTGCCCCGAAATGGCGCAAGATTGCTGAGACGCGCTGCGCAGAGCAGGGTGAGCGGCTGACGCCAGCCAGACTGTCAGCCTACGCGGAGCTGCTGGCCAGCAAGCGTGCGCTGTCGGCTTATGAACTGATGGCCCACATGGAGCGGCGGCAGAAGAAAAAGATTGCCCCGCTGACCGTTTACCGTCATCTGGACTTTCTGATCCGCGTTGGTCTGGTCCACCGCCTCGAGTCCACGCAGTCCTACTTCGCCTGCGACCACCCGCAACATTCCCACGAGAGCCAGTACCTGCTGTGCTCCGAGTGCGGACAGATCGACGAAATCGACTCATCGCAGATCGGCAAAATTCTGGGGCAGATTGCGGGCCAGAAAGGTTTTCAACCGGCCCGGGCCATCGTCGAAGTTGCCGGGCTTTGCCAGGACTGCGCGACCAACGAATCGGACTGAAGCAGGCGGTCCTGGCGATCGTCGCATTATTAACTAGGAACCATTCTTCACTGTGGAGCAACCTATCCTCGAAGCCCGGTCCCTGACCGTCCAGCGGGGCGGCCACCGGGTGCTGCAAAACGTCAGTTTTACCGCGCAGCGGGGTGAGGTGTTTGCCCTGCTTGGCGGCAATGGCGCCGGCAAATCCACCACGCTGCTGACTTTCCTGGGCCTGATTCCGCCGGAAAGTGGTGAGGCGCTTGCGTTCGGGGAACCGGTCCACGGCAACGTCGATGCGCTGCGCCGAAAAGCCGCGTATCTGCCGGAAACCGCAAGCCTTTACCCGCATCTCAACGCCTGGGAAAACGTCCGCTATTTTCTGTCCCTGTCCCGATCACCGCGGCCGCAGCAGGACGTCGCGGAGGCTTTCGACCAGGTGAGCCTGGCGGTGGATGCGCGGGATCGGCGGCTTGAGAGCTACTCCAAAGGCATGCGGCAGAAGGTCGCCATCGCGCTGGCGCTGCTGCGGGGTGTGCCCCTGCTGCTGCTGGATGAACCCACGTCGGGGCTGGATCCGGTGGCGATTGACGAATTTAACGCGCTGATCACCCGCCTCGCCGGCGAAGGCACCACGGTGATGATGGTGACGCACGATGTCTACGGCGCCTGCCAGGTGGCTAGACGGGTTGGGCTCCTGCGGCGCGGCGAATTTGTGGGCCTTTTTGAAGCGCCGGCCGACGGCATGATCTCGGCTGACGAACTGCACCAGGCGTTTGCGAGTTCGCACGCCGGATGAACCCTGTTTTTCATATCGCGCTGGATGAATGGCGCTATTGGCGGCGCTCGCGGCTTGGCGCCGCGGCCACTTTGGTGACTCTGGTGCTGCTCGTCGCATCATCCGTGGTCACCTATCAGACGGTTACCGCCGAGCGCCAGGCGCGGGATCAGCTGCAGGATGCAGCGCAGTCCATTTTCCTCGATCAACCCGCCCGTCATCCGCACCGCATGGTGCATTACGGCCACTATGCCTTTCGAACTCCCCCACCGCTGGCGCTGGCGGATCCCGGGGTGGATCAGTTCACCGGGGCGGCGGTTTTTCTGGAAGGCCATCGGCAGAATTCAGCGACCTTTTCGCCAGCCTACAGCGGTCCCCAGGGCATTCGCTTCGCCAACCTCTCCCCGGCTACCGTCTACCAGGTGCTGGTGCCGCTGCTGCTTGTGGTGGTGGGGTTTTCCGCCTTCTCCCGGGAACGGGAGCTGCGCACCGACCAGATGCTGCTGGCCGCGCCGGTCGGGCCCGGCCAGATCTGGCTTGGCAAAACGCTGGCGCTTGTCGGCCTCGCCCTGGTTCTGCTGCTGCCGCTGCTGCTCCTGGTGCTGCTCATCGGCGAGGACCGGCTGGCCGGGCTCGTGCTCGTGGCCGGCTACGCGGTTTACCTGCTTGTCTGGGCGAGCATCACGGTCAGCGTGTCAGCCCGCAGCCGCGCCTCATCGTCGTCGCTGGTGGTGCTTCTCGCCCTCTGGCTAGCGGTTTGTATCGTGGTGCCGCGGGGGGCGTCGACCGCCGCGCAGGCGCTGCTGCCCATTCCTAGCAAGGTGGAAACAGATCTGGCGGTGGCGGACGCGGTCCGCAACCTGGGGGATGGCCACAATGCAGGAGATCCCGCGTTTGCCCGACTGCGCGCCAATCTCCTGGCGGAATACGGCGTCGATCGGGTTGAGGACCTGCCGGTCAATTTTCGCGGCGTCGTTGCGGAAGCCTCCGAGGCGGATTTGACGAAGGTGATGGATGATTTTGCCGAACGCTATGCCGGTCAGGAGCTGGCCCAGGCGCAGCTGCTGCGGTGGGCGAGCGTCCTGTCTCCGATGCTGGCGCTGCGGGCCTTCTCCACCACCATGGCAGGCACGGATCTGGCGCACCGGCATCAGTTTCTGCGGGAGGCGGAGGCGATCCGCTACGAGTTTGTCCAGGGACTCAACCGGGCGCACGCCAGCGAGCTGACCTACAGCGACGATATGCAGCGCAGCCGCGACGCGGCGTCGGAAAAACGCACCCGCGTCAGCCCGACCAACTGGGCAACCGCGCTTAAGGAATTTCATCTGCAGGTGAACCCGGCGAGCGAGCGGTGGCAGCGGGCGTTTCCCTATCTGTTGCTGCTGGCGGTGTTTGCGGCACTGGCCGCGGGGCTTGGCCTGAGCCGCCGCACCGCGAAAGGGTGGGCCTGAATGGGACTCATCACCCGAGAGCTGTGGTTTGCGCTCCGGGAGCGGACGGTCCAGGTCACCCTGCTCGTCGCCCTGTTCAGCGCTGCGGTCGCAGTGGTTTCCGGCCTCAAAACAGTCGGCGATCAGCAGCAGCTGATCGAAAAACTCAAGACCGAGACAGCGGCAGAGCGGGCGCTCGCGGTGGCCGCGCAGGTTGATCCCGGTGGCACGGCCTATTACGGATTTCACTTCACCTATGCGCCGCCGTCAGCGCTTGCCTTTGCTGCCCTTGGGACGCGCGACACGCTGGCGTGGAAACATCGGGTGCGGATGCTGGCGCTTGAGGGACAGCTGTATGAGGCGGATACGGGCAATCCGGAACTTAGCCTCAGCGGGAAGCTCGACTTTGCTTTTGTCGTCGCCGTACTCGCGCCGCTGCTGCTGATTTTTCTGCTGCACGATAGTGAAGCGGGCGAACGCCGTTCGAATCGCCATGAGCTGCTGCGGGTCACGGCGCCGGAAGGCCGGAAGCTGTACACCGTTCGCGCGGCATTGCGGGCGGCTCTTCTCTGGCTCGCGCTGGTCATCCCGTTTGCGGCGGCGGCGCTGCTGGCGGGTGCGCCCGGTTCCGGGATTGCCGTGGTGCTTGGAGCCGCTGCCTTCAGCGTGGCGTTTTGGCTGCTGCTGTGCCGCCTGGTTGTCTCGCGCATTACCACAGGTCCGGCCTGCGCTGCCGGCCTGCTGGGCCTCTGGCTGGTGCTGACGGTGGTGGTGCCCGCCAGCGGCAAACTCCTGGCCCGGGCAAAGGTGGAAGTTCCCTCCGGCGGCGAACTGCTGCTGGCGCAGCGCGAAGCGGTCAACGATGCCTGGGATCTACCCAAGCAGGACACGATGGATCCGTTTATCGAACGGCATCCGGAGTGGGCACCGTACCGGTCTATTGAGCGGCCGTTCGAATGGAAGTGGTATTACGCGTTTCAGCAGGTGGGCGATCAGGTGGTGGAGGAGCTTTCCCGGGCTATCCGCGAGGGGGTCGCGCAGCGGGATCTGATGATGGCGCGCCTTGCCTGGGTGTCACCGCCGCTGCTGGTGGAGCGGTGGATGACCGGCGCCGCAGCCACCGATGTGCCCAGCTTTCAGGCCTACGAAGCGTGCGTGCGGTCTTACCACGCCCAGCTGCGGGCCTACTACTACCCCCTGCTGTTCGAAGCCACGCCATTTTCTGAAGAAGCGAAAGCGCTGGTGCCGGAATTTGAGCCCTGCGCCCGGGAGGGGAGTGCGTGAGAGTCCGTCTCTGGTGGCTGATCGTGCTGTTTGCCTCGCCCGGACTTTGGGCTGGCGGCATCGACGACGTCAAAGCGGCCCTCGCGACGCCGGGCAAAGCGCATCTTGAGTTCGAGGTAAGCACCGGCGACCTGAAGACCACCATTCCCCTGACCGTGATCACCGGTCCCGAGGTTGGACCAACGCTGCTTGCGCTTGCCGGCATTCACGGCTCTGAGTATTCGCCGATCATCGCAACTCAGCGACTGGCTCAGGAGCTGAGTCCGGAGGAACTGGCCGGATCGCTGATTCTGGTGCACGCAGCCAATCTTCCCGCTTATCTTGGACGCACCATTTATGTCAGCCCCGCCGATGGCAAAAATCTGAACCGCCTGTTCCCGGGAGACGCCACCGGGACCCTGTCGAACCGGATTGCGCATGTGCTGGCGGAGGAACTCTTTCCGCTGGCTGACGCGGTGCTGGACATGCATTCGGGCGACGGCAACGAACAGCTTCGCCCGTCCTGGACCGGCTACTACGCCAAGGTCGGCAGCGCGGAGGTGGTGGCGGCTTCCCGCGCCCTGGCGCTGGCCTTTGGTCTCCCGCACATCGTGGAGTTTCAGTGGGAGCTGAAGGGGCGGGAATCAGCGATCTGGGCCGGGTCCGCCGCCGTGGCTCAGGGTATTGCCTCCATCGACGTGGAGGCGGGCGGCATGGGCATTATCGACCCGCTGGCGATCGAGCAGATCCGCACGGGTGTCAAACGGGTGTTGGCGCACCTGGGCATGATCGAAATGGTCTTTAAGGCGCCCCCGACGCCAGTCTTCATTCGCGATCGGACCTCGATCCGGTCCCCGGTGGACGGTTCCTGGAATCCGCTTGTTGATGCGGGAACACGCGTCGAGGAAGGACAGAAGCTCGGGGTGGTGACGGACTGGTACGGCCGGCCGGTATTTGAAGCGATCGCCCCCGCCGATGGGCTGCTGTTGCTGCGCCTGGAGGCGCCGCCGGTGCGTCGGGGGGAAACTCTCATCATGATAGCGAAGGTGCCGTAGCCACCGCGGGAGCCTAAGCACCTGAAAACCGACAAGAAAACAGTTGTGATATGAATGTGATGTTATATCATTAAGCTGCACTCGCAACGCTCATTACTCCACACAATTCCATCGCTAAGGCCTGAGCTCCGTCCAGCTTTCGCTAACAAAACCTGTTACTAATTGGGAGCAACAACGTGTCTAGCAATTTTCGATGTTTCACTGCGCGGCGGTCATGGAAAAGCGGGCTGCTGCTTGCCGCCTCCGTAGTCATCCTGTCGATGCCTCCGGCGATCGCCCTAGCGCAGGACGATGAAGAGCTTGAGGAAATCGAAACGGTATTTGTGGTGGGAAAACGCCGCGCCTACCAGGGAAACTTCAGCGATCTGGAGAACCCCACCGCGGTGCAGTCAATTGACCTCGAGCTGCTGCGCGATGTCGGGGCGTTGAACCTCAACGACGCGCTGGACCTGTCAGCCTCGGTAGCACGGCAGAACAATTTTGGCGGCCTGTGGAACAGCTTTTCCATCCGGGGATTCTCCGGTGACATCAACCTGCCGAGCGGGTTTCTGGTTAACGGCTTCAACGCCGGCCGGGGCTTTGCCGGGCCCCGGGACCTGGTGGGCATCGAGTCGGTGGAGGTGCTGAAGGGCCCGCGATCAGCCCTGTTCGGCCGGGGCGAACCCGGCGGCACCATCAACCTGGTCACCAAGCGGCCCCAGTTTCGCACCGGCGGAGATCTGCGCCTGACCCTTGGCCGCTGGGACCAGCTGCGCCTGGAGGGCGACGTGCAAACCATGCTGGGGGCTGAGGAAAACGTCGGCGTCCGCCTGGTTGGGTTTTATGAAGACGCGGAGAGTTTTCGCGAAACGGTGGAAACGGAACGTCTGGGTTTTTATCCCTCGGTCACTTGGCAGATCTCAGACGCGACGCGGCTGACCTACGAGCTGGAGTACACGCAGCAGGACATTCCGTTTGACCGCGGCGTAGCCTTTTCCGACGAGTTTGGGTTCACCCCGCGGGAGACTTTTGTCGGTGAACCCGGTGACGGGCCCATCGACACGGAAGTGCTCGGGCACCAGCTGGAGCTGCAGCACAACTTTACCAACAACTGGAGCCTGCTGGGGGGGCTCGGCTACCGTGATACCTCGTTTGAGGGGAACGCTTCAGAAACCAACTTCGGCGGGCGGCAAACGTATTTCCTCGACGGCCGCACCCTGTCTCGCTTTTTCCGCTATCGCGATTTTGAGTCGGATTACACGGTGCTGCGGGCGGAACTCGCCGGCGCTTTTGATACGGGATCGGTCAGCCACCGGCTGCTGATGGGGGCTGACTACGACCGCTTCGAGAACAGCCTGCTCATCCTGCGTTTTCGCCCGGGGTTTTTTGGTCCGGACACCGATATCAACACGCTGGACCCTGCTGCCTATCTGTTCCTCGATGTGTTTAACCCCGTGTATGGCCAGTTTCCCCAGCCGGTACCGGGACCCAACACCAACCGGCAGGAGGATCTTGACGGGTTTGGCGTCTACATCCAGGACCAGATCGATCTCACCGACCGACTGCAGGTGCGGCTTGGCCTGCGCTGGGACGACTTCGAGCAGGACCTGACCAACCTTCGCGCCAGCCCGGCAACCACGACGACTCAGTCGGACAGCCGCGTCTCGCCGCAGTTTGGCGTGGTCTACGCGGTGAACGAGGGCGTCAGCCTCTATGCCTCCTACGGCGAGGGGTTCCGCCAGCAGACCGGCTCAGATTTTCAGGGTAACCAGTTTGATCCGAATCTCACCGAGTCGGCGGAAATTGGGTTTAAGGCAGACCTTGGCACCTTTTTTGACCCGCTGTCGGGCACCGTGACGGTGTCTGCGTTTCAGGTGGATCAGAGCAATATTCTGGTCAACGATGACCGGCCCGAGGCAGTGGCTGCCGGCTTCTTCTCCCGCTCCGCCGGTGAGGCTCGCAGCCGCGGCATTGAGATTGACGCCAACCTCGCCACCGAAGGCGGTTTCAACCTGTGGTTCTCCTATGCCTACACCGATGCGGAATTTACCAACAGCAATCCGGACGCAGACTTCGGCGCGCTGATTGAAGCGGGGGACCCGCTTATCAACGCGCCGGAGCACCAGGTAAACCTCCAGCTCAGCCAAAACTTTGAACTCGGCCGCATGCCGGCGCAGGTGGGCGGCGGTGTGCTGTACACCGACGATCGGCTCGGCTGGACGGGCTTCGATTTCTTCCTGCCGAGCTACACCACGGTGCGCTTTTTTGGACAGATCGAGCCGGTGGATAACCTCGCGATTCGCGTGGACCTGGACAACGCCTTCGATGAGGTGTTCTACACCAACTCCTTCGCGGACGTCTGGGTGGAACCCGGCGCGCCGCGCCGCTGGCGCCTGACGGCCACCTACTCGTTCTAAGCTCCGGTCGGGCGGTAAAATTCGAGTTCGACCGATAACCCATAACAGCCGGCACCCGCTACGGCGGGTGCCGTTGCAGAAGATCCTGTCCTATGCCCCAGCAGCTGAACCCCCGCATTGCTTCGATCGACATCATGCGCGGGCTGGTGATTCTGCTGATGATGCTGGATCACGTGCGCGAGCGGTTTTACATGCACGTACGTACCGGCGATCCCATTTTCGAAAGCGTTGAACCGGACCTGTTCATCACCCGCTCTTTGACACACCTCTGCGCGCCCGTGTTTATCTTTCTGGCGGGCCTCTCGGCCTGGCTCTATGCCCATCCGCCCAACGGTCCTTATCGCTCCCCCACGGGGTTTCTGTTCAAACGGGGACTGGTGCTGATTGCCTTTGAGGTGGTTTTCTATTATCTGGTCTGGGCCGATACCATTCCCGACACCATCTACCTGCAGGTGCTTTGGGCCATCGGAGTCAGCATGCTGGGTCTTGCGGTCGTCTGCCGCATGAATCGGTGGGCCATCGGCGCGCTGGGGCTGCTAATCGTTGTTGGCCACAACGCGCTCACGCCCGTCGAGTTTTCGCCCGGTGAGCTGGGCTATATCCCCTGGTCAATTCTGCACGATCAGAACAATCTCTTTGAAATCGGTGGTTTGACGATCCGTGCTTCCTATCCCGTGCTGCCCTGGTTTGGCGTGATTGCCCTTGGGTATTTTGCGGGACCACTTTTTGCCCCCACCGTAAGCCGGCGTGACCGGGGCAGGGCGCTACTCATCCTCGGCCTGAGTTGCCTGGCGCTGCTGCTGGTGCTGCGCGGCTTTAACATTTACGGGGAGGCGCTCCCCTGGTCGCCGCGGGACAGCGCGGCGGGCACCGTGATGGCGTTTCTTAACTTCACCAAGTACCCGCCTTCGCTAGATTACCTGCTGATGACCCTCGGCGTAGGCCTGCTGCTGCTGACCTGGGTCGAGACGCTGCGTCGTCGCAACTGGCTGCTGGATGCGATGCAGGTCTACGGCTCGGTGCCCATGTTTGCCTACTTTGTGCACCTTTATGTGCTGCTGGCCGCCTACTGGATTCTGTATCTGATGGTTGGACCCACACACGGGGAGCGGTTTGGGTTGGCTAACGTCGGTTGGATCTGGGTCGGGGCTATCGCGCTGGCCATTGGCCTGTATCGACCGGCAAAAGCCTTCGCCGCCTACAAACACCGGGAAAAACACAGCAAGCCCTGGCTGAGCTACCTTTAGTCAGGGCCGGGTTTCGCCCGCAATTTGCCAACGCAAAGTCCAACACGCACGCTGAGGCCGGCCGGCCACCGACCCGGGTATCG
>JBCCVP010000144.1:0-14205 GCA_039195135.1 Pseudomonadota bacterium | reverse complement strand
CTGGGTGACGGCCAACGCCATTGTGCAGGCTGTCGACCCGGATCCGGACAATCAGGGCATCCAGCGCATCGATCGCACCAACCTGCCGGAGATCGACGAGATCTCCGCCCGGGCGGTGCAGATCCAGCAGCAGATGGACGAAGCTGATCGCGGCCTCAATCCGCTGGGGCTGGCCAAGGGTGTGGTGCCCTTCGACATCGATCCGACCCAGCTCGACGCAGGCAAGACGCATTTTGAACAGATCTTCGAACGCGCCACGGTGGCGATGGAAAACGTGGTCAGCGTCTGGGATCACGCCAACGCCATCAATCGCATGCTGCGCTACACGCAGAACACGACGGAAGATCTGCGTCGCGACTCCCGCGTCTCGGAGATGGATTACCGCAACCGACTGATCGAAATCTTCGGCTATCCCTACGAGGATGACATTGGTCCCGGCGGTACCTATCCCGCGGGTTACAACGGGCCTGATCTGTATCACTACATGCTGGTGGATCCGGCGGAGCTGGCGGGTACGGCCTTCGACATCGACGGTGTGCAGCAGTCATCCGAGGACGGTGACCTGCCGCCGCTGTTCCCGAGCGACATCCGGGTATTCAACGGCAACTACAAGCCGATGCAAGCGGGCCTCGGGTTCTTCGGCCTCGGCGAGGACTCCAAGTTCTCAACGGTTGAGGGGTCGGACCCGACGGAGTGCCTCGACGGCATCACCATCGGCACGACGGGGATTGCCAGCATCATCGCCAAGGTGGCGGGGCAGGGCTGCAAGCTCGGCGACATCGCCCCGGATCAGAGCTACGAGGTGCAGTACATTCAGGCCCAGAACCCGGACTTCGGCACGCTGCTGATCAAAGACCCGAGCTGGACCGGCCGCCGCCGCAGCCAGGGCAAGGTGCAGGAAAGCCTCGCCCAGGTACTGCAGACTCAGGTGGCGCTCAAGCGCGCCTACCGCGAGTACACCAACCTGCGGCAGGACATCATCGACCAGCTCGATACCCTGCAGGCCACGCGCAACGTGAAGCAGGGTCAGATCAAGGTGCTCGATGCCGGAGGGCGCGTATCTGGCGCCATCAAGCTCAAGATCTTCGGCATGAAGCGAGCCAGCGAGGCGCTGGCGGACGCGGCCGAGACCACGGTAGAGATTGGCGAGCAGGGAGCCGGCTGTATTCCGACCTCGCTGGTTTTCGGATTCTCCAACGGTGGCGACACGCTGGCGCCAGCCCGCTGCTCCATCAAACTGGCGGCCACCACGGCGCAGAAAGTCATGAAAGTGGCGAGCAAGCTGCTCAAGTGGGAAGCGCAGGCGGCGGAGAAGCAGGTCGACGGCATCTCCAGCCTGGCCGACAAGAAGGTGCAGATCCTCGAGTCGCGGCTTGACCTGTTCAATATCAAGGGTGATCTCGACAAGATGATCCGCGAGGAGCCGCTGCGCCGGGCGGAGGTGTTTGCCAAGACCGAAACCATGCGCCAGGCCTGGGAGGGCTACTTTGCGGCCCTGTCCGAAGGGCAGCGGGTGCTGGAGGAACTGGTCGCGTTCCGCAAACGCGGGGCCGAGGCGGTGCAGCAGCATCGCTACGAGGATCTCGCGTTCCGGATTGCGCGGAACGATGCGCTGCAGAAGTACCGGGCCGCCTTCGATATGGCTTCCCGCTACGTCTACCTGGCCGCGTCCGCCTACGACTATGAAACCAACCAGCTCGGCACCAGCAGCGACTCCGGTCGGGTGTTCCTGACGGATATCGTGCGCGAACGCTCCATCGGCCAGATCATTGGCGGTGAGGTGGTGCCGGGGTCCAGCGGTCTCGCGGATCCGATGGCGCGGATGAAGCTGAACTTCGATGTGCTCAAAGGCCAGATGGGCTTTAACAACCCGCAGATCGAAGCCAACCGCTTTTCGCTGCGGCGGGAGCTGTTCCGGATAGAAGACGGTCCGGCAGGCGACGCTGACTGGCAGCAGCTGCTGGAGGATTTCCGGGTGCCGAATCTCTGGGCGCTGCCGGAATTCCGGCGCTACGCCCGGCCCTTTGCGCCGGAGTCGGCCGGCCCGCAGCCCGCGCTGGTGATACCGTTCGAAACGAGCGTGACCTTCGGCCTCAACTTCTTCAAGTGGGACCTGGGTCCGGGCGACAGCACCTACGATCCGAGTCAGTTCGCCACCAAGGTGCGATCGGTGGGCGTGTGGTTCGACAACTACGACAGCCTGGCGCTGGCCAACACCCCCCGGGTCTATCTGTTCCCGGTGGGCACGGACAACCTGCGCAGTCCGGACCCGTTCGACTTCCAGGTCCGCCAATGGCAGATCGTGGATCAGGTGATTCCGGTGCCGTTCCCCCTCGGAGCCCAGGATCTGAATGATCCGCAGTGGATTCCGCAGGTGGATTCGGTGATCGGCACCACCGCCGACGTGCGCCGCTTCTCCCGCTTCCGGGCTTACCCATTTGTTCAGCCGCTGGACGAGTCGGAGCTGTTTTCCGACAGCCGTCTGGTGGGCCGGTCGGTCTGGAATGACCGCTGGCTGCTGATTATCCCCGGCGAAACGCTGCTGTTTAATCCGGATGACGGACTCGACACCTTTATCGGCGGCGAGCTCATACCGGGGGGTAATGGCACGCGGGATGGCGCAGGAGTTTCCGACATTCTGCTTAACTTCAAAACCTACGCGTACTCGGGGAATTGATCATGAAGTGGGCCAATATTGCTGATAAGCCGCTGCGTCGCTCAATTGCTCTGACGGCGCTGATTCTGCTGCTGGTCTCGGGAGGCACGCTTGCTCGCCTCTCGGAACCGGACCACGTGTTCTACGGTAACGCGACCTGGTTTGGTGACCCGCTGGCTGCGGGGAGCCTGGTCACGCTGCGCCTGGACGGGCAGCCGAACGTGATCGCCAGCTACACCATGGGCACCGACGAGCAGCTGGGTGGTCTCTACGCGCTGCGGGTACCGATGGACTCGCTGGATCCGAGGCTTCCCGGCCGGGCCCGCCCCGGTGAGGGAGCGAGCATCTACATCAACGACTCGATTGTTGCCAACGTCAACGTCGGCGACTACGGCGAGACCCAGCGGGTGGATATCGACCCCGCGTTTCTCACCGGTTCCACACCGGCGATTGTGGTGGCAGCGGCGCAGGGGCCGGAAGGGGACGCCGGCACGTCGATGCTGGTGTTTCAAGCCAATCTGACGATCCCCTCGGAGAACCCGGTTTCCTTCAACTGGACGACCGGTAACGGCACCGCCGTCGGCGGCGCCGCCTGCAGCTCCGACGTGGACTATCTGAATGACAGCAGCATCGCTGACTTCCCGGCGGGAACCACAGCAACCACGTTTGCCGTCACCGTATGCGGTGACACGCTGGTGGAGGACAACGAAACTTTTTCTGTGACTCTCTCGAATCCGCTCAACGCCATTTTGCAGTTCCCCATGGCCACTGGCACGATCCAGAACGACGATGGTCAGCCTCAGATTCGGGTTTCTGACACGGTGGTCTGGGAGCCGGTGAGCGGCTCCACACCGGCCCAGTTTGAGATCCTGCTGAGCCGCGCCTATACCCAGGACGTGCAGGTGACCTACCAGGCGGTGAGTGACACGGCCACGGTTTCGCAGGACTTCACCGCGGCTAACGGCACGGCCACCATCGCGGCCGGGGACATGTCGGCGGTCGTGCAGGTTTCGGTTTCCGCCGACGCATTGACGGAAACGCCGGAAGCGTTTGTGCTGATGCTGAGCAATCCGGTCAACGCGAGCCTGGCGGATGGAGATGGCATGGCCATTATTCTCGACGCCGACACCGTCCCGGAAAATCAGCTGGCGGATACCGCCCGCAACGGGGTCAACGGAGTGGAGGGTCTCGCGGGCCCCACCGACGTGGTGTTCAGTTCCGATGGGCGTTTTCTTTACGTCTCCACCGTGGGCAGCCAGAGCGTAGTGATCTTTGAGGTCAGCGATCTGGGTCGACTGACCTTCATCGGCAAGGTCGACGCGGCCACCGCCGGCTTTGAGACGGGCTTCTTCTCCGGCCTCCAATCCCTGGCGATGACGCCGGACAGCCTCAACCTCTATGCCGCCGCCAGTGGCAACAATGGGGTTACCATTTTCCGCCGCAACGCCGTCACCGGTGAGCTGATGCTCATGGGTACCGTTGCGAACGGAGACGAGTCCGGCGGCACCCCGATCACGGGATTGGGCGGCGCCTGGGACCTGGTGGTGTCTGAAGATGGAAGCCAGCTCTATGTGGCCGGTTCCAGCGATGACTCGGTTGCGGTGTTCGACGTGGATACCGATACCGGCATGCTGACCTGGTTGGAAACGGAAACCACCGGGGAGAATGATCCGGACGACGCGGGCCCGGCGGTGAACTTTGTCGACCGGCCCGTGAGCCTGCGGGTTACCCCGGACGGCAGCCGCGTGGTGGTTGGCTCCGATTTCTCCAGCGCCTTTTCCGTGTTCAATCGGGCCGCGGACGGCAAGCTGTCGTTTGTCGACACGTTCCGCGACAACGTCTCCGGCATCGATGGCCTCGGCGCTGCTTCGGCGGTTGCTGTAGCACCGAACAGCGCGGACGTTTACGTCGCCGGCCGCAGCGATGACACGCTGGCGCAGTTCGCCCTGTCGGGCAGCAGCGCGTCGTTTGTGTCGGCGCTGGACCGGTCGCTGGATCGATTTGCCGGCCTCGACGGACCGGACGCCCTGACGCTGGCACCGGACGGTTCTGCACTCTATGCCGTCGGATTTGAGGATTCGAGCTTTGTCATGTTCAACCGCCGAGCAAACGGTGAACTGACGTTTGCCGAAATCTACATCGACGACACCCCGGGCATGCCGTTCCTCGCCGGCCCCACCGCGGTGGCGGTGCGCCGGTCCGGCGGCGTGGTGGCGGTTGCGGCCAGCGTGGACAACGCGATCAACATTTTCACGGGCCAGTCCACCGCCCAGATCTTCGCTGACGGCTTTGAGAATTAGTCCGACGGATTAGTCGCAATCCGGTGGCGGCGACGGCCGCCACCGGATGTCGCCGTGCTGCAGCTCGGTCAGAAACGCCCGCACGGGCTTAGGCAGTCCCATCTGACCCAGGGCCTCCTCCGGATCTACCCACTGGGTTTGCCGATCCTCCACAGCTAACTGGCCCAGGCCCGCCCGCAGCGGCGTGAGTTCGAGCTTGAAGTGCGTGAAGGTGTGGACAAACGGTGCGGCGAAGCGAACCTTGCCGGCAACCGCTGACTCCTCCACCGGCAGACTCCAAAGGCCACCCCAGATACCTCGCGGCGGTCGCTTTTCCAGGAGCACCTCGCCTGCCTCGTTCTCCACCAGGCAAAGAAACGCCTTGCGCAGGGGAATGGCTTTTCGGGGACGCCGGCCCGGATAGCGGGTGGGATCGCCGGCGGCCGCCCCCTGGCAATCTTCCTTAAGCGGACAAATCAGGCAGGCCGGCTGACGGGTGCACACCGTGGCGCCGAGATCCATGATGGCCTGCGCGTAGTCCGCGGCCGAATGGGAGGGCGTGGTTTGCTCCGCCAGATCCCAAAGCGCCCGCAGCACTGTGGATTTGCCGGGCCACCCCGCCACCGCGTGGAAGCGCGCGAGCACCCGTTTCGCGTTGCCGTCCAAGATGGGGTAGGGCTCGTCGAAAGCCTGCGCGAGAATGGCCCCGGCCGTGGAGCGGCCGATGCCGGGCAGGGCCACCAGGTCATCAAATCTGCCGGGCAGGTCGCCGTTGTGCTGCGCGACGCAGATCTGCGCCGACCGGTGCAGGTTGCGCGCCCGGCTGTAGTAGCCCAGTCCGGCCCACAGCGCCATCACCTCATCATCCGACGCTCCGGCAAGGGTGGGGAGGTCCGGCAGCCTGGCCATAAACTTCAGGAAATAGGGGATTACCGTGGCCACCTGGGTCTGCTGGAGCATGATCTCCGAGACCCAGACGCGGTAGGGCGACCGCGGGTGCTGCCAGGGCAGGTCGTGGCGGCCGTGCTCCCGGTGCCAGTCAAGCAGGCGCTGCGCAAACACCGCGGATGTCCAACCGCTGACTCAAAGCAGGGCGTCGACAAACGCCTCCGGCTCAAACACCCGCAGGTCCTCCGCCTTTTCGCCGACCCCGATGAAGCGGATCGGCAGGCCAAGCCGCTCGGCAAGACCAAACACCACGCCCCCTTTGGCGGTACCGTCGAGCTTGGTTACCACCAGACCGGTCACGCCCACAGCCTGAGTGAACTCAAGCGCCTGGCTGATGGCGTTTTGCCCCGCCGTGCCGTCCAGCACCAGCAGCACCTCATGTGGCGCCTCCGGGTCCAGTTTGCCCATGACCCGCCGGATTTTTTTGAGTTCTTCCATCAGGTTCGACTGGGTGTGGAGCCGCCCGGCGGTGTCCGCAATAAGCACCTGGGTTTCCCGCGACCGGGCCGAGTGCAGGGCATCGAAGACTACGGAAGCTGCGTCCGAGCCGGTGGGTTGCGCCACCACTGGCGCATCGATACGTTCGCCCCAGGTTTTGAGCTGTTCCACCGCCGCGGCGCGAAACGTGTCGCCGGCGGCGAGGGTTACGCTGTGCCCGGCGGCCCGAAGCCGCTGGCCGAGCTTGCCGATAGTGGTGGTTTTACCGGCGCCGTTGACGCCCACCACCATGATCACGTGGGGACGGCGGGTTCCATCAATCTCCAGTGGCCGGGCCACCGGCGTCAGCCGCTCGGTGAGCAGTTCCCGCAGTGTGGCGGTGAGGCGCTCGGCGTCGCTCAGCTCCTGGCGTTTGGCCCGGGCGGTGAGCTCGTTGATGATGGCTGTGGTAGCTTCGGCGCCCACGTCCGCCGTCAGCAGCAGCGTCTCCAGCTCCTCAAACAGCTCGTCGTCGATGGCTTTGCGGAAGGAGAAGAGCTGGCGCAGACGCGTACCGAAGCCGCCGCGGCTTTTGGCCAAGCGGGATTTCAGAGGTTCCGGCGGCGTAGCTTCGCCGCTTCCTTCCGTTGTGCTTTGCGTCGCTGCGAGCGAAGCTTTCTCCGCAGCCGCTTCGTCAGCTTTTTTCTTGCCAAATCCGAACATGTGCTCTTTTTTCAGCCAGGGGTTCCCCGAAGGTGGGGTCTACGGCCGTACAATACTACCTATGGCTCGCAGAGCAGGAAATCGCGGCGCCGCCCGCGGCGGCGGCGTGCGGATCATCGCCGGCCGCTGGCGCCGGCGGATGCTGCCGGTAGCGGATCTCAAGGGCCTGCGTCCCACCAGCGACCGGGCCCGGGAGACGCTGTTCAGCTGGCTGGAACCGAGCCTTTCCGGCGCCCGCTGCGCTGATCTTTACGCTGGCACGGGAGCGCTGGGTCTGGAGGCGCTGTCTCGGGGCGCCGGGTCCTGCGTGTTTGTGGAGTCTCAGGCGGCGGCCGTACAGGCTCTATCCCGAAGCATTGAGCAGCTGGACTGCGCAGATCAGGCCGAGGTGGTCGCTGCGCGGGTGGATAGCTGGCGATCTGGGGACCCGGGACCGTTTGATCTGATCTTCGCCGATCCGCCGTATCAGCAGGCGAAGTGGCCCGAGCTTTGCGAGTCGCTGCGCGGTTTGCTGCGCGATGGCGCGCTGCTTTACGTGGAGTCGCCGGACCAGCAGCAGTGGGGCTGGCCGCCGGGCTTTGAGCTGTGGCGGGAAAAGGCGGTGGGCGAAGCGCGGCTGCGAGTGCTGCGGCGGGTCGCCAGCACAATGGAAGAGACAGTAAACTAACGCGCTTTGCGCCTTGAACTGCGTTATGGACAACCCCAAAATCGCTATCTACCCGGGCACCTTCGACCCGATCACCAACGGCCACATGGACCTGATCCTGCGGGCCAGCCGCATTTTTGAGCACGTGGTGGTGGCGGTGGCCGCCAGCGCCGGCAAAGGGCCCACCTTTTCGCTGGAGGAGCGCGTGGATCTGGCCCGGCGGGCCATCGGCGACGTCGGTATCGAACGGGTTGAGGTGGTTGGCTTCGCCTCGCTGCTGGCGGAGTTTGTGCGCCAGCGCGGCGCCGGCATTCTGCTGCGCGGGCTTCGCGCGGTGTCCGATTTTGAGTACGAGTTTCAGCTCGCCAGCATGAATCGACACCTCAATGACGATATGGAGACGCTGTTTCTGACACCCTCCGAGCAGTACAGCTTTATCAGCGCTTCGCTGGTCAAAGAAATTGCCCGCCTCGGCGGCGATGTACAGGAGTTTGTGCACCCGCTGGTGCACGCCCAGCTGCGGGACAAATTTGGAACCTGAATGGCGCTTTACATCACCGATCAGTGCATCAACTGCGACGTCTGCGAGCCCGAGTGCCCGAACGAGGCCATTTACATGGGCGTGGAGATCTACGAGATTGACCCAAAAAAATGCACCGAGTGTGTTGGTCACTTTGACGTGCCGCAGTGTCAGGAAGTCTGCCCCGTGGAGTGTATTCCCCTCGACCCCAATCACCCGGAGACCCCGGAGCAGCTGCAGCTCAAGTATGAACACCTGATGCGCGAGAAGGCTGAGGCATGAAGCAACTGTCCGCGACTTTCACCGGCCTTTCCCTGCTGCTGGCGGTTTGCGCCGACGCAAACGCGGCCAGTTTTGATCCCCAGTGGTCCCGGGACGGCATGGTGGCTACGACGGTACGGCCGGCCGCCGCTGCCGGCGCCGAGATTCTGGCCGCCGGCGGCAACGCGGTGGATGCGGCGATTGCCACGTCGTTTGCCGCCGCCGTGGCCCACCCCTACAGCTCGGGCATCGGCGGCGGCCTGTTTGCCGTCAGCGCGGTAAACGGCGAAGTCACCGCGCTGGATGCCCGGGAGGTCGCCCCGGCGGGCGCCGACGCCGCCTGGCTGAAAGAGAACCCACAGGCGATCCGCAAAGGGCCGCACGCAGTGGCGGTGCCGGGTTTCACGCAGGGATTGGCGGCGCTGCACCAGCGCTACGGGTCGCTGCCCTGGGAACAGCTCGTTGCACCGGCAATCCGGCTGGCGGAAGAGGGCGTAGTGGTCTCCGGCTGGCACTACCGGCTGTTGCAGCGGGTTGGGCCGGCACTCGAAAACTATCCGGAAACGGCAAGAATTTACCTGGTCGACGGTGCACCGCCGGAACTTGGCTACAACATGGTGCAGCGGGACCTCGGCAAGACGCTGCGGCTGATTCAGCGGGATGGCGGACCGGCGCTGACCCGGGGCGCGACGGGCAAGGCGATTGTGGAAGCCACCGGCGGCCTGATCACGCTGGAAGATCTGGCTGGCTACTCGGTGAGCTGGCGCGAGCCGCTGCGGGGCAGCTACCGGGGCTACGAGGTGGTCTCCATGCCGCCCCCCAGTTCCGGCGGTCTTCTGCTGATTCAGATGCTGAATATGCTTGAGGGTCAGGAACTCAAAGCCCTGGGCTGGGGGTCCAGCGCCCTGGTGCACCGGCTGGCGGAGACGATGAAGCTGGCTTACGCAGACCGGGCCAAGATCTTAGGTGACGCTAGCTTCGACCCCATACCGGTATCAAAACTGACCGGAACCGAGTACGCCGCCCGCCAGGCGGCCCGCATCCGGGATGACGCGCTGGTGGAAATCAAACCGATCGAAGCCTCTCCCGATGACGCCGGCACCACGCACATTTCCGTGATGGACCGGTTTGGCAACGCGGTGGCGCTCACCCAGACCATCAACGGCGTATTTGGCTCCTACGTCACGGTGCCGGGCACGGGCATTGTGCTCAACAATGAGATGGATGACTTTGCCGTGGCGCCGCGCATTCCAAACGAATGGGAAGCGGTGGGGTTTGACGCCAATCGTGTGGAACCGGGCAAGCGGCCGCTTTCCAGCATGACCCCCACGCTGCTCCTGCAAGACGGACGCCCGGTGCTCAGCGGCGGTGCGGCCATGGGTACCACTATCATCACGTCGGTGCTGCAGACCATCCTTGGCGTCGTCGACTTCGACTACGACATCCAGCAGGCGATCATGGCGCTGCGGGTGCATCACCAGTGGTTCCCGGAACAGCTCATGCACGAGCCGGAACTGGGGGCGGACGCGCGGGTTCGGCTTGAATCCCTGGGCCACGAATTACGCGAGCGCCCTTTCATGGGCGGTGCCGCATTTGTTACTTTTGATCTTGAACGCTGTCTTTTTGAGGCCGGCATTGACGGTCGCCGGGACAGCGGAGCAGTTGGAATCGGCGTTGGGGATAAGTCCGCAACGCCATGCGGTTCCCCACCCTGAGGCAGACCTTTTGACAAGCGGTGACACTCTTTGAGTGTTTTCTACGCTTTATAAAGGTGAGGGGCGTGGGGTTGGGGCGGACACCCAGGTGTCCGCCCCGTTTTGATAGTGGGTCGCGCTCAGCGGCCTGTGGCCCGCGCCACCTCGATGGAGGCGGTCGGCGCGAATGCCGCCGGCGGGTTGTGGTTAGCTGTCGCTCTTGCCGCCTTTGTCGCCGGCAAGTTCCTTGGCGTCGTCCAGGTCCGACTCGTCGTCTTCGCCCTTATCCCCGCGAATGAGCATCTTGGCCACCTGCTTGTCCAGCTTCTCAATCCGTTTGATGGTGTAGGGGAAACCGTCGACAAACACGCGATCAAACCGCGCGTAGATGTGATTGTTGTCGTAGCGAATCGCCACGCGATCGTTGAAGCGCAGTCCTGCCGCGGGTCGGTCGAGGGTCAGTAGGTACGGTCGGAACGGACTCACGTAGAGCACAATCCGCTGATTGTCGAGGGCATTCCAGTTGGATATGCCCGGCGCCCAGACCTTGTCCACCGGCTCGCCGTAGATCACCTCGTCCCGGTCGCCGCTGCCGATAACCGACGCGCCATCACCCTTCAGCTTTGGCTTGGGCCCGCCCGTATCTTTGATCACCATGTCCATTTCCTGCTCCGCGGCGGCTTCCTCCGCCGCCAGCAAGGGGCTGGAAACGAAGCTGCCGCTGATCAGGCCGGCGATCAACAACACTCTGATTTTCATGCTTTTTTCCTCGTGCATCCTACTATTCTGACCATTTGCGGGGGACAAAATTCCCTGCCCCGGGCCCGCGCGTCGAAATTAAAGACCAGCGGCGTTGCTGCCCGGTCGCCGGCGTCAGTTCCGAAGGCGGTTTTTGCGCGACGGCCGGTCTGCCCGGTCAATTCAGGCCAGCGGTTGGGCGTGTGCAGGTGATGCGTTAGCATGCGCCTTCCGTTACCGATTGCCCAGGAAAACCTAAGGACTCAAGCGTGGAAGAACTATACAACCCGCAGGCGCTGGAACCGGAAATCCAGGCCGACTGGGATGCGCGGGAGGTTTACCGCGTTACCGAAGATCCGGCGCGGGAAAAATATTACTGCCTTTCCATGCTGCCCTATCCTTCCGGCGCGCTGCACATGGGCCATGTCCGCAACTACATGATCGGTGACGTGATTGCCCGGCACCAGCGCATGCTGGGCAAAAATGTCCTGCAGCCCATGGGCTGGGACGCTTTTGGCCTGCCGGCGGAAAATGCGGCCATCAAGAACCAGGTGCCGCCGGCCCGCTGGACCTACGCCAACATCGACCACATGCGGGGCCAGCTGAAGCGGCTGGGCTATGCCTATGACTGGAGCCGGGAGGTCACCACCTGCCGGCCGGAGTACTACCGCTGGGAACAGCTGATGTTCGTACGGCTGTTCAAAAAAGGCCTGGTGTATCGGCAAAACGCCACCGTGAACTGGGACCCGGTGGACCAGACGGTGCTGGCTAACGAGCAGGTGGTGGACGGCCGGGGCTGGCGCTCCGGCGCCGTTGTCGAGCGCCGGGATATCCCCCAATGGTTTCTCAAGATAACCGACTACGCCCAGGAGCTGCTGGACGAACTGGACAAGCTGGATGGCTGGCCGGATTCGGTGAAAACCATGCAGCGCAACTGGATCGGACGGTCCGAAGGCGCGGAGTTTTCCCTCAAGATCTGTGACGCGGCCGGCGCGCCGGTGGCGGGAGACCTGAGTCTGCGCGTCTACACCACGCGACCGGATACCTCCTTTGGCATGACTTACTGCGTGCTGGCGCCGGAACACCCGCTGGTGGCCGACATCACCACCGAGGAGCAGCGCGCGGCGGTGGAAGATTTTGTCGCCTCGGCCAAAACGGCTAGCGAAATCGACCGCCTGGCGGAGGGTCAGCTCGACAAGCGCGGCGTGGCCACCGGTGCCTATGCCCTCAACCCCTTCACTGGCCAGGCAGTGCCGGTTTATCTCGCCGACTACGTGCTGATGGGCTACGGCACGGGCGCCATTATGGCGGTGCCGGGCCAGGACGAGCGGGACTGGGAATTTGCCAAAGCCCACGGTTTGCCCATCGTGCGCACTGTGCAGCCGCCGGACGACTTCGACGGTGGGGCGTATCTGGGAGACGGACCGGCCATCAACAGCGAATGGCTGAACGGGCTGGACGTGGCGGCCGCCAAGGAACGGGCGCTGGAGTGGCTGGTGGAACAGAACATCGGCCAGCGCCAGGTGAACTTCCGCCTGCGGGACTGGGGCGTGTCCCGGCAGCGTTACTGGGGCTGCCCGATCCCCATGATTCTGTGTCCGGACTGCGGCGCGGTTCCCGTACCGGAGGAGGAGCTGCCGGTGGTGCTGCCGGAGGACGTGGAGTTTATGGGGGTGCAGTCGCCGATCAAGGCGGATCCGAAGTGGCGCCAGACCACCTGCCCGGAATGCGGCGCGGCGGCGGAGCGGGAGACGGACACCTTTGATACGTTTATGGAGTCCTCCTGGTACTACGCGCGCTACTGCAGTCCAGACGCGGAGGGCCTGGTCGACGAGCGGGCCAACTACTGGCTGCCGGTGGATCAGTATGTCGGCGGCATCGAGCACGCCATCCTGCACCTGATGTATTTCCGCTTCTATCACAAGCTGATGCGGGACGCGGGCCTGGTGTCTAGCGACGAGCCGGCAACGCGCCTGCTGTGCCAGGGCATGGTGGTGGCGGACACCTTTTACCGGGAGAACGAAAACGGCGACCGGGACTACTTCAATCCCGACGATCTTTCGATGAACTTCGACGACCGCGGGGCCCTGGCGGGCGCCACGCTGAAGGCCGACGGCGAGCCGGTAACGATCGGCCCGGTAGAGAAAATGTCGAAGTCAAAAAACAACGGCGTGGACCCGGTGCACATGGTGGAGAAATACGGCGCGGATACCGTTCGCCTGTTTTCCGTTTCCGATTCGCCGCCGCACCAGTCGCTGGAGTGGTCCGAAGCCGGTGTGGAAGGCTCTTTCCGCTTTCTCAAGCGCCTGTGGCGCCAGGTTGTCGCGCACGCGTCAGCCGAGGGGGCCGCCGCTGAGCTCGACCCGCAGGCGCTGGACGACCAGCAGCGGGCCCTGTATCGCAAGCTGCACGAGACCATCGGCAAAGTGGGTGACGATCTGGAGCGGCGTCGCACTTTCAACACTGCCATCGCGGCGATCAATGAACTGGTCAACGCCACCTCCCGCCACGTCGGCGAAAGCGCGGTGGATCACAGCCTCCGGCGCTGCGTCTGGCGGCACGTGCTGCTGCTGACGCCCATGGTGCCCCACGCCACCCAGGCACTGTGGGCGGGACTGGGCGAAGCGGGCGACGTGATCGATCAGCCGTGGCCGGAAATGGACGAGGCGGCGCTTACCCGCAGCAGCGTCGAGATTGTGGTGCAGGTGAACGGCAAGGTGCGGGGCCGCATCAGCGCTCCCAGCGGCGCGTCGAAGGAAGACGTGGAACAGCTGGCCCGGGCGGAATCCAACGTGGCGCGCTTTATCGGCGACGGCACGGTGCGCAAGGTGATCGTGGTGCCGGACAAGCTCGTCAACATCGTGGTTGCTGGCTGATGCGCCGGCGGCGCCTGCTCAGATCCTGCCTCATCGCGCTGATCCTCGGCAGTTCCCTGGGACCGCTGGCCGGCTGTGGTTTTCAGCTGCGGGGGTCTGCCAGCCTGCCGTCGCAAATGGGCAGGACGCACGTGGCCCTGCCGCCCCAGACACCCCTTTACCGCGAGCTCCGAACGCTGCTGGCGGCGAACGGTATGGCGCTGGTAGAGCGGGATCAGGCCGACGCCGTTCTGGTCATCGACCGCAACGACCTGCGCCGGGAGGTCCAGTCGGTCGGCGCCACGGCCCGGGTGCGGGAGTTTGTGCTGCGCTACCTGGTCACCTACCAACTTGAGAACGCAGCCGGGGCGGTGCTCGTGGCGCCGAGAAACCTGGAGCTGCTGCGCGAGTACACGTTTGTTCAGGGGCAGGTGCTCAGCGCCGCCACCGACGAAGAATATCTGCGGG
>JBCCVP010000143.1:0-14269 GCA_039195135.1 Pseudomonadota bacterium | reverse complement strand
GGCGTGATGGAAAAGGCTCTGGAAACCCAGCCCTATCTGGTCGGCGACACCCTGACGCTCGCGGACATCGCGCTGTACGCTTACAGCCACACCGCGGGCGACAACGGCTTTGATCTGGAAAGTTATCCGGCGGTCACGGGCTGGCTGGAGCGGGTGCGTCAGCAGCCCGGTTTTGTGCCGATGCAGGGCTGAAAATTCAGCCGATGGGCAGCGCGCCCTAGAGATCCCGCGCCACGCGAAAACCGATCAGCGCGCTGGCCCGCTGGGCGGTGGCGGAGGCGCGGCTGGCGGAGCGTCCCATCGCCGGCGAAACGGCCCAGCCGCCGCCGCGCAGGCTGCGCAGGCTGCAGGGCCGCAGCCGCACGGCCCTGCCATCCCGGGGCATGTCTTCGAGCGTATCGAGGTGACAGTCCGCAACCCACTCCAGGAGATTTCCGCCAAGGTCTTTGAGGCCCATGGCGTTAGCCGGGAAACTGCCCACCGGGGCCGGTCCGAAATGCCCGTCCCCGTAGCGGCTGAAGGCTACGGGCCAGCTCCAGCTGTTGAATTCATCCCGGCTGCCGGTGAGGTTTTCCAGCACTTCCGGCGGGGAACCTCGGCCCCAGGGATAGGGGGTTGTTGAGCCGGCGCGCTGCGCATATTCGAACTCTGCCTCGGACGGCAGGCGGTAGTTCAGACCGGTGCTTGCCGCCAGCCACTGGGCATAGGCCATGGCATCGTCCCAGGATACGTGGGTCACGGGCAGTGTCCCCGCGGCCGCGCGGCCCAGAAAATCATCCTGCCAGGTCGCATCGCTGGAGTTGGAGAAGCCGCCGTTGGTGTCGTCATAGATGCTCGTCTGACCACCGCTTTCCACGGTAGTCCGGTAGCCGGTGGCGGCTACAAACGCGGCAAATTCGGCCACTGACACTTCTGTCTCGGCCAGCGCAAATGGCTCCGCCAGGCGAACGGGTATCTGCGGTCCTTCCCGCGGCGACCGGTCTTCTTCGCTGCTGGGTGATCCCATCTCCAGCGTTCCCGCGGGCACCACAACCATCAGCGGCCCCTGGCCGCCTCCGTTCAGATCATCGCGAAAGCTGCTCCCCGCCACATAGCTCAGCAGCAGCTCGCGTCGCTCGATCAGTGCCAGCCGCGGCCCCAAATCGTCGGGATAACCGGCCCGGACCAGCTGTGTCAGTCCTTCCCGGGCCTGGTCCAGCTGATCATCACCGATCCAGTCATCCACCTGCGTCAGCCGTGCGGCCCACTGCGCGTCCCGGGCGGTCTGCAGCTCCTCCCGGGCGCTGGCCAGCAGGTCCTGAAGCCCGGCCGAATCTCCCAGCGGCGCCAGCGCCGTATCCAGCGTACCCAGCCCGGCCAGGGCGGCGGCGACTTCACCGTCCGACAGCTGCTGACGAAGCCCTTCGATCGCCTGCAGCACCAGCTGACGCACGCCCGCCAGCGCGACGGCGTTGTCCGGCGCCAGTGTGAGCGCCTCGCGATAAAACGCGAGCGCGCTGTCGTCCTCCGGCACCAGCGTGCGGCCCGCCGCCTCCGCCTCCGTTGCGCTGGCCAGGAGCCCCGCGACCCGGGCGTCGGCATTGAGCCGACTGAGCAGACTGTCAACGCCGGTCTCTTCCGGCCGGAAGTCCCGGATGCGCTGCAGCAGCGTGCGGGCAGCCACCGGATCACCGGCCAGGCGCAGCCGCTCGGCCTGCCCCAGCAACGCCTGCGCCAGCGCCGCCAACCCGGCGTCCGCGGCGGCATTGGTACCGTCGATGGAGAGGGCCTGCTGAAAATAATTCAGTGCGCTGGCGTCAAAGGGGGCGAGGTAGTTGCCCTCGCTCAGGGCCCGTTGCCCCAGGTCCAGCTTGCGCTGGAGCTCCAGACTGCGGTCCGTGACCGGCTGTCCCGGGCTCCATTCCTGGCCCGGGTCGACCGTCAGCGCATCGCCAAGGCGCCGGCTGCGGCCGTCGTCGTCGGCCGGAGCGCTGCCGCTATCGGTCGGATCGAGAGGCGTTGCGTCGGTTTGGGCAAAAGATGCGGGCGCTGCAAACGCCGCCAGTAAAATAGCGAGGAACAGCTGCCGCGAGCGGCAACAACGATTTGAGCCACCTGTATGCACCATTAGCATGCGCCTGAGCGCAAAACTACCCCGCCCTCAGTGTGGCAAATCAGGCTGTTGCGCGCAAACGTTGAGCTGATTCCTGATCAAGAAAGTCACACGCCCGGCGCTGCGAGGGTGCCATGCGTCCACCGGTGGCCCAGTGTGGTAACCGGAAGCCTAGAGCTCCCGAACTACGCGAAATCCGATCAGGCTGGAGGTATGGCTGGCCGCTGCCGCGTTGCGGTAGGCGGTGCGGGCGGCCCGCGGCGGGCTGGCCCAGGATGCGCCGCGCACCACGCGCTTGTCGCACCCCCCCACTTCGCTGGCACCGCCCTGGGCGGGAATCGAGGTGAGATTGTTGACGTAGCAGTCGCCGACCCACTCGCTGGCGTTGCCGCCCATGTCGAACAGGCCAAACGGATTCTCGTCGTAGCTGGCCGCCGGGGCGGTACCCCAATGGCTGTCGCCGTACTGGTCAAAGCCATCCGGCCAGCGGAGATCATCCAGCCGGTCCCGCACGCCGCGGAGATTTTCTACCCGGGCCGGCGGCGTGTCGTCGCCCCACCAGTAGCGGGTGCTGGTTCCGCCCCGAAGGGCATACTCAAACTCCGCCTCGCTGGGCAAGCGAAAGGTTTTGCCCGTTTCCGCGGATAACCACTTCGCGTAAGCGTTGGCGTCGTTCCACGACACGTGCAGCACCGGATGGCTGCTGCGCGCGTTACGTCCGCGAAAGTCCTTTTCCCAGTTGATGCCTTCACGATCCACGAGCGCCGCCGCCCGCGTGTCAAAGATGCGGGAACTGCCAGCTTTCTCCGCGTCGGTCACGTAGCCGGTTGCTTCCACAAACTGGCGGAACTGGGCCACCGTCACCTCGGCCGGTAGAATGGCAAACGGCAGCGGAAACTGGATTTCCCGTACCGGCCCTTCCCGTTCGGATCGGCCGGCCTCGTTGCTGTTGGACCCCATGGCAAACTCGCCCCGGGGCATGATCTTCAGCTCCATCACGTCGCCGACCACAGCCTCCCGCAGCACGCTGAACGGTTCGAAGCGGCTCACCGTGTAGCCGATGGCGATGCGTTCCTTCAGCGCATTCACCGGTGCTGAGTAGCCAAGCGTCAGCAGTTCTTCCAGCGCCCGCTCCGCCGCCGGGTAGCGGCCCTGGTCGATCAGATTGCTCACCGTGTCCCGCCGGCGTTCAAAAAACTTCGAGCGGGAGTTTTCCAGATCAAGACGGTGCTGCATCACCTGTTCCTGTGGATCGCCGCGCACGGTTTCCGCCTGCGCAATCAGGTCCCGGGCAGCGTCAAAAGCGTCTTCCCGCATCGCGTCCGCGGCCCGCGCCAGCAGCAGCCGCTCAAGGCCGGCCAGTCCCTCCGTGGCAGCCAGGTGCCCGGGAAAGACGTCGAGGGCGGCGCGATAGGCGTCAAGGGCGCCGTCCTCGCCCACCAGGTTGTTTTCCTCCAGCGCTGCGGCAGCCCGCGCCAGTCGGTCGGCCAGCTGGTCGTCCCGGACAAAATTGTCCGTCAGCGATGTGACCTCGGGATGATTCGGGTTGATGCCGCTCAGTTCCCCGAGTAGCTCGGACGCCGCCGCCCGGTCACCCGAGTCGTAGGCACTGCGGGCGCGCTGCGCCAGCCGGTTGGCGACCTGGCTCAGGCCGCGGGTGGCGGTGGCGTTTCCCTGGTCGAGCGATAAGACCTGGCGAAAATGGGCCAGCGCGCCGCTGCTCGGATCAAGCAGGTTGCCGCTGGCAAGGGCCGACTCGCCGGCGTCCAGCAATGACTCCAGCCGGTCCGGGCTGCGCCGGACCTCCACTCCCGGCGTCCACTCGGACTGCTGATCCACCGCCAGCGCATCGCTGATCTGGCGGTAGTCGCTGCCCTCAACGCTGGGATCAAGCGGATCCGATTGGGCCCAGGCCGCCGTGCTGCCAGTAACCAGCAGCGCAAGCGTAACGCTCTGCGCCACGCCCGAACGGCAGGCAAAAGTGCGCCGCCGGGAGCCGGAAGTGCCCGCCGATAAGTTCCTTTGATTGTTGTGCATCGCTAAGTACCCCAACACGCGTCGCCACCCTGACCGTAGCTATCTGCCGACCAGAAAAATGTGACGCGTGCCCAGGCACCTGCGAGAAGATCAAATCGATTCTAGAAAGGTGCTCTATCTGACTGATTTAAAGGCACTAAACAAAAAGAAAACGAATCTAAAACATTGTATCAGCGCGCCCCTGGCGCGGCCGCGAAGCGGTCAGGGGCACTGAATTGCGGGCGTGAGATTGGCGATATCGCCGGACTGCTGCCAGGCGCCCGTCAGCTGACCAGTGAAATTGACCTGCGTTGAGATCACGCCGGTTTCGCTGTCGCTGTACTCGATCGTATTGCGGCCGACCGCCGCTGACGACACGGTAATGGCGCTGCAGGCCGGGCAAAATCCCGAGAACTGAGCCAGCTCAATGTCCTGCGCATCGTCCGGCCCCTGGCCGAGGGTCCAGCGGGGCAGGCCCGTCGGTCCGTAGAGATAGTTGATGTGCACCTGGGACCCGCCGGCGCTGAGGATTGAATAGCCAAAGCCCGGCAGCGCAGGCACAAACCACAGGCCGGTGCGGGCCACCGCCGGGCCGTTACTCGCGCAGGACAGATCCGCAATAATCGCCGTATAGGGTTCACTCCCGGCGACGCCGTTGACCTCAAAGTCAAAAACCATGTTGCTGGCGTCACTCCACACCAGAGCCAGCTTGCCTACTTCGGTGGCGGTGGCTGTTGCACCGTCCCAGGAGAAGTAGCTGAGAGGCGCTTCAAAACGGCCGCTGCCGGCCTCGTAGCTTCCCTGGGCGAGGTACCACGTGGGGGTTCCGTCCTCCATATAAGTGTACCACTCGACGATCAGCTGATCGTCAACCTGATTGAGGTTGAAGCCCGCGCCGTCGCGACCCGGGTTGAACCACAAGCCGGGCACCGGATCCGGCAGGGCACCGCCGGCACTGTCAACGCTGGCCGTTACATCAAGCTGGACGGCCCCGCTGCCGGTGTTGACCGGCACCACGTAGTAGCGGCCCGGCGCCGTCGTCAACGTCGCCGCGCCCGTGCCGCGGCGGGTGCCGCCGCTGGCCGTGGCGCTGGCCACCGCCGGCGCTGCAAAGCGGGCCGATTCCCGCACGACCCGCCACTCCACATCCTGCGGTGCATTGACGGTGACGGTGAGCTCCCGGGTCGCTTCCGAGACGTCCAGGAACAGGCGGCTGTGCCCCTGGTGGGGCGCCAGCGTCAGGTCCACGCGCTGCTCGTGGGCAAGCAGCCGTCCGGCTTGGGTTTCAAGATCTGGCGCTCCGGGAGTGCCCTGGGAACCATTGGCGCTGCGTTCGACCAGCACCGGGACCCGACCGAGACTACCGCCGGTCCCCGAGCGAGGTTCCACGGCGCCCACCCAGACCTCGCCCGGCTCCATGCTCCCCTCATTCCAGATGAGGCGCAGCGGGAACGCGGCGCCGGCGGCGACCTCACCCGGGCCGGTGGCGACGAGATTGCCGGCGTCGGCGCCGTCCCGCACCGTGCCGACCCGCACCGTAACCGCATCCCGGGTGCCTTCCGCCTGGGACTGCCAGTTCTGCACCAAGATCCAGTGCTGCCCGGTTTGCAGATTGTCGATAACGCACACTTCAATGTCCGTCGGCGAGGTGCTGCGACACAGCTCTTCGCTCAGCTCCGGTCGCAAATCACCGTCCGTGTCGCGGCCGACAAACAGGTCCAGGTCCTGGCTGGTGCCCGGTTCGGTGCGCACAAACAGCATCCCGCCTTCCGACGCCGCCGAAACATTTTCGGTAAGAAAGTAGACCCCGGCGCTCAGGTTGTCATACGGATCCTGGCGCGTGGGGTCCTCGACCAGGTTCTGCGTAACCACCCGGGTGGGGCGGAGCGAGAAAGCGTCGAAGCGGGCGCCCGGCAGCGCGCCGAGACCCGCCAGGTTGGTGAGTTCCGATCCCTGGTTCTGGTCCGCCGCCAGGGCAAAGACTTCCGGCAGCTCCCCCGCGCTTGCCCGCAGCTGAAACGGCAGCCGCTGGGTCGCCTGGGAGGGGTCATCCGGCGTCAGGACCACATAGCCGGTCACCGACTGGTTGACCTGAATCGTCCCCACGTTGAGCGTGATACTCAGGTTCTGTTCCGCCCCGGCGTCCAGTTCGAAACGGGACGGCGTCAGCACGCCGGTGATGCCATCGGTACTGGCGACGGACACGGTCCATGCGCCGCCGTCGATGGCCCGCACCCGGCGGCTAAAGGTGCAGCTGCCGACACACCGACTGCTTGCCAGGGAGGGCAGATTGAGGTCTCCCGGTCGGCCGCCGCTGGCCGGGTTGGCCGTGATGTATTCGAACCGGGAAATCGGTAGCACCAGGGCCGCCCGCAGCGCCGCTTCAGGACTCACCAGACCACCGCCGACATCGTAGGCGTCGGCCGGGGAGACGCCGTCGCTGTCGCGCATGCCGTCGTTGAAAGCGGTAGTCACCAGCAGCGAGTGCGCCTCCGACGGCGTGAGGCCGGGCCGTTCGGCCAGGAGCAGCGCGGCGCTGCCGGATACATGTGGGGATGCCATCGACGTGCCGCTGCGGAACGCGGAGGTGTCGCCGGACACGCCGGCCGCCAGAATATTCGATCCCGGCGCCGCAATATCTGGCTTCACCACGTCCACCGCCACCGCGTCCGGTCCCCGGGAACTGCTCGCCGACACCTGATCGCCGAAGGCGTCGTTGATCAGCACGGACTGTCCCGAAATGCGGCCCGTCAGGTCGTCGCCGCCGGCAGCCAGCCAGGCCCGCAGCTCATCACCGTCGCGGCGCCCAACGTGGGTGGCCGGCAGGCAGTGGTCGTCGGAAACGATCGATTCGCCCTCGGCGGCCGTGTTCGCCAGGATGTAGCCACCGGCACCGGCGGCACGAAGGTTGTAGCCCTTCTCTACCCGGCCGTAGGTCCCCCGGTCGCAGACCACAATCTCGCCGTTGAAGGTGCCCGGCGCAAACGGATTGGTGCGTCCGGTATTGCTGTCGCAGCTTCCCTGCAGCTCGGGCTCGCCGCTGCCGCAAAGCGCATTACCAAAGTCGGCCGCGTGGACAATGGGCGCCGGGCCAAAAGGACCGGTGAAACCCACACCGGAAAGGTCTCCCGGCGGCGCCGCGTTGCCCCCGGTGAGGGAATCGACCACGTTGTCAAAGCGCCGGTTGTGCGTGGTGTTGGCTACCGCCATCACCCAGGGAGCATTGGCGGGTGAGGTAATGGTGGCCGGGGCGCTGCCCGAATTGCCGGCGGAGACCACAAACAGCACGCCTGCGGCCCGGGCGTTCAGCATGGCCTGCGCGTCCGAATCGGCCCAGGGGTCGCTCGGATTACCTCCGATGGAGTAGTTCACCACGTCCACCTGGTCGGCCACCGCCTGGTCGACGGAGGCGAGCAGGGCTTCAAGCACACAAAAGCCTTCGTCCTCGGGTGTGTTCACGTCGTCCGTCAGGCAGGCCTTGTAGCTGATGACATTGGCATGCGGCGCCACCCCGGAAACCTCAAGATCCAGGTTTGTTGTGATGCCGGCCACATTCGAACGACGTCGATTACCAACCACGGTGCTGGCCACGTGGGTGCCATGACCATCGGTATCCAGGCCGATGCGCTGGAGTTCTCCGGTGAAATCGTAGACCCCGATCAGCTTGTCGTTGCAGCCCACCTGGGGGTTGCTGCACAGGCCGAACTGGCGGTTGCGCGGGTTGCTGTGCACGTGGCCATCATCCCCAACGGCGGCAAACGCCGGGTGGTTCCAATTGATGCCCGAGTCGATGACACCCACCACAATGCCCTCGCCCATGCCGCCGGTGGCGGCCCAGGCTTCCGGCGCGCCGATCCAGGCGGGTCCGGCGTCGGTCTGCGGCCAATGGCGGGTGACCGGCCGTACCGAGCGCACGCCGGGCTGCGCGGCCAGGGCCTGCGCTTCCGCCTCGGTGAGCTCCAGCGCGGCGCCGTTCATGACGAACTCGTAGCGGTGGTTGATTACCGGCTTGCGGCCCAGGGCACGCTCCCAGCTGCGGCTGACCTCGGCAAAACTCTCCTCTAGGTGTTTGCGATAGGCCCGCACCGGTGCTGAACGAACATCCAGCTTTTCGTCCCGCACCCGCGTCGGCGCCAGCTTCCAGCCACCGCCGGCGGCAGACACACCGTCGAAGGTCACCACCGGTGCCTCTTCGAGCTCCACGATATAGCGGCCGGGCAGCACGTCGGGCTCGTTTTGCCTGGCCAGCGCGGGCTCCGCCAGAGCTCCTGCGACGATGAGCAGCGAGACAGCGAACGTCCGGGTGTTCCTTTTGGCTTGCATCTTCGGCTCTCCTTGCCCGGCGTTTGGGACGGTGGTCAGGACACCTTGCTGCGCATCGTGACCAGCTCTTCGGCAGCGGTCGGGTGAATGCCGATGACCGAATCAAACTGCTGCTTGGTGGCGCCCATCTTCACCGCCACCGCAACACCCTGCATCATCTCCGCCGCGTCCAGTCCGACAATGTGGACGCCGACCACCACCTGGGTTTCCGCCACCACAATCAGCTTCATCATGGTCATCTCATCGCGCCCGGATAGCGTGTGCTTCATGGGCCGGAACGTCGACTGGTAGATGTCCAGTTCCCCATAGACCGTCCGCGCTTCACTTTCGTTGTAGCCCACCGTTGCCACCGGCGGCTGACTGAAAACCGCAGAAGGAATGAATTTATGGTCAACCGGCGTTGGGTGGCCGCCAAATTCCGTCTGCGCAAAAGCCTGACCTTCCATCAGAGCCACCGGCGTCAGCGCCATGCGATCGGTCACGTCGCCAACGGCGAAGATGTTTGCAACGGAGGTCCGGGAGTATTCATCGACCACAATCGCTCCGTTTTCGGTGGTTTCCACCCCCACCGCGCCCAGGCCGAGACCCTCAATTTTCGGCGCCCGGCCGGTGGCCAGCAGCACCTCGTCGCAGGTCAGTCGGGTGTCGTCGTCAAGCTCTACGTTAAGTTCATCACCGGCTTTGTCGACCCGGCGGATGTTGGCGTGAAACTGGAGGTCGACCCCCTTTTTGGTCATCTCCGCAGTCAGTGTTTCCCGCACCGCGTCGTCGAAGCCGCGCAGCAGCTGCGGCCCCCGGTACACCTGGGTCACTTCGCTGCCCAGGCCGTTGAAGATGCCGGCAAACTCCACGGCGATGTAGCCACCACCTTTGACCAGCACCCGCCGCGGAAGCGACTCAAGATGAAACACCTCATTGGACGAAATGGTGTGCTCAACGCCGGGGAACTCCGGCTTGGTCGGCCAGCCGCCGACGGCAATCAGGATCTTCTCGGCGGTGACCTGGCGCGAGGCCAACTGCACCGTATGAGCATCCACCAGGACGCCACGCTCCTCAATAAGCTCCACGTTTGCTGCATCCAGGATGCGCTTGTACACGCCGTTGAGCCGATCGATTTCCCGATCTTTGTTCGCAATCAGGGTGGTCCAGTCAAACTGGCTTTCGCCCACCGCCCAGCCATAGCCCTGAGCATCCTCAAATTCTTCGTGGAAATGGGAGGCATAGACCATCAGTTTCTTCGGAACGCAGCCGCGGATCACGCAGGTACCACCCACCCGATATTCTTCGCAGATCCCCACCCGGGCGCCGAAACCTGCCGCAATGCGGCTGCCGCGGACGCCGCCGGAGCCGGCGCCAATTACAAACAAGTCATAGTCGAAACGGTTCAAACGCCTGTCCTTTCAGTGAATGCAGCCTGGCCCAAACGCATTATCTGTGCGCTTCTAGGGACCCCGCAACGTCCGAATCGCTTGCAGCGGCTGAAAAATCTTAAGCGTGGCGGTAGCATGGCGGCCCGTTCACCCCGCACAATTGCCCCATGCTGTCCATCCATCGCCTGGCGTTTCAGCGCCAGAGTATTCCGATCCTGCGGCAGGTGGCACTCCACCTGGACGCCGGCGAAGTGGTGCTGATCCGCGGGGAAAACGGCTCTGGCAAATCCACCCTGGTACGGCTCCTGGCGGGTCTGGTGCCCGCGCAGGACGTGTTTGAGGTCACGCTGGACGGGGAGCCATTCAGCCCTGGCGACCCGCGCTGCCAGGCGCGCTTCGCGTATCTTGGCCATACGCTGGGGCTAAAAGACGTGCTGACCTGCCAGGAAAACCTGAGTTTTTACCGCCAGTTTCTGGGGGCCCACCCGGAGGGCCTGTCAGTGAGCGGGGCACTGAAAGCCTGCGGACTGGACGGTTACCAGTACAGCCCCGCAGGACGCCTCTCCGCCGGTCAGCGCAAACGGCTGGCGCTGGCGCGGCTCCTGCTACGGCCTGTGGATATCTGGCTGCTCGATGAGCCCTACAGCAATCTAGACGCCGAGGGCATCACGCTGGTGGACCGGCTGCTGCAGCAGCATATCGACCTGAACGGCCGCGCCCTGCTCACCAGCCATGGCACCTTTGTGCCCCAGGTGACCCGCCACCGGGAGGTCGATATGCGGGAGTTCACGCAATGAGCGCAACCAGCGCAGCCCTGGCGCTGGGTCTTCGCGATGTGCGACTCGCCCTGCGCAACCGCTCTGAGGTGCTGGCGCCGCTGCTGTTTCTGCTGATGGTGGCCACCCTGTTCCCCCTCGGCCTGGGACCCGATACCCGGCTGCTGGAGCAGATTGCGCCGGGCGTGATCTGGGTGATCGCCCTGCTGTCCTGCCTGCTGTCTCTCAACCTGATGTTTCACGCGGATCTGGAAGACGGCACGCTGGAACAGCTGATCATCTCCCGCTGGCCGCTGCCGGGCCTGGCGCTCACGAAGGTGCTGGCGCACTGGCTGATCAGCGGTCTGCCCGTGACGATCGTCGCGCCGGTCGCTGCCGCGGCCTACGGGCTGCCCGGCGAACCGCTGCAGGTGATGGCCTTGTCTCTGCTGCTGGGCACCCCAATACTGAGTGCCGTGGGCGCAATCGGCGTAGCCCTCAGCGTGGGCCTGCGTCGCGGCGGCATGTTTCTGGCGCTTCTGGTACTGCCGCTTTATGTTCCCGTGATTATTTTTGCCACCGCGGCGGTTTCCGCCTCGATGGCGGGGCTGTCGCCGGCCTCCAGCCTGTATCTGCTGGGCGCCATGCTGGTGCTGGCCCTGACAACCGCACCGTTTGCCATTGCGGCGGGGCTGAAGGTAAGCATTGCATGAATCCAATCACGCTCTGGTTTCACAAACTCGGCTCACCTGAGTATTTTTTTCGCTTCTCCGGCCGGCTGATTCCCTGGCTTGCTGCCGCCTGCGTGCTCGTCGGCGCCTGGGGCCTGTGGCAGGGGCTGTTTGTCGCGCCACCGGATTACCAGCAGGGCGAAAGCTACCGCATCATTTTTATCCACGTGCCCAGCGCCTGGATGAGCCTGTTCATCTATATCGCCATGTGCGCTGCGGGCGTGGTCGGCATCATCTGGCGCATCAAGGTGGCCGAGATCATCGCCATGGCCAGCGCGCCGATCGGCGCCGCCTTTACCCTCATCACGCTCGTCACCGGCGCCCTCTGGGGCCGCCCCATGTGGGGCACCTACTGGGTCTGGGACGCCCGGCTGACCTCGGAGCTGGTGCTGCTGTTTATCTACCTCGGCGTCATCGGCCTGTACCAGGCCATCGAAGACCGCCGCACGGCCGCCCGGGCGGCGTCTATTCTCGCCCTGGTGGGGCTCGTCAACATTCCCATCATCCACTTTTCCGTAGAGTGGTGGGCCACATTGCATCAGGGTTCCACCGTCAATCTGATGGGTGACAACGCCATTCATTCCTCCATGCTCTGGCCCCTGCTGGCCATGGCGCTGGCTACCAAGCTGTTTTACGCTTTTAACGTGCTGCAGCGGGCCCGCGTCATGCTGCTCGACGCGGAGCGCGGCAAGCGGTGGGCGCGGCGCATGCTGAAGCTCGAATCGGACCCGGTTGCCGGCTGATGGACTGGGCCGCGTTTTTTGACATGGGCGGGTACGGCCGCTTTGTCTGGCCGTCCTACGCCGTGTTTGGCGGAACGCTGCTGTGGATACTGATCACGCCCATCTTGAAAAAGCGCCAGCTGCTGCGAGCGCTGCGCGAACAGGAGGCGCTGCGTAAGCGCCGGGAAAACTCATGACTCCAACCCGCAAACGACGACTTTATGCGGTACTGGCGATCGCCGTGGGCATGGCTGGCGCCGCGGCGCTGACGCTGACCGCGCTGAATGACAACATGCTGTTCTTTTTCTCGCCGGCGGAAGTGCACGCGGGCGAAGTACCGGACGGCGCCAATTTCCGCCTCGGCGGCATGGTCGTGAACGGCTCGGTCACGCGCACACCGGGCAGCCTGAAGGTGGGTTTTGTGCTGACGGACTACCAGCATAGCGTGCCGGTAGAATTTGAGGGGATCCTGCCGGACCTGTTCCGCGAAGGCCAGGGCATCATCGCCCAGGGTGCCCTGACGGAGCGCGGCGGGCGGCAGATTTTTGTCGCCAGCGAGGTGCTGGCCAAACACGATGAACAATACATGCCACCGGAAGTGGCCGATGCATTGGAGAAAGGCCGCCAGGCGGAAACTCCGGACGAAACCTGATCGTTAGCTGTTGGAATCATGATCCCTGAACTTGGACAATTTGCTCTGGTGCTGGCGCTGCTGATGGCCGCCATCCAGGGCACGCTGCCCATCCTCGGCGCCCAGACCCGGCGCGCCAGCTGGATGGCCGTCGCCCGACCCGCGGCCCTGGGCCAGGCCACGTTTGTCACCATCGCCCTCGCAGTGCTGACCCATGCGTTCGTCACGCAGGACTTCTCCGTCGTATACGTCGCGCAGAACTCCAATCTGCTGCTGCCCATTCCTTACCGCGTGTCCGCCGTATGGGGCGCCCACGAGGGCTCCCTGCTGCTGTGGATCTGGATTCTGAACGTCTGGACCGTGGCGGTGGTGCTGTTCAGCCGGTCCCAGCCGGAAGGTTTCATTGCGCGGGTGATCGGCGTGATGGGCTGGATCAGCGTGGGCTTTCTGCTGTTTACGCTGCTGACGTCCAACCCATTCCTGCGGCACGTGCCGGCCCTCGCCGACGGCAATGACCTCAACCCGCTCCTGCAGGACCCGGGGCTGATTTTTCATCCCCCGATGCTCTACACGGGCTACGTCGGTTTTTCAGTCGCGTTTGCGTTTGCTATTGCGGCGCTGCTGGAAGGCCGGGTGGACAGCCGGTGGGTGCGCTGGTCCCGACCCTGGACCAACGTGGCCTGGGCGTTTCTGACCCTGGGCATTGCGCTCGGCAGCTGGTGGGCCTACTACGAGCTGGGCTGGGGCGGCTGGTGGTTCTGGGATCCGGTGGAAAACGCGTCGTTTATGCCCTGGCTCGCTGGCACCGCGCTGATCCACTCCCAGGCCGTGACGGACAAGCGCGGGGCTTTCAAAAGCTGGACCATCCTGCTGGCCATCTCCGCCTTCAGCCTGAGCCTGCTCGGCACCTTCCTGGTGCGCTCCGGCGTGCTGACGTCTGTACACGCCTTCGCCAGCGACCCTGAGCGCGGGATGTTTATCCTGGCCTTTTTGTTTGTGCTTTGCGGTGGCGCCCTGCTGCTTTACGCGCTGCGCGCGCCGGGCATCGCCACCGGCGGCCGGTTCAGCACCGTGTCCCGGGAAACCGCGCTGCTCACCAACAACCTGTTTATGGCCGGCTCCACCGCTATGGTGCTGGTAGGCACGCTGTACCCACTGTTTGCTGAGTGGCTGGGCTGGGGCAAGATCAGCGTCGGCCCGCCCTACTTCGGCCTGATGTTTTTCCTGCTCATGGCGCCGATTGTGCTGCTGATGCCCTACGGACCGTTTACGCGCTGGCGGGAAGATTCCGCTTCCCGGCTGCTGCGCGACAGCGCGCCGCTGTTTGTTCTTGCGCTGGTGGCCGGCGCTGCACCTTATCTGGCCTGGCAACAGTTCAGCCTGCGGGGCATCCTGGGGCTGATGGCGGCCGCCTGGATCATGCTTATGACCGGCAAATACCTGCTGCACATCAACCGGGTCGCCAAGTCGCGGGTCTTTGGCCTGCCGCGCCTGTCCCGGGGCGCCTGGGGCATGCTGCTGGCCCACCTCGGCGTGGGCGTGTTTATTGTCGGTGTCACGCTGGTGGAAACCCGCGGCATTGAGAAAGACATTGCCCTGAGCCCCGGCCAGTCTTTTGAGGCCAACGGC
>JBCCVP010000142.1:0-14305 GCA_039195135.1 Pseudomonadota bacterium | reverse complement strand
CTGCCAGACAGGCCTGGCTGGCAGAAACCCAAATGACAAAACGCTTACAAACCGCAAAATTCCTCGCGTCGGCGCATTTGAGCATTCCTGATTGGGCACTCCCGATGAGCAGCAGAGCAGCGGGAGCGACCATGATCGCTAGCGCAAGCAGTGACTGGTGCATGTTTGCCAACACCACGCCGCAATAGGCCAGCGCGAGCAACCCAAGCGCCGCCTTGCGGGCACGCCGCTCGCCGTGCCGCACCGGATAAGTGTTCTTTCCACCCGCTTTGTCAGACGGAAAGTCCGGCAGGGCTGTGATGATGTTGCCGGCATGGAAGATCAGATACAGCGGCGGCAGCGCAAGCCAGGGAAATCCTTCGAGTGATCCGCGCTGCAGATAAAAACCGATCAACGGCAGCAGCACGCCACAGCCCAGACCCTGGAGGATCTCACCGTGCCCTCGATAGGAAAGCTGTAGCGGTTTTGAGTTGTAACCCCAGCAGAGCAGGACAGCCAGGCCTGCGCCGAGCAGAAGCCAGGGACGAGCAAGGAAAACCGCATTCCCGACCGCGAGGGTAAGCAGCGCCGCAAAAGCAACGCTGGCGCCGACAAGAAGATCTGAAGGTTGAAGCTTGCCTTCCGGGAGTACCCGCGATCCCCCGGAAAGAAAGTATCGATCATTGGCCCGGTCAACAGCCTCGTCGGCGTAATCGTTCAGATACAACAGGTACACCTGGTAAAGCACACCGAACAGTAGCGCGTTAAGAAAAAACGTCAAACTGAACTGTCGATGGACGCCGTAGGCAAACGCCTGCCCCAGCAGCAGAGGCACAAAAATCATGGGGTGGGCGATGGGGCGGGCGGCCTGAACCCACGGCAATATTCGGGCAGCCGGGCCTGCCGGGGGTGTCGGTGAAGGTCGGTCCACTGAGGCCGCGGTGCATCGTGTGCAAGACCTCAAATTCTGTCATCTCCAAGGTCGCCCCGCCAGCGCCCTAATCGAGGTAGCTGGCTAAAGGAATACCTCCAGCGGGGCATCGAAGCGCCGCCAGGCCACGGCCACGCCTGCCAGGGCCAGCAGAAACAGGTAGGCGAAAGGCATCACGCTTTCCGCCAGCATGGCGCTCACGGGCTGGTCTTCGAAGCCGAAATTGGGGATCGCTTCCACCTCCCCGGTAGTCATTCGCTGCCGCGCCACGATGGCCGGGCCGACCTGTCCTGACAGATCGCGGAGCGCGAAGCGCGCCTGCTGCTGAAAATTGTAGTGACGACCAATGTCCGCCCCGGCTGCGGCGTTGAGTATTCCCGACGTGATGATGGCCGGCGAGGCGTACTGGGTGATCCCGATCAGGCGATCACGCTGAGTCCGCGCATCAACGAAGGCTTCCAGCACGGGCCCGGTCCGCCGCTCCACCTCCAGATTCGCCAGGTAGGTGCCCCGGTAGTAGTCGGGGACAGCTTCGTCGCTGACGGTCAGGTCCGGGTGATCCACCAAAAAACCGGCCGTGAGCTGCGCTGCTTCCCGGGCCGCGTCGCCCTGGGCCTGGCGCATTTCAGAAAGGTAGGCCAGCCGCGACGGCTGCGGGTAGAGCCGTTCCGCCGTCGTTGCCACGATGCCCGGAATCCCCAGTGTCAGAATAGCCCAGGCGGCGATTAAGCTCGCAATCACCGCTTCTGAGCGCTTGATGTAGGCCACGCAGAGGCTGATGAGGGCAAACCAGAACAGCGCATACACGCTAAGGCCGACGGCAAACAGGCCGAAGCGAGCCAGCCGCTCGCCAAAACCCACCGGCGCTGCATTAACCAAAAGAAAGACCAGGGCCACCAACACCAGGCAGACCCAGAGGAGAGCCGCGCGCAGCAGCAGCCGGCCCAATACCAGTCTCCCCGGTCGGATCGGCTGAGCACTCAGAAGCCGCAGCCGACCGCTTGCCCGATCGCTGGCGGCGGCGTCGAACGACAGGGCAATCATCAGCAGGGGCAGCAGCACAATGGCGACAAAGGCAAAATCAAACCGTCCCAGCTGGATCAATCCGGGGTTGTCGAATTGGTAGTGGGGGAAAAGATTGACCGCGTTGGACCACGCGCCGATGGTCGCGGTTGTCGGGTGAAGATCGTAGGCGCCGCGAGCAAAATCACCCAGCGGCGCCGGTGCCAGCGCGGCGGGTAAGCGAATGTTGATCGGCCGGGCATCGTACGGGGACGGGGCAAGCTCGCCACCCTCAATCTGCCGCAGCGTCTCAAGCCATCGGGCGTGACTGTTGTTGACCGTCTCCTGATAGCCTGCCGCCCGGGCAACGCCCGATTGCAGATGCTGGCCGCCGGTCCACAGGGCGTAAGTGGCGGCCAGCAGCGCGGTGACCACCGCGGCGATGCCAACCGGTCGCAGCATCAGGAGCCTAAGCTCATGCTGAAACACCGCCCGGATCATCCCGCCCGCTCCAGCTTTTGCGACCGGCCCATGGCCCAGGTGGCAAATCCAAGCGCCAGCAGCAGCTGCAGGCTCAGGGCAAAGGCGGCCGCAGCGTACTCATGCCGAAACGCCGAGAACGCGGGAGGGCGATAGGGAAAGTCATCAATGGTTTCCCAGAAGTCCGCGCTCGACAGGTATCGTCCGTCCGTGCCCGCCGCGTGCTCGAACATGTCGTCGTTCATCTGTTTGACAATTTTCCGCCGGTGAGTCTCGGCGGCCCAGACGAAGTGTTCGTGGTGAAAGCGGTCCACGCCGGCCAACCCGGCCGAAAGCCTGGCCAGCGCCAGGGTTGGTGACGCGGCAGAAAACCACCCGAGCACCGTATCCTGCCTGCCGTGATTGTCGGCCAGGTCGCCGTAGATCTTTTCAAACAGTGGATGCGCCACTTCCTCGCTTCGCTGCAGGGAAAAAGCCGCATAGCTCACGGGCAAATCCGTCTCGCTGGCGACGTTGTATCGCTCGAGCAGCTCGGCAAGTTCCCGCTCTCTAAGGTCCGTCGCCTGCCGGTAGGCGCCCGCCGCCTGGGAAAGGGTCCGGCGAATCTCCCTCGCTTCGGGCTGGGGGTGAAGCGTTGCGGCCACGTCCCCGGCGATGCGTGGAACCGCGATCACCGAAGCGCCCCAGATCACGAGAAGCGCCAGAAATGCCGACCGTCGGGATTTTGCGAGCGACGACACGCCCAGGGCCAGCAGTACGTATATCGCCAGCGTCATCAGGTAGGCTCCGGCGATGCTTAAAACCCGGAACGACTGATCCGCTGTCGGTACAACGCTTGCGGACTGGGAGACGAGCGGCAGGGACAGCAGCAATCCCGGGCTGAAGATCAGCAACAGCGCCACGATGCCGCCGACAACCTTGCCGACCATAATCGACCGCGGTGAGACCCCGATACTCAGCAACTGGCGCAGCGTACCGTCTTCCCGCTCGCCGGCCATGGCCGCGAACATGGCGCAGAACACAATCAATGGCCCAAACACCTGCAGGATCCAGGCGGGGCTCAGCTCTGCAAACAGCTGGAGATCGCTCCGATCCTCCGCGCGCCGGTAGACCGCTGGGTTTTGGTTATGGGCCTCCATCCAAAGGGCAATCCCGGCGTAGTCGAGGCTACCGGGATCAAACAGGGCCAGCGCTGGAATCGGCTTAAACGCGTACCGGGAAAAGTGCGCGGCAGAATGAGGGTTGCGCTCGCCCTGGGCGAGCCAGACCGCCCGGTCGGTGGCCGCTGCGTCGGCGCGCTCCCGGTCAAAAGCATCCACGCGCGCCTGGCCCATGAGGGCCGCGACAAACATGAGGGCCGTGATCGCCAGCGTGAACCCAAGCAAAACCCGGTTTCGGGAAAGCGTGCGCAGTTCCTTGGAAACGATGACGCCGATCACTGGACGGCCGCCTGCTCGTCATGCATGTGCGCCAGATAAATCTGCTCGATCTCGGTAGCGGCCAGGCTGCTTGCTTCCAATAGGTCCACCAGGCGGCCGGCTTTCATGATACCGATGCGGGACCCAACCTCTTTGGCGCGAAAGATGTCGTGGGTTGCCATCAGTACCGCTCGCCCTTCGTCTCGCATCTTTTTGAGCTGGGAGCAGAAACTGTTGGCCGCCGCGGGATCGAGCCCGGATAACGGCTCATCGAGCAGCAGGGCCTCGGCGTTTTTGGCAAGGGCAATCGCTATCCCGACCTTCTGCCGCATCCCCTTGGAGTAGGTGGCGCTACGGCGAAGTGCGTCCTCGGCAGGTAGTCCGGCACTGCGAAGAAAATCGAGAAGCGCCTCCCGCGAGTGTTTGTGCCCCGCGAAGCGATCGAAGAACTCGAGGTTTTCCAGGCCACTCAGCTGAGGATAGAGCGCCACCTGCTCGGGGATGTAGGCGAGGTGTGCCTTGGTTTCCAGCGGCGCTTCGACAACCGAAAGTCCATCAACCCGGGCTTCTCCCGAGGTTGGGTCAAGAAAACCCAGAAACAGATTGATGGTGGTGGTTTTGCCGGCCCCGTTGGCACCGAGCAGGCACAGCACCTCTCCGCGATCGACCTCAAGATCCAGTTCGTGAAGTGCCACCGTGGCACCGAAGTGTTTGGAAAGTCGGCTTGCTTTCAACATCGCTTGCTTAGACACGGCAACTCAGGTCCGTCGTACAACGTGCGTCAATCCACGTTATAACATAACGTTTTGGCCGGCCGAGATTGCGGCCAGCATCCCGAAAATGGAACCGGGGCAAGGTCGCCTCTCAGGTCGCGTCACGTTGGTGCTGACATTGGGGCGCGCGGTCTGGCACTGGACATCCATTGGCACAAAAGCGGGACGCGGCATCCCGAAAATGGGACTTGGACGGGGCTTGGCCAGCCCGCTAAAACGCAAAACATCAATAATTTCAGTGATTTGTCGAACTGGCATTTTTCCTGCAATGGTCGCCGGAATGGTAGATATTCATCGCCCTGATCTGAAGCAGAAGCGGCAACGCGGTCGATGGCTTTACGTGGTTGTCGGCATTGTGGCGCTGGCGGCCGTGGGCGTGGCCGTTTCTTCTCGCGGTTCTTCCTCTCCCTCGGTGGCGCGCAACGCGGTGTGGACCGACACGGTGCGGGAGGGCGAGTTTGTGCGCGAGGTGCGGGGCCCCGGCACGCTCGTTCCGCGGGAAATTCGTTGGATTCCGGCGGTCAGCGCGGGTCGTGTTGAGCGCATCCTGGTAAAACCAGGAGCACGGGTGGAAGAAGATTCTGTGCTGGCCGAGCTCTCTAACCCAGAGCTCGTGCGGCAGGCTGATGAAGCCCGGTGGCAGGCGGAGGCGGCAGCGGCGGAGTGGCGTTCGCTGGAAGCCGAGCTCGATCGTCAGCTGCTGGACGCGCAGGCCGGGCTTGCGGCGGTGCGGGTCGATTACGAAAGCGCGCGTTTGCAGGCCGAGGCGGAGGGCAGTCTCGCGAAAGACGGTGTGGTGTCAAAGCTTCAGTACCAGCAGTCGCAGCTGCGTGCGGACCAGCTCAAGCTGCGCATCGGGTTTGAAGAAAGGCGCATCGTGCGTCTCGAATTGTCAATAAAGGCCCAGCTCGACGCGCGTCATGCGACCGTGGAACAGGCGGCTCGATTGCGCGAGCAGCGCGAACGGCAGGTTGCCGACCTGCGCATTCGGTCCGGTATTGCCGGCGTGCTCCAACAGGTGCCGGTCGAAGAGGGGCAGCAGGTGGAGCTGGGCACCAACGTTGCCCGCGTCGCCCGTCCGGACGAACTGATTGCTGAACTGCGCATCGCTGAAACCCAGGCCCAAGACGTGCAGCTCGACCAGGCCGTCAAGGTCGACACGCGCAACGGTATCGTCGGCGGGCGGGTTATCCGCATCGATCCCGCGGTCCAGAACGGAACCGTGCAGGTGGACGTGGAACTGGTCGGCGACCTACCGGCTGGCGCCCGACCTGATCTTTCCGTGGACGGAACGATAGAAATTGAGCGGCTGGACAACGTGCTTTTCGTCGGGCGACCAGCCTACAGCCAGCCGGAAACCCTGCTGAGCCTGTTTCGGCTTGATTCTGAGAGTCAGGCGCGGCGCGTTGACGTTGCCTTCGGTCGCGCCTCGGTCAACCTGATCGAAGTCCGCTCCGGACTTAAGCAGGGCGACCGGGTCATCCTGTCCGATACCGCGGCCTACGAAGGCGTCGAGACCCTGCGCATCGAATAATGGCCAGCGTCAAACCACTAACCCGGAGAAGAAGAGAAATACCCCATGAGTGAATCGTCTGCGCTGATCGAAATGACCGACATCCTCAAGGTATTCTACGCCGACGAGGTGGAGACCCACGCCCTGTCCGGCATCCACCTCAGCATTGAGCCGGGTGAGTATCTGTCGATCTCCGGCCCGTCGGGCTGTGGCAAGTCCACCCTGCTCTCGCTGCTTGGTCTGCTCGAGAGTCCCAGCAAGGGCAGCTACCAGCTGAACGGTGTTCGGGTCGAAGACATCAGCTTCAGCGAGCGCGCCCAAATCAGGAACAAAGAAATCGGCTTCATCTTCCAGGCCTTCAATCTGATTGGGGACCTGACTGTGATTGAAAACGTCGAACTGCCGCTCACCTACCGCGACGGTGTTGCGCCCGAGACGGGTCGCACCAAGGCGCTGGAGTCGCTGGAACGCGTGGGTATGGCCCACCGACTCAACCACTATCCTGCACAGCTGTCCGGCGGGCAGCAGCAGCGTGTTGCGGTGGCGCGCGCCCTGGCGGGAGAGCCTTCGATCCTTCTGGCGGACGAGCCGACCGGAAATCTGGACTCGCGTAATGGTGAACAGGTGATGGTCCTGCTGGACGAATTGCATCGGGCCGGTGCCACCATCTGTATGGTGACCCACGACCCCCGCTACGCTGACTTCGCCAAACGCCAGATCTTCATGTTTGACGGCCGCATTGTCGACGAAGAGACTCTGCACCGCCTGCGGGAGGAGGAGGATAAGCGAGTGCGTGGCCTCGCGGCCGGGCCCGCGGGCCGCCGCGGCGAAGCCATGGTCGATAACCTGTGACGTCGTCCGCCACGGGCGCTAAGTTGGCGGTATGACCAGCAAAACTCCAGACGGAGCAGAGTCGACACCGGTTGAGCCACACAAGCCCAGCAGCGTAGATGCAAGGGCTGGGACATCCGCCGCGGCGATAATTCTCGTCGCCGACGATCAGCGTGACGTGCGCGAGGCGCTGAGGCTGCTGCTGTCGAAACAGGGACATGCGGTCCGCTTGGCCGCCAGCCCGCAGGAGGTGCTGGCGGCCGTGCAGCAAGGCGATATCTCCCTGGTCCTGCTCGATCTCAACTACACCCGGGATACGACCAGTGGTCGTGAAGGGTTGGGTCTGCTTGAGCAGATCCAGGCGCTGGATACCGACCTTCCAATCGTTGCCATGACCGCCTGGGGATCGGTCGATGTGGTGGTAGCGGCGATGCAGGGTGGTGCCTGCGATTTTGTCGAAAAACCTTGGGACAACAACCGTCTCATCACCGTCATCCGCACCCATCTGGCACGCAGCGCGGCAGAGCGGGGTGCTCGCCGGTACCGGGACCTCGCGCGGATCCAGCGGGAAGACCTTGTCTCCAGCGGAACAGATGGCGTCGTGGCGGAGTCACGCTCCATGAAACAGGTGCTGAAACTGGCCCGCCAGGTGGCCAAATCGGACGCCACCCTGCTTATCACCGGAGAAAACGGCACTGGCAAGAGCCTCGTTGCCGATTTGATTCACTCCTGGTCGCGGCGCGCTGATCAGCCGTTTGTGTCGGTGAACATGGGCAGCATCCCGGAACCGCTGTTCGAGAGCGAAATGTTTGGCCATGTGCGCGGTGCCTTCACGGACGCGCGCGAATCCCGTACTGGTCGATTCGAACTGGCTGATGGCGGCACGCTGTTCCTCGATGAAGTGGGGAACCTGCCTCTGTCGCAGCAGGCCAAGCTGCTGCGAGTGCTGGAATCAGGTCGCTTCGAGCGCGTCGGCGGCAGCCGCACGCAGACCGCGGACGTTCGCGTACTGGCGGCGACCAACGCAGACCTGCCGACCATGATTGAAGAGGGCAGGTTTCGGCGCGACCTGCTGTTCCGCCTCAATACCGTGGAAATCTCCATTCCACCGCTGAGCGATCGGCCGGAGGACATACCCGCTCTGACGGAACGATTCCTGGCAGACCAGTGCCGTCGACAGGGCCGCGCGGTGCGCTGTGGCAGGGCCGCCATGGATGCCCTGCTGGCTCACAGCTGGCCGGGCAATGTGCGGGAACTCGCCCACGCCGTTGAGCGGGCTGTGCTGCTGTGCAGCGGCGAAGAAATTGGGCCGCAGGAACTGGCACTGTCCGGCTCCGGTGAAAAGCCGCTCGGGGACCGCGAGATTATGAAACTTGAAGAAGCGGAGCGCGTGTTGATTCGCAACGCCCTGGACCGCTTTGACGGTCATGTCCTGGAAGCGGCCCGCGCCCTAGGACTGAGTCGCAGCGCCATGTACCGGCGGCTGGAGAAACTCGGTATCGCCCCGGCGGGCGACTGAGTCGCGAGTCTCATGTCCCGCTGGTCGATGGAAAACCGGATCGCACTTGCAATTGCGGGCTCGGGCGGGCTGATTCAGCTCCTCTGGGCCCTACAGCTGGTGCTGAGTCCCGGCGCGACCTGGTTTGCCTGGGGGGCGTGGGGCATGGCTGCGCTGTTGCTGGCGGCGCTGGCGCTGTGGCTCCGCCAGCCCGTATTGGGCCCGGTGGGCAGCCTCGCCAATATCCTGGAGGCCCTTCGTTGCGAGGACTATGGGCTGCGGATGAGAACCGATCGCGGCGGCGTCATGACCGAGCTCGCGCGCGAGATAAACCTGCTGGCGGAGACCTTGCGAAATCGGGCGCGAGAGGAGCGCGAATCGCGCGCGCTGCTGGAAAAGGTGATCGAGGAAATTGACCTACCCGTCTGTGCCTTCGACGCAACTTCAGCACTGGTGATTGCCAATCCAGCCGCTGAGCGGTTGCTGGGCATGCCGGTGGCGGACGGCGGCCAGGCCCCGAGGTTCGATCTGCAGCCGCTGCTACAGGACCCGCAGGAGCACCCGATCAGTCTCTCTCTGCCCGGTGGCTCCGGGCGGTTCGTCGTTCGCAAACGGCCGTTCCGTATGGAGGGTCGGCCGCATACTCTGCTTGTGTTGACCGAAGTCAGCAGTGCCCTGAGGGCCGAACAACAGGAAGCGTGGCAGCGCCTGAGCCGGGTCCTGGGGCACGAAATCAACAACTCGCTGGCGCCGATCAAATGCATCGCCGAGACCCTGCTGGACGTGGCCAAGAGCGGGGATATGGCGCTGGATCGAAAGGAACTGGTGGAAGGTCTGGATCGCATTGCAAAGCGCGCCCACGCCCTGGGGCGTTTTGTCGGCGGCTACGCGGCTCTGGCCCGGCTGCCGGAGCCTGATTTGAAGTCGGTTCGCCTCACCACGCTGGCCGATCGGGTGGTCTCGATGGAAACGCGCGTGCAGGTTGCCCGGCGGGGACCGGATGTCCAGGTGGAAGCCGATCCGGACCAGCTCGAACAGGCGCTGATCAACCTGGCCAAGAACGCGGCTGATTCCCTGGACGGGCAAGCGGGGGAAGTTCGTCTGCAGTGGCGCGTCAACGACGGCGGCGTACTCATTGAGGTGCTCGACGACGGTCCCGGACCGCCGGAGTCGGACAACCTGTTTGTGCCGTTTTTCACGACCAAGCCCGGCGGCAGCGGCATCGGCCTGCTTCTCGCCCGGCGAATCGCCGAGGGGCACGAGGGCTGGCTGACCCTAGAGGCGCGCAATGACGGCGAGCTGGGAGCCTGCGCGCGCATGTGGCTTCCGCGTCTTGTGGACCCGCCAGGCAGTGATGTCGGCACTGCCGGTGTGGTCACGGCCGAATGATCCGAGTATTGCCGACCCAACCCTGAACAACAGTCGACGCCTTATGAATCTGAGAGCTTCCCGTATCGTGTACCCGCTGCGTATTTCCCTTCGTTCACTGCTGAAGCGCTGGCGTACCAGTTTGGTCGTCGTGGTGACCCTGGCCCTTGGCATCGGCGCCAACGCGGTGATCTTCAGTTTTATTCAGGGCATCTTGCTACAGCCGCTGCCCTACCCGAACGCTGACCAGCTGGTTCGCATCAATTCGGTGCGCGGCGGGGAGACAGGTCGGATTTCGATCCGCGATGCGAGCGATCTGTCTCAGCTTACCGGCCTGTTCCAGGACATCGCCGTGCATAGCGACACCGACGGCGGCTACAACCTGAGCGGCTACGGCCCGCCGGAGGAAATTCCGGCCCTGCTCAGCAGCCGCAATCTTTTTGCTGTCCTCGGCGTTCAGCCAGTCTACGGCGGTACGTGGCCCGAAGAAGGTGATCGATTGCGTAATCACAGCGTCGTGCTTGGAAACGGTGTGTGGCAGCGGCACTGGGGTGGCGCGGAGGATGCGCTCAATGCCACGCTCACGCTTGACGGCGCCGAGCTATACCGGGTCTACGGCATGATGCCGGCCGGGTTCGACTATCCTGGCGGCGTCGACATCTACCGGTCAATTGCCTTTGTCGACCTGGATCACGAGGACCGGTCGGCGCGCTACTATCACGGCTTGGGGCGGCTCAAACCCGGTGTCACCAGCACCCAGGCGCAGCAGGCGCTCAACACCATCGCCCGACAGCTTGCCAGCGAGTTCCCGGAGAGCAACGGCGCCATTGAATTTCAGCTGAAACCGCTGAAGGAACTCTATGTGGGCGATCTGCGGCCCTACCTTTTGCTGCTTCAGGTGGCCGTGCTGCTGGTGCTGCTGATCGCCTGCGTCAACATCGTCCACGTGCTGCTGGCGCAGGCACTCGTGCGCCACCGGGAAACGGCTATCCGTCTCGCGCTGGGGGCCGGACAGCGACAGATTCTGCGAGCCTGGCTGCTGGACTGCCTGCTCCTGAGCCTGGCGGGCTGCCTGCTGGCGGTTGCGGTAGCCTATGCCGGTATCCATGTGCTGAAACAGCTGCTGGCCATGGAGTTGCCCCATTGGATCAGTATCGACGTGAACGCAGGTGTGCTGATCTTTACGCTGGTGGTGTCACTGCTTGCCGGCCTGGTGACGGCCCTGGCGCCAGCCCGGCAGGCCTCCCGCAATAGTCCATTTGGCAGTTTGGGGGCGGGCAGCCGCTCGCAAACGTCGAACCGGGGCCAGAAAAAATGGCACCGGCTTATGGTCGCGACCCAGGTGGCCCTGAGCATTGTGCTGTTGATCATGGCCAGCCTGTTGGTGAAGAGCTTCCGGGGGCTCGAGCGTGCGGACATGGGCTTTGACCCCGGCAACGTCCTGACTTTTCGAGTAAACCTCGGCTGGTTTGCCTACGATAAGGTGGAGAAGACGCGCGGCTATTTCACTCGCCTGGAAGAACAGCTGCGGGGTCTCCCGGGCGTGATCGATGTTGCGTTCAACAACAACATGCCGCTCGGCGGGGTTAGTGAACAACGCACCATTGCGCTGCCCGGGCAATCCGAAGCTGAGCGTGACCAAAACCCGTTCGTAAGCCTGCAGGCTGTCAGCCACAGCTATTTTCGGATGATGGGAATAGGCCTTTATGCCGGTCGAGCGTTCGATGCGAGTGATCAACCGGAAGGCGTCGGTAGCGTGGTGATTAACCGCCGTCTTGCAGAAACTCTGTGGCCGGGCCGAAGCCCCATTGGTGAACGGCTTGAGCTGGCGGGGTTTGCTGAGCATGTGCTGCAGGTGGTCGGGGTGGCAAACAACGTCATACATACTGACGTGGGGGTTCAGCCCGGCCTGGATCTCTATGTCAGCCGGTATCAGTTTCCGGATCACGATGCGTTTGTCCTGGTCCGATCCAATACCGATCCGGACCTGCTCTTGGCCGCGGCCAATGATGTGGCCCTAGACATAGACCCCAACCAGTCTACCTGGCAGCCCATCGCAATGGATCAACGCATTGCCAACGCGATCTGGCAGGAGCGCCTAACCAGCAGGTTGGTGATGGTCTTTGCTTTGCTGGCGGCGCTGTTGACTGCGGTGGGGATCTATGGAGTGCTTTCCGGCCACGTGCGCCAGCGCCGGCGCGAGATTGCGGTGCGCCTGGCGATCGGCGCTCAGCCCCTGGCGCTGTTGCGAGATGTGTTTGGCGATGCGCTGCGCATGGTGATCGTTGGTCTTTGCGTGGGTTTAGCTGCTGCGATTGGGGCAGCCTACGGCCTGAGAAGCCTGCTCTACCAGACTAGTCCGTTCGATCCGCTGATCCTAGCCTCGTCCACGCTATTCCTGCTGGTGGTGGCGGCCCTCTCCGTGTGGGCGCCGGCACGCATTGCGCTGCAAACCGAGCCGGCGATTATGCTGCGCGAAGAATAAGTGGCAGCGTGTGGCTCAGGGTTCGGCAGCGTCGGCAAACAGGTGCTTGAGATGGCCATAACCTTCGGCCTCGAGTTCGTCCACAGGGACAAAGCGTAGCGCTGCTGAGTTAATGCAGTAGCGCATTCCCGTTACCTCCTTGGGGCCGTCGGGAAACACATGACCGAGGTGGCTCTCAGCGTGGGCCGAGCGAACCTCAACGCGGCGCATGCCGTGGCTGTCGTCGAAGCGTTCCACCACGTTGCCTTCATCAAGCGGCTTGGTGAAGCTTGGCCAACCGGACCCTGAGTCGTATTTGTCGACCGAGGCGAACAGCGGCTCGCCAGAGACCACGTCCACGTAGATGCCCGGCTCTTTGTTGTCGTTGTATTCGCCGGTGAACGGCAGCTCGGTACCCTCCTGCTGGGTCACCCGGTACTGCTCCTCGGTGAGGCCCTCAATCGCTTCCTTGGTCTTTTCGTACTTCTTGGACTGGGTCATCAGTTTTCTCATCGGATGGCGTACTGACTCACAAGCTGGTGCCAATCTGCCGACAATTCAATCGGCGGGGCTGAATCGCAATTGAGCGATCGGCGCGAACTCGTTATGTTGCCTCTGACAACCCTCCGTTTTGAACCCAACGATAAGGAACTGACCTTGAGCGGTCTTCTCGCTTTGCTGGACGACGTGGCCGGGATCGCAAAGATCGCCGCCGCGTCGGTGGACGACGTCACGGCGCAGGCGCTCAAAGCCTCTTCCAAAGCCGCCGCCGTCGTGGTGGATGACGCGGCGGTCACGCCTAAGTATGTGACCGGGCTGGCGCCGGCCCGGGAACTGCCCATCATCTGGAAGATCAGCAAAGGCTCGATCTTCAACAAACTGGTGATCCTGCTGCCGCTGGCGCTGCTGCTGTCAGCCTTTGCGCCCTGGCTGATAGTTCCCCTGCTCATGCTCGGCGGCTGTTATCTGTGTTTTGAAGGCGCGGAAAAGGTCCTGCACTGGATTGCGCCCCACGCCGAGCACCCGGGCGGTAACGACGAGGTCACCGATGACCCGGTACACCTGGAAGAGGAGCGGGTTCGGGGAGCCATCAAGACTGATCTCATTTTGTCCGCGGAGATCATGACAATCATTCTCAACGAGCTGCCGGTGGAGAACAGCTTCTGGTTCAAGGCTAGCGCTTTGGCCATCGCCGGTCTGCTGATTACGGTGGCCGTCTACGGCTCGGTGGCGGTGATTCTGAAGATGGATGACCTCGGGCTGAGCATGCTTAAGGACGGCCGCACCGCCTTCGGTCGCAAAATTGGACAGGGGCTGTTGAAGGGTATGCCCGTGGTGCTCACGATTCTGAGCGTTGTGGGGACGGCCGCCATGATCTGGGTTGGCGGTGCCATCATTCTGCACGGTCTTGAGGTCACGCACTGGTGGCCCTGGCCATATGAAACGATCAAACACTTAGCTGAGCTGGCTGGCAACGCCGCCGGCGCCATCCCGGGTTTCATCAAGTGGCTCGTCACCGCTGCGCTGGATTTTGTTGCGGGATTGGCGCTGGGGCTGGTGTTGGTAGCGCTCATCACCTGGGTGGTCACGCCCGTCCGGAAGCGTCTTTTCGCTTCGAAATAGACCCACGGACGGCGATAAGAACGCCTCGCGGCCCCGGTCGGAGGACCGGGGTGCAGATGCGCAGGCCCCGCGTGCGCCGAAATTTTGCCTGACGTGCGCCAGTTTTATTCGCACACCGAAAATTCCGGCTGAAACATCCTCCACCGTTTCTGCTGGACCCCGCCTTGTTTTCATAACCCATTGATTTTAATGCCTCAATGGCAGCAAACAGGAATTTGTCCCAGGGTTGGCACGGGGCTTGCTAAATTCCTGTCATTCATTCAATTAACGCAAAGGAATGCGCCTCATGAAATCGCTGAGCAAAAGCATCAGGAAAGCCCTCGCCGGCACCGCGCTGGCCGGCCTCACGGCAGCAGGCATCACGCTGCTGTCCCAGCCCGCGAGTGCGCCGGAGGAGATCCGGGACGTGCTCGTCCAGGGGCCGT
>JBCCVP010000141.1:0-14332 GCA_039195135.1 Pseudomonadota bacterium | reverse complement strand
GTCGCCCAGTGGCTCAAGGGGCAAGGGCGGGTGATCGGGCTGGACCTGCTGCCGATCGAACCGCTGGAACACGTCGACCTGATCCAGGGCGACTTCACCGAAGATGAGGCTTTGAACGCGCTGACCGAAAAACTGGACGGTCAGCCGGTACAGCTTGTTTTGTCTGACATGGCGCCCAATATGTCCGGTATGAGAGCGGTAGATCAACCTCGCGCCATCTATCTGGTGGAGCTGGCACTCGACTTTGCCGCCCAGCACGTCGCGCCGGGCGGGACGCTGCTGGCGAAAGCCTTCCAGGGGGAGGGTTTTGACGCCCTGGTGGCCGACCTGCGGGGGAAATTTTCTTCGGTCAGCGTGGTCAAACCCAAAGCATCCCGACCCCGCAGCCGGGAGGTGTACGTTTTGGCACGTGGCGCCCGTTGAAGGGCGGTGTTATCTTGGCGGGTCAACCTGTTATACGGGTTGGCCGATACTAAAACCTGAGCGCGGGTTCTTCGGGGCGCGCATGAGGCAACAACTTTGAGAAACGACATGGCAAAAAACCTCGTCCTCTGGATCATCATCGCGGTGGTTCTGATGACGGTGTTCAATACGTTCTCGCCGCGGAACGCGGCGCAGTCTGCAACCGCTTATACCGAGTTCCTCGACCAGGTGCGCAGCGGCCAGGTATCGGACGTTCGGATCCAGGAGTCTCCGGACGGACGCGTCATTACGTATAACACCAACGCAGGCCAGAAGCTGGAAACCATCGCCCCGGACGACGAGCGGCTCATCGACGAGCTGGTCACCCGGGACGTGCGCATTGAGGTGCAGCCGCCGGCGCGCCGGTCGCTGCTGGTCGACATCTTTATTTCCTGGTTCCCCTTCCTGCTGCTCATCGGCCTGTGGATTTTCTTCATGCGCCAGATGCAGGGCGGTGGCGGCGGCCGCGGCGCCATGTCCTTTGGCAAGTCCCGGGCCCGACTCCAGGGTGAGGACCAGGTCAAGGTCACGTTTGCTGACGTCGCCGGCGTGGAAGAAGCCAAGCAGGAAGTCACCGAGCTGGTAGAGTTCCTCAAGGCCCCCGGCAAGTTTCAAAAACTTGGCGGCCAGATTCCCCGCGGCGTGCTGATGGTGGGATCGCCCGGCACCGGTAAGACCCTGCTCGCCAAGGCGGTGGCGGGGGAGGCCAAAGTGCCTTTCTTCACCATTTCCGGCTCGGACTTCGTCGAGATGTTTGTCGGCGTGGGTGCGTCCCGGGTGCGCGACATGTTCGACCAGGCCAAAAAGCACGCGCCCTGCATTATCTTCATCGACGAGATCGATGCGGTCGGCCGGCATCGGGGCGCAGGCCTCGGCGGTGGCCACGACGAGCGGGAGCAGACCCTCAACCAGCTGCTGGTGGAGATGGACGGCTTCGAGGGCAACGAGGGCATTATTGTGGTGGCCGCCACCAACCGGCCCGACGTGCTCGACCCGGCGCTGCTGCGTCCGGGGCGCTTTGACCGGCAGGTGGTGGTGCCGCTGCCGGACGTGCGCGGCCGGGAGCAGATTCTCAAGGTGCACATGCGCAAGGTGCCCTACAGCTCCAACGTGGATGCGCGGGTGCTGGCCCGCTCAACGCCCGGTTTCTCCGGCGCGGATCTAGCCAACCTCGTGAACGAGGCGGCTCTGTTTGCGGCCCGGGAAGATTCGCCGGACGTCAACATGGATCACTTCGAGCGCGCCAAGGATAAGCTCATGATGGGAGCGGAACGTCGCTCCATGGTGATGAGCGAGGACGAAAAGCGGCTGACGGCCTACCACGAAGCGGGCCACGCGATCGTTGGCCGGCTCGTGCCGGATCATGACCCGGTCTACAAAGTGAGCATCATTCCTCGGGGCCGGGCACTGGGTGTCACCATGTTCCTCCCCGAGGAAGACAAGTACAGCCAGAGCAAAACTGCCCTGGAAAGCCAGCTGGCAAGCCTCTACGGTGGCCGCATCGCCGAGGAGCTGATCTTCGGCCGCGATCGGGTCACCACCGGCGCCTCTAACGACATCGAACGGGCCACGGAAATAGCCCGCATGATGGTGCAGCGCTGGGGCCTTTCGGAGACGCTGGGACCGGTGTCCTACGGCGAACAGGAAGAAGAAGTCTTTCTTGGCAGGTCGGTAACACAGCACAAAACGGTAGCGGAAGAGACCGCCCGGATGATCGACGGCGAGGTCCGGCGTATCCTCGACGAGGCCTACAACAAGGCCACGGCGCTGCTGAAACAGCATGAAAAGAAAATGCACGTGATGGCTGATGCGCTGATGAAGTACGAGACCATCGACTCCGGCCAGATCGACGAGATCATGGACGGTCGCGATCCGGGCCCGCCGCGCGACTGGTGGGACTCGCCGGATGACGGCGCCGACGGCGGCGGATCCGCCACCGGCGACGCCCGCGACGAGCCGCCCCTCGGCGGACCCGCGGGACAGCACTGACGCAACTGCGGGGCCTTCGGGCCCCGCAGTCTTTCTAACCCGCGAGCGGCTTTCCCGCGCCGTGAACACCACCTCCTCCCTGACCCCCGAGCTGTTGAAACTGGGCCCCCTGCGGCTACCCCGGCCAGCGCTGCTGGGCGTGCTCAACGTCACGCCCGATTCTTTCTCCGATGGCGGGCACTACCATTCAATAGATCGCGCGGTCGAACATGCCATAGCGCTGGAGCAGGCCGGCGCCGATGTGATCGACGTCGGCGGCGAATCAACCCGCCCCGGGGCGGCCCCGGTCAGCGAGACCGTGGAGCTGGCGCGGGTTTTGCCGGTGGTGAAGCAGCTGGCGGAAGCACTGACGATTCCCGTGTCGGTTGACACCTCGTCGCCCGCGGTGATGGCGGAGTCGCTGGCTGCGGGCGCCGCGATGATCAACGACGTGCGGGCGCTGCAGCGACCCGGCACTTTGTCGGTGCTGGCGGACAGCGATGCGGCAGTTTGTCTGATGCATATGCAGGGGCAGCCCGGCAGTATGCAGGACCGGCCGGAGTACCAGGGCGTGGTCGAGGACGTCCTGACGTTTCTCAAGTCCAGGCTCGCCGCCTGCCGTGCCGCCGGCATTGATCACGAGCGTCTGGCGGTGGATCCGGGCTTTGGTTTTGGAAAAACGCTGCAACACAATTTAACCCTGCTGGCAAACCTTGACGCGGTAAAGTCTCTGGGCGCTCCGGTGCTGGTTGGGGTTTCGCGAAAATCCATGTTCGACCAGCTGCTGGGCCGCGCCGTGGACGAACGGCTGGCGGGCACGCTGGCCGCGGGCTTACTGGCCGTGCAGAGCGGGGCCGATATACTGAGGGTTCACGACGTGGCGGAGCACCGGGACGTGCGATGCGTGATGAAGGCGGTGGCAAACCACCGGGTTCATCCCGCCAATACAGCCGCCACTGGGAGGGATCAATGAGCCGTAAATATTTTGGAACCGACGGCATCCGTGGGCGCGTCGGGGATGACGTGATTAACGCACAGTTTGCACTCAGGCTGGGTAACGCCATCGGCGCGGTGCTGAAACGGCGGGGTGCGCCGCTGGTGGTGATCGGCAAAGACACTCGCATTTCGGGTTACATGTTTGAATCGGCGCTGGAGGCCGGCGTCACCGCCGCCGGCGTCGACATCCGCCTGCTCGGCCCCATGCCAACGCCGGCGATCGCCTTTTTAACGCGCACCATGCGCGCGGGCGCGGGCATTGTGATCTCCGCTTCCCACAACCCCCATCACGACAACGGGTTTAAGTTTTTCTCCGCCGCCGGCGAAAAGCTCCCGGACGATGTAGAACAGGAGATTGAAGCGGAGCTGGATAAGCCATTCCAGACGGTCGCATCCGAGTCCCTCGGGCGGGCGCAGCGGGTGGAAGACGCGGCGGGCCGCTACGTGGAGTTTTGCAAACGCACCATCCCGTACCAGGCCACGCTGGCGGGGCTCAAGATCGTGGTGGACGCGGCAAACGGCGCAAACTACTACGTGGGTCCTGCGGTCTTTGAGGAGCTGGGGGCAACGGTCGTGCCGATCGGTAACGAACCGGATGGGCTCAATATCAACAAGGAAGCCGGATCGCTCTACCCGGAGAACCTCGGCAAAGCGGTACGTGAGTGCGGGGCGGACCTTGGCGTCGCCTTCGACGGCGACGGCGATCGGGTGCAGATGGTCGACGCCGACGGGGAACTGGTGGACGGCGATCAGCTGCTGTACATCATCGCGAAGGAGCGGGCCGCGGCCGGACGCCTCGGCGGCGGTGTCGTCGGCACGCTGATGACCAACTACGGCCTTGAGGTGGCATTCCGCGAAGCGGAGATCGATTTTGTCCGCTCCAAGGTTGGCGACCGTTACGTGCATCAGCTGCTGCTGGAAAACAACTGGCTGGTCGGCGGGGAAACGTCGGGCCATATTTTGTGCCTGGACAAAACCACCACCGGTGACGCCATCGTCAGTGCGCTGGAGGTGCTGCAGGCGCTCGCCGCGTCAGACCAGTCGCTGAAAGACGCCGCTGCAGGGTTCAACAAGTACCCCCAGACGATGATCAACGTGCCCGTGTCGGGCCGGGTTGCGGTGAACGAATCCGCCCCGGTGAATGATGCGGTGCGGGAAGTGGAGCAGGAGCTCGCAGGACAGGGTCGCGTGATTCTGCGCCCATCCGGTACCGAACCGGTGGTGCGCGTTACGGTGGAAGGTCGCGAGAGTGACCATGTCGGCCGGCTCGCGGCGCAGCTCGCGGATGTGGTGCAAGAGACCTTTTCGTGACGGCCACGGTCCCCACGCTGGATATGGAGCGTTTTGATTCCGATCAGGACGCTTTCGTGCGGGATCTTGGCCAGGCCTACGCCGAGTACGGTTTCTGCGGCATTCGCAATCATGGCATCAGCGACGAGGTGACGGCCCGCGCCTATGACGTCTTCAGACAGTTTTTTGCTCTGCCGGTGGATCGCAAGGTGCGCTATGACGCCGGCGACGGCGGCGCCCGGGGCTACACCGGCGTTGGTATCGAAACGGCAAAAGATGCGCAGCACCCCGATCTGAAAGAATTCTGGCACGTCGGCCGGGAACTGCCCGATGACCATCCCTATCGCGATCGCATGCCTCCTAACATGTGGCCCGGCGAAGTGGAGGGGTTTCGCGAAGCGGCCCTTGATCTTTACAACGCGCTGGACCACCTCGGCCGGCGGGTGTTGCGGGCGATGGCCCGGTACCTCAAGGAGTCGCCGGATTTTTTTGATCACCACGTCAACGAGGGCAACAGCATTCTGCGGCCGATTCACTATCCGCCGATTATCGAAAGCACGCCCTCGGTGCGGGCCGGCCAGCACGAGGACATCAACCTCATCACCCTGCTGATCGGCTCCGAGCAGCCGGGCCTGGAAATTCTTTCCCGCTCCGGCGAGTGGGTGGGCGTGACCACCGTTCCTGGCGCGATCATGTGTAATATTGGCGACATGATGCAGCGCCTCACCAACCACGTGTTTCCCTCGACGACCCACCGGGTGGTCAATCCGCCGGGGGACCTGGCCCGGGAGTCGCGCTACTCCATTCCGTTTTTTCTCCACCCCAATGCCGACTTCATAATCGAAACGCTGCCGCACTGCATTACGGCGGATCGGCCTAACCGCTATCCTGAACCCCTGTCGTCGCATGAGTATCTGGAGCAGCGTCTGGTGGAGATCGGATTGCGCAAAGCATGAGGCGATTGGCGGCAGTCCTGCTGTTGCTATTGCTCAGCACCTCCGCGCTCGCCGAAGCGCCCACCGGCGTGGCCCTGCTGGCCCGGCTGGCGGACGGGGGTGACGCCGACGCCCAGTACGGAATCGGCACCTATTACATGGAACACCACAGCAGCGACCGGGAGCTTGTGCAGGCGCGGGACTGGCTGCTGTTGGCAGCCCGGCAGGAGCACGTGCACGCCATGCACCGGCTCGGGCTGGCGCTGGCGGAGTTTGACGTTATCCGCGATGAAAGCGCGGCGCTTGACTGGGTTCGCAACGCCGCCGAGGCGGGGCTGCAGGACGCCCAGGGCACGCTCGGCCAGTTCCTGTTTGAGGGTGTGGGCGCCCAGGGGCCAGACTGCGCCGGTGCCGCACAGTGGCTGAGCCGGGCCGACGACCTGGGCCACGGGGACGCTTCCAGCGACCTCGTCTGGGTGCTGGCCACCTGCCCGGAGGAAAGCCAGCGGGACGGTTCTCGCGCGCTGCGCCTGGCGTTTCACCTGGTTTACCAGCACGACCTGAAGAATTCAGACCTGATGGATAAGCTGGCGGCGGCCTACGCCGCGGCCGGCGATTTTTTGAGCGCCGAGATCGCCCAGCAGGAAGCGATTGACCTGGCCTCCCTGGCCGACACGGTCCGCCTGCACCGGCGCCTGGAAGCCTACCGGGCACGGGAGCCCTGGGTACATCGGGCCGGCGAGCCTTACTGATCTCCGCTCCCTGTTTGCTGGCTCCGCCAAACTACGACACCTTGCGTAGATCGGCCGGGTGCCTACAATGGGGCCGAACGTCATCGAGTGCCACGATGTCCCGACAACTGATTTTTCTCACTTTAGCGGTGGCTGTTGCCTTTGCTCGGCCGGCCTACGGGCAATCTGTGCTCAGCCTCAGCGAGGCTGACGCGATTCGCGTCGATGGGGCTGCCAGCGGTGATCTGCTGGGCTGGGCCGTCGATTCTGAAGGCGATTTTAACGGCGACGGCTTTGTCGATCTGGTGGTGGCTGCCCAGGGCGGGGACCTGCCCGCCGCTGCCGGCGGCGGCAACAACGTGGGTCACGTCTACGTGGTGTTCGGAGGTCCCGGGCGTATTGAATCGGGGCTGGACCTGGGGCGCCTCACCGAGGCCGGCGGGGGCGACGGCAGCGAAGGTTTTGTGCTCTATGGCACCCAGATCAACGAAAACATCGGCAACGCGGTGGCCAACGCCGGCGATGTTAACGGCGACGGTATCGACGATCTGCTGATCGGATCGGCTAATCTCGTCGGTACCCTGTTTGGCGGTGGCGGCTACGTGGTTTTTGGGCGCCCCGCGTCCTCACCCATGCCGGCGGAGTTTTTTCTCTCCAGCCTGCGCACCGCAGACAACGTGAACAGCGGCTTTGGCGTGGTGTTTGAAGGCAGCCAGTCCAACGGCCGGGCCGGCACCGACGTCATATCCGCCGGTGATTTCAACGGCGACGGCCTTTCGGACATCGTGTTCGGAAACTTCTACTTCGGCGCGGGGTTTCGGCCCCGGCCGGGCCTGACCTACATCGCCTACGGGCGGACCGCGGATAATCCCTGGCCTGCCCAGTTTGACCTCGTCAATCTGCAAAGCAATCTCGCCACCGGCGAGGAAGGATTTGCGGTGCTTGGCGATGTGTCCGGCAACGCGCTGGGCAGCGTGCTCGCCAGCCCCGGCGATCTCGACGGCGATGGCATGAACGACCTGTTTCTTGGGTCCCCCACCGCGGGCACCGCCGAAGGTGTCACCAACAGCGCCGGCTTTATCGTTCCCGGCCGTATCTCGGGGCCCGGCGAGGGGTATGACACGGGGCTGGATCTCACCATGGAGCAGGATCGCGCGCGCGCCTACCGGCTGCTGGGCGATGTCGACGACGACGCCGCCGGCACCGCGGCGGCGGGCCTCGGAGACGTCAACGGCGACGGGCGGCCGGATCTGGCGGTATCGGCCACGCTGAGTGATCACAACGGTGATGATGCGGGCACCGTTTACGTGCTGTTCGGGCGCGCCGCCAACCAGCCGTTTCCCCAGGAGTTTGACCTGGAAAGCCTGCGGCTCGGAAATGGTGCTGCGGGTTTCGCCATCGTCGGTACGGCGGGATTGCAACTGGGCACGGCCATTACGCCGGTGGGCGATCACAACGGTGATGGCATTGACGACTTTGCCATCGGCGCCACGGCCGACAGCGGCGGCGGCAGCGAAGCCGGCGCCACGTACCTGGTCTATGGATCCCGCGCCCGGTTTCCCGGCCAGACGGTGATCACCGATCTTGTGGCCGCGGGTGGTGCCCAGACGCTGCGCGGCGAATCCGGCGGAGACAAGATCGGCGACCGCCTCGGCCGCAGCCTGGACCTGGATCGGGACGGTAGCCCGGAGCTGCTGGTGGGCGCCCGGCTGGTGGATGCCGCGGGCAGCAATGCCGGCCGGGTCTACGTTATCGACGGTCAGGGCGGGGTCCCGGTAGAAGGCTTCAGCGGCGCGGACAGTCGGGCCTGGTTTGATCCGGATCGCGGCGGCGAGGGCATCCTGCTGGAGGTGGGGTCGCTGGACGGGCAGCCAACGCTGTTCGCCACCTGGTACACCTACCGCAACGGTGAGCAGCTGTGGCTGGTGGCCGGCCCGGTGCGCCTGGCGCCGGATCAGGCGCTGGTAAGCACCGAGCTGTTTGAAACTGAGGGCGGGTCCTTTGGCGATAACTTCGATGCCGATGACGTCGCGCTGACGTCCTGGGGCACGGTGGAGATCGAACGGCTGGCCTGCGACCGGCTGGCGTGGCGGTTTGTCGGCCCGGACGGCAACGGGGCGCTTTCTTTTGTTCCGCTGCTGTCCACGGTGCTTGCCCTGCCAGGCTGTGCGACCAACGCGAAAGGCGCGGTGGCCCTGTCCAACGCGCAGAGCGGCGCCTGGTGGGACCCGGCCCGGGCCGGGGAGGGCATCGTTGTTGACCTTGAAACCCGCGGCTCGCAGCCCACGGTGTTTTTTTCCTGGTTCACCTACTTCGGCGGCAACCAGCGCTGGCTCGTCGGCAGCGCGCCGCTGGATCTTACCTCGTCCAACATTACGTCCCTGGAGCTGGTGGAAACCCGCGGCGCCCGTTTTGGCAATGCGTTTGACGCCGGCGATGTCATCAACAGCAGCTGGGGCACGGTGGACCTGAGCTTCAGCGGCTGCGACGGCCTTGCGGTCAGCTTCAGCGGACAGTTTGAGGGCGGCACCGCCGTCTCCGGCCAGCAGTCTCTGGTGCGCTTTACCGGCGACCTGGCCGGGCTGGCCTGCCCCTGACCCCTTTTTGGTCGTTGCGCCGCTGTAGCGTCGCCGCTATTCTTGCGCTCCGCTGAGAAGGAAGGAGTCCCCATGCGCCGACCAATGGTGGCTGGAAACTGGAAAATGAACGGGTCCCAGGCATCCATTGATGGTTTGATGGCGGGCATCCGGTCCGGCCTGAAGGATGGCGCGGAAGTGGACGTGGCGGTTTTTCCACCTTTTCCCTACCTTTCCCACGCGGTGCGGCTGGCGAACGGCACCGGTATCGCGGTGGGCGCGCAGGACCTGAGCGTCAATACCGCCGGGGCGTTTACCGGCGAGGTCAGCGGCGCCATGATCGCCGACTGCGGCGCCACCATGACCCTGGTGGGTCACTCGGAGCGCCGCACGCTGCACGGCGAAACGAGCGAGCTCGTGGCGGACAAGGCGGCGGCGGCCCTGGCGGCTGGTCTGACGCCGGTGGTCTGCGTCGGGGAAACGCTCGAGCAGCGCAATAACGGCCAGACAGACGCGGTAGTGACCGAGCAGCTGGACGCGGTGATCACCCGCCTAGGCTGGGAAAACACTCCCGGCATCATCATTGCCTACGAACCGGTCTGGGCCATCGGAACCGGGCAGACCGCCACGCCGGATCAGGCGCAGGCGGTGCACGCCACAATACGGTCCAAATTAGCCCAAGGCAGTGATACAATGGCGGGTCAACTGCGCATCCTTTACGGAGGCAGTGTGAAGGGTTCCAATGCGCAGGAACTATTTTCGATGGCAGACATCGATGGCGGGCTTATCGGCGGCGCCTCGCTGTCGGCTGAGGACTTTCTGCCCATCTGCCACGCTGGCTGAACGCTGCGGGCAGGTCAGGCAGCAACGGTACACAGATCTAGACAGTCATGGACGCAATATTCAGCATCATCCAGGTGCTCATCGCCATCGCGATGATCGCCATCATTCTGATTCAGCGGGGCCCGGGGGCCGCCGCGGGGTCAGGCTTCGGGGCTGGCGCTTCCGGCACCGTGTTTGGGGCCCGGGGATCGGGCTCCTTCCTGACCCGTACCACCGCCCTGCTGGCGGTGGCTTTTTTCGCCGTGAGCATGACGATGGCCGTACTGGCCAGTCGCACGGCGGAAACACTTTCCGGACCTGATCTGGGCGTCATGGGAGAGTCGGTGCTGGATGAAGCACCGGCGGTGCCCGTCATGCCGGAAAGTACGGACGACGCCGGTGGCGACGTCCCGGCCGTGCCGGAGTCGAACGTTCCTGAAGCGGTAGATGAGGTGCCGGAGGTTTCCGAACCCGCTGCCGACGCAGAAACGGACGACAACGGCTGATCAAAGCGAGCTAAAGCGGTTGCTCATCAATGCCGAAGTGGTGGAATTGGTAGACACGCTGTCTTGAGGGGGCAGTGGCGCAAGCCGTGCCGGTTCGAGTCCGGCCTTCGGCACCACAACCGCACAATTTGGAGGCACACTTTGGACGCCTCAGGGGAAGAATTCGTGGCCAGTATGTCTAACGCCCGGCGCCTGCCAGGCCGCAGTCAGATCAGGTAAAATCAGCGGCTATGTTGGCGCAGTATTTTCCTGTTCTGCTCTTCATTATTGTCGCCCTGGGATTTGGCCTGGTTCTGATCCTCGCCGGTGGCATCATCGGGCCTAATCGGCCCTCAGCAGAAAAGCTCGCACCCTACGAATGCGGCTTCGAGGCATTCGAAGATGCCCGCATGAAGTTCGACGTTCGCTACTATCTGGTCGCGATCCTGTTCATCATTTTCGACCTGGAAATTGCGTTTCTATTTCCCTGGGCGGTGGTGCTGGATCAGATCGGCATGTTCGGCCTTCTCGCGATGACCCTGTTCCTGCTTATTCTGGTCATCGGCTTCGTCTACGAGTGGAAAAAGGGCGCCCTTGATTGGGAATAACCCATGGCCGACCCCCAGTAATCACATTCAGGTTGATTGATGAAAGCCCTCTATTCATCCCGCAACGCAACCGATCCAGGCAACGAGTTTGGCCTGGGTGTTGTTGACGACATCCTTCGGCCGGAGGCCGAAAACCCCATCATGGACCGGGGGTTTGTAACCACCTCCGTTGACGCGCTTATGAACTGGGCCCGCACCGGGTCCATGTGGCCCGTCACCTTCGGTCTTGCCTGCTGCGCAGTGGAAATGATGCACGCCGGCGCGGCGCGCTACGACCTCGATCGTTTCGGGGTGATTTTCCGCCCCAGCCCCCGCCAGTCCGACGTGATGATCGTGGCCGGCACGCTGGTGAACAAAATGGCGCCGGCACTGCGCAAGGTTTATGACCAGATGGCGGACCCCAAGTGGGTGATCTCCATGGGCTCCTGCGCCAACGGCGGTGGGTACTACCACTACTCCTACGCGGTGGTCCGCGGGTGTGACCGGGTCGTGCCGGTGGATATCTACGTGCCCGGGTGCCCGCCGACGGCCGAGGCGCTGATGTACGGGATCCTCCAGCTGCAGTCCAAGGTGCGTAAGACCAGCACCATCGCGCGCTGACCGCCATGGCTGAAAAAGAAAAACCGCTGACCGACCGGCTGTCCGAGGTGCTGGGGGACCGGCTTTCCGAGGTTGCCGAGCAAAACGGCGAGACCACCGTCATGCTCACCGCCAAGAACTGGGTGGAAGGCTGCCGGGCGCTCCGCGACGAGCTGAATTTTGAACAGCTCACCGACCTGTGCGGCGTGGACTACCTGGGCTACGGCGAGGACGAGTGGGAGACCGAAGACGCCTCCGGCGAGTCTTTCTCCCGCGGCGTGGAAGGCAACGCCGGGCCCGGACGTTTTGACTGGGCCGGCCGGCCCCAGGCGAGTGATCAGGACCGCTACGTGGTGGTGATTCACCTGTTATCGGTGAAGCACAACCAGCGGCTTCGGGTGCGCTGCGCCGTGCCCGACGAGCAGGTGCCGGTGATGCCTTCCCTGGTGGACATCTGGGCCGCAGCCAACTGGTTTGAGCGGGAGACGTTTGATCTGTTTGGCATCGTGTTTGAGGGCCATCCGGATCTGCGGCGCCTGCTCACCGACTACGGCTTTATCGGCCATCCGTTCCGCAAAGACTTTCCCCTCGTGGGCAACGTGGAAGTGCGCTACGACCCGGAGAAGGGTCGTGTGATCTACCAGCCTGTGACCATCGAACCCCGGGTGCTGGTGCCCAAGGTGATTCGCTCCGATTCCCGCTACGCCAACCAGGGCGCCAAGGGGGCTCCCCGTGGCTGAGATTCGCAACTACACCATGAACTTTGGTCCCCAGCACCCGTCGGCCCACGGGGTGCTGCGGCTGATTCTGGAAATGGACGGCGAGGTGGTGCAGCGGGCGGACCCGCACATCGGGCTGCTGCATCGCGGCACGGAGAAGCTGGCGGAAAGCAAACCGTATAACCAGTCCATCGGCTATATGGACCGGCTCGACTACGTGTCCATGATGTGCAACGAGCACGCCTACGTGCGTGCCATCGAAAATCTCCTTGGTGTCGCCGCGCCTGAGCGCGCTCAGTACATCCGCACGCTGTTTGACGAAGTCACCCGAATCCTCAACCACCTGATGTGGATCGGCACTCACGGCCTCGACCTCGGAGCCATGGCTCTGTTCCTGTACGCATTTCGCGAACGGGAACAGCTCATGGACTGCTACGAGGCGGTGTCCGGCGCGCGCATGCATGCCACCTACTACCGGCCCGGCGGCGTGTACCGGGACCTGCCGGATCAGATGCCGGTGTACACCGAGACGCAGTGGACCAAAGGGAAGGACCTTGAGCGGGCCAACGAGTGGCGCGAAGGCTCCATGCTCGATTTTCTCGACGCTTTCGCGGCGGATTTTGACAGCAAGATCGACGAGTACGAAACGCTGCTGACGGACAACCGGATCTGGAAACAGCGAACCGTCAACATCGGCGAGGTATCGCCGGAGCGGGCGCTGCAGCTGGGCTTTACCGGGCCGATGCTGCGCGGTTCTGGCATCGCCTGGGACCTGCGCAAAAAGCAGCCCTACGCCGCCTACGCGGAGATGGACTTTGATATTCCCGTGGGCACCAACGGCGACTGCTACGACCGCTACCTGGTGCGCATGGAAGAGATGCGCCAGTCCAACCGCATCATCAAACAGTGTGTGGCCTGGCTGCGGGACAACGATGGCCCGGTGATGGCGGAAAACCACAAGGTGATCGCGCCGACCCGCGAGGAGATGAAAGACGACATGGAGTCGCTCATTCATCACTTTAAGCTGTTCACCGAGGGCTACTGCGTACCGGCCGGGGAAACCTACGCGGCGGTCGAAGCGCCCAAGGGCGAGTTCGGTGCCTACATCGTCTCCGACGGCTCCAATAAACCGTTTCGGCTGCACCTGCGGGCGCCGGGTTTTGCTCACCTTTCCGCGATGGACGAGATGGTCCGGGGGCACATGCTGTCCGACGTGGTGGCGGTGATCGGAACGCAGGACATTGTCTTTGGTGAGATTGACCGATGAGCGAAGCGACAACCGACAAAGTGCGCTTGAGCGATGAGACCCGGGCGAAGATCGATCACTGGGTGGCCAAGTTCCCGCCGGAGCAAAAGCGCTCCGCGGTGATTCAGGCCCTGACCGCGGCACAGGATCAGAACGGCGGCTGGCTGAGTCGGGAGATCATCACCGAGGTCGCGCAGTATCTGGACATTCCCGCCGCCTGGGCCTACGAGGTGGCGTCGTTCTACTCGTTGTTTCACCTTCAGCCGGTGGGACGGCACAAGGTGGCCCTGTGCACCAACATCTCCTGCTGGCTGCGCGGTGCCAACGACCTGGCGGCCCACATGGAGCGCAAGCTGGGAATCGAAATGGGGGAGACCACCGCTGACGGCCGCATCACGCTGGTGAAGGAAGAAGAATGCCTGGCCGGCTGCGTCGGCGCCCCGATGATGATCGTGAACGGCCACTATCACGAGAATCTGGACGAAACCAAAGTCGATGAACTTCTCGACGGACTGGACTAGCCTGGATTATTCATGAACCCGCGAAAGAAAACTCAAATGACGAGCGAAAACAGAAGCTTGGGTTGTGATTCCGTGTATTCGTGGAATACCGAGTGTTTCGCTGCCGACGTGTCGCCCGCCGTGGTGGCGCATCTCGAGCGATCCTCCGCCAACCCTAGCGGTGCTAGGTTCTGGCGAACGATCGTTCGACCTGCACTCACCCCGCCGACCGACACGCCGGCGTTCATGAATAATCCAGGCTAGGGCATCGGATATGGCAAATCCCCATCAGGTATCGCTGACCACCGTTGGGCTGGATGAGCCCTGGTCACTTTCCACCTATCGCTCGGTCGGCGGGTACGAGGCGCTCGAAAAAGTTCTGAGCGAGGGCACCTCGCAGGAAGACATCATCGAG
>JBCCVP010000140.1:0-14338 GCA_039195135.1 Pseudomonadota bacterium | reverse complement strand
GGGCCATAACGGTCCCCCGGCTGACGTGGTCGTCGCGATCTAGAACATCCCCGGGCGCCGTCGGGTTCCCCCCGCCGGCGCACCGACCAGCTTCGAAGCGACGAGGCTGAAAGCGCAAACCCCGGCCCCAGGCTGGGGTTTTTTTTTGGGGCTCCCCGCCGGCCCCTCAAGTTTCTCCCGACTTCGCCGATTCTCGCTGGTAGTGCCCGTTCGGTGACCAGTCCATGCAGTCAATCAGCTCCAACGCTCGCCCCCAGCCCGCCACCGCACCGGCCGGCCTTTACACATCGATCTTTCGGGACGTGGAATCAGGCGCGGTACCGCTGCCCAGCCTGCCCCACCTAGCGCTGCAGATCCGCAGCGTACTCAGCGACCAGAATTCCGGGTTTGAGACGGTTTCTCGGATTATTCAGACCGATCCGGGCGTCGCCTCGTATCTGCTGAAAATGGCCAACAGCCCGGCCTTTGGATCCCGCCACAAGGCGACGGATCTGCGCGCCGCCATCGGCCGCATGGGCACCGGCAGCCTGGTCAACGTGGTGACCAGCTACTGTCTGCGGCAGATGTTCCGCAGCCGTTCGCCCGCGCTGCGCGCGGTGCTGCGGGAGGTCTGGGTGGGTTCCGCCCGGCTGGGGGCAACCTGCGCCGTGGTGGCCCGGGAAGTCACCCGCCAGAACCCGGACCGAGCGCTGCTCAGCGGGCTGCTGGCCAACATCGGCGCGCTGCCACTTATCCGGGCGCTGGCGGACCGGGTCGACCTGACGGCCAGCCCGCAGATTGTCGAGTCCGCGGTCAGCCGCTACGGCCGCCAGGTTGGTGTGATGATGCTGTCCAAGTGGGGCTTTGAAGAGTGGCTGCTGAACGCGGTGCGCCAGCACGGCGTTTGGCACTACACCAGCGAGGAGCGGGATTTTGCGGAGCTGGTAATTGTCTGTGATCTGCTTCTGCGCAAATCGCAGCAGGCCGACTTTGTGAAACCTTCTCTTGAGTCAGTGCCCGCCATTTCGAACTTCGCGGCCAAATGGCCGGACGTCGAATGGACGCCGCAGCTGCTGACGGATCTTGAATCGTCGGTGAAGGAAACGGAAGCGGAGCTGAACAGCTGACGCGATTCAGTCCGGCCGGGTTGGCGTTTCGCCCTCGGCAGGTTTGCTGTCGGACTCGGCCCGTTCGTCCGCTTCGGCATCGGCGGGCGCTTCGCCGTCTTTCGCCGGTGCTTTTGCGGCTTCGTCACTTTCTGCGGACGTCGCCCGGTCCTTGTCAAAAATAAAGATGCTGTCGCCGGCGGCGGTCGCCCCGGACGATAATCCCAGCAAAAGTAAGATCAGCAGGCATCGTGCCGTCATGCTGAATCTCCCGCGCTGTGCGCTTTCTTTGGCAAACCCAATCGCTCATTATGCGTGATTTTCGCAATCTCTGCGCCAACTATGTCTCAAATTTCTGCACAGCTTGTCGAAGGACCCCTGCGCCGCCTCCCGGAACCCCTGGCGGAGGCGCTGCGAGCACAAACGGCAACCCATTCCGCCACCGACCCGGCCCACGACCTGCAGCACGTGCTGCGGGTGGTCGCCAACACGCGCCAGCTGTTGAACGCGGAACAGGGGGACGCGCGAATTGCGGAACCCGCCGCTTGGCTACATGACTGCATCACGCTGCCAAAAAATTCTCCGGACCGGGCCAAGGCCTCGGCTCTAGCGGCACAGGCCGCCCGGCCCGTGCTGACGGAGCTCGGCATTCCGTCGGCGCTACACGACGCCATCGGTCATGCGATCGAAGCCCACAGCTACAGCGCCAATATCCCCCCCCGTACGCTGGAGGCGGCCATTGTCCAGGACGCGGACCGGCTGGATGCGCTGGGCGCCATTGGCATCGCCCGTTGTTTCACCGTCGGCGGTACCTTCCATTCCAGCCTTTACCATCCGGATGATCCGTTCTGCACCCGGCGCGAACCGGCGGACCGGGAATTCTGCATCGATCATTTCTACGCCAAGCTGCTGAAGCTGGCCGACACGATGCAAACGCCTGCGGGCCGCGAAGTGGCTCGCCAGCGCACGGCGGTGCTGGAGCGGTTTCTGGACGATTTCCGCAGCGAGCTGGGGGATTTTGCGTGATTCTCCGCGTCGGCGGTGTGCCGGAACACTTTAATTTTCCTTGGCATCTGGCTGATAAATATGGTCTTTTATCTCAGGCCGGTCTGCGCCTGGACTGGCGCGACTATCCCGGCGGCACCGGTGCGATGCTGCGGGACCTTAAACGTGACGAGCTGCAACTGGCGGTGCTGCTTAGCGAGGGTGCCGTCGCCGGCATCAGCGCCGGCCACGATCTGCGACTGCTCACCTTCACCGTCGCCACGCCGCTGCGGTGGGGCGTCCACGTACCGCCCGGGTCACCCCGAAACGGGCTGGCAGACCTCGCCCGGGGCGCACCGCTGCGAGTGGCGATCAGCCGCCGCCTGTCCGGCTCCCACCTGATGAGCCACGTGCTGGCGGACCAGCTGAAGCTCAAGAGGCTTGAGTTTGTGGAAGTTGGCAGTCTGGTTGGCGCCGCCGAAGCTTTTGCCGCCGATCGCGCGGACGTTTTTCTTTGGGAGCGGTTCACCACCCAGCCGACGGTGGATCGCGGGCAAATGAAACGCATCGGCGAGTGCCCGACCCCCTGGCCGCCCTTTTGTCTGGTGACGAGCGGAACCACCCTGGCGCACCACCCGGCCGCCGTAGCGCGGCTTTGTCAGATCTGGTTTCGGGGCGTGAGCCTCGCACTGCGCCTGCCGGACCTGCCGCAGCGCATCGGTCAGCACTACGGTCTCGCCGAGAGCGAGGTGATCGAGTGGCTCCGCTGCACCCGCTGGGCCGATCGACCGACGATGGCCGACCGGGACCTTAAGACGGTAATCGCCGAGCTGAGAAAGCTAAGCCTGGTGGACCAGCACCTCACGCCGCGTCAGTGTCGGGTGAGCTGACGCCGCTGCGGCAGCGCTGGCGGTACCAGCTAAGTAGCGCGGTCAGCTCCGACGTGCCGGCAGCGGACGGATCGAGCCGCTGCTGAAGCCGTCGGGCCGCGTCCACCACGTCGGACCGCGGGTAATCGACGTCACTCACCTGGTGCAGGTATTTCATCGCCAGAAATCCATTGAACCAGCGCGCAAGCCGGCGCTGAAACGCCCCGTCACTGGCCGTGTTGGCGGCGGTATCCGCCAGGCGGCCGGCATAGTCCACCTGCGTCAGAAACGCCTGCAGCGGCGGCGCAAGATGCTCGATCTGCGCCGCCCGCTGCGGGTCGTGGAAACCTGCCGTCAGGACCGCCAGGTCGTCAAAAGCCGCCAGCGGATACGTCGTGCGCGGCCCGGTGGCCTCCGCCATGGCCCGACCGGTGCCAAACGGCACCCGCCGGGACACCCGCGCCGAGGGTCGTACCCGGGTGGTGTTGATTTCGCCGTAGCGGCCGGTGGCCGCCAGCTTCTGCACCAGATAGTAATCCTCGCCCGCCTGCCGGCGATTCATCCCGCCCTGCGCCATATAGTCCTCCGCGCGCAGCGCAATGCAGGAGCCCACCGTGTGAAAGCTGCCGGCGATGCCGGCGCTGCGCAGCGCATGGAGGTAGTAGCGCAGATGCAATTCGTAGGCGGCGATATGCTCAGGTTCCGGCGCCGTCAGCAGCTCATGCTCGTAGTAGATGCCCGCACCGCAGGCCTTGGGCCGGGCTTCAAAGTAAGCCTCGATGGCCGTCAGGTAGTCGGAGTCCACCAGGCAGTCGGCGTCGAGGTTCACCAGCACCCCGGTACCGCTGCGGCTTTCCAGCAGCCGGGCCAGCGCAAAATCCAGCCCCAGCTTGCGGGCCAGCCCTACGCCGGCATGGCGGCCCGGCAGGCCCTCGGCCGCCAGCAGCCACACCGGGAACGGGTCGCCGGTGCGCCCCCGCACCATGTGCATGGACTGCTGGTTTTGCTCCCGCACCGCCTCGCTCGCGTTTTCTGCGCTATTGACCAGCACCACCACCCCGACCGCAGACGACGGCGGATCGCAGGCGGCGATGCTGTTCAGCGTCTGGTCGAGCGCCGGCTCCGCCAGCGCGGGAATCACCAGCAGGAGCTCGAGGTCCGGCGGAGAAGGCACCGGCCCCGCCAGCAACTCCGGCCGAGGTTCCACACCATACCTGCTAAAATACGCCCGCCCGCGTTCGCGGTGCTCGCGGGCTTCGCGATCAATCCAGAAATTCATGCAGCGGAATAGCCATGACCCGACGTTCCATCGATCTGAAAGTGCCCACCGATACTGAATGGGTACACACCGTTCTTGATCAGTTTGACGAGTTTCTCGCGGATCACGCCAACTGTGAACGGAAAGCGTCGGCCCTGGCCATGAGCCTGGTGGTGAAATACCCGGACCGGGCGCCCATCATCCCCACCCTCATTGAGCTGGCGCGGGAGGAACTGCAGCACTTTCAGCAGGTGTACGCCCTGATGGTGGAGCGCGGCGTTGCGCTGGTGGCCGATACGCCGGATCCGTACGTCGGCGCCCTGCAGAAGCTGATGCGCAGCGGCCGGGAGGAGCGCTTCATCGACCGCCTGCTCATTTCGTCCGTCATTGAGTGCCGCGGCGCGGAGCGCTTCGGCATCATCGCCCGGGCGCTGGCGGAGGATGGTCGGGAGCCGAAGCTGGCCGAGTTCTACCACGAGCTTTGGGCGGCCGAAACCAAACACGGTCACCAGTTTGCCGACATGGCGCGAAAACTCTACGGCGATTCGATCTATCCCCGGCTGGAAGAGCTGATGGAAGCGGAATCGGAAATTATCGCCACCCTGCCCTGGCGCGCCTCGCTGCACTAGTGTGCTGTCCCACAAATAGCTTCGCGGCTCAGTAGTGGGGCGGCGGCGGCTCCGGCCGCTCCTCACCGCTGGCCGGCGCCTCCAGGGCCTCCAGCCGCCGCTGGGCCCGTTCCAGCGACGCCTCCAGTCGCTCCAGCCGGCGGTGCTGATCGAGCAACGCCTGGTCCAGTTTTTCCAGCGCATCGTCCTGGTAGGTCAGGCGTTCCTGCAGCTCGGCGATCGGGTCAACGTCATTCATCTGGCAACGGTGCAGCGGGCCGTCGGGAAAAGCAAGCCGCTCTGTGAACAATCTGCGGCTTTTTTCGCTCCCCGGGAGCCTCACCGCTAAACTGTCGCCTTTGATCAGCGAAGTCATCTGCGCATGAGCAACCCTAACGACCCGAAAGCGCCCGAGACCGAACCGGCCGCTACAAGCGAGACAGCGGCACCCGCTCCAACGTCAGCACCGGCAGAAGCCGAGGCGGAAGCAAAGCGCCGCTTTTCCGGGCTCCAGGTGCTGGGCATCAGTCTGCTGGTGATGGTGCTTACCGTGGGCATCACCACGTTTGTTGTGTGGCGCTACGTATTTCCCAGCCAATTTAAGCCGGTGGCGCTGAACGAGCGGGAGCAGGCCACGCTGGAGCAGAAGATTAACCGCCTGGGCCTCACCGGCGCCGTCGAAACCGGCGCGGAGCCCGAAGCCGCCGCCGAAGCGGAGCGCCTGGAGCCGCAGGCCTATAGCGAAGCCGGTGCCAGCCGGGAGGTCAGTTTTTCCGAACGGGAGCTCAACGCGCTGCTTGCCAGCAATACCCAGATGGCCCAGCGCCTGGCTTTTGATCTGTCCGAGGATCTGGCGAGCGCCCGGCTGCTGGTACCCCTCGACCCGGACTTCCCCGTCCTCGGTGGCAAAACCCTGCGCGTGAACGCCGGCCTGGAGGTGGCGTTTCGCAACGGCCAGCCCGTCGCGATTCTGCGCGGCGTGAGTCTCATGGGCGTACCGCTGCCCAACGCCTGGCTCGGCAATCTGAAAAACGTAGACCTCGTCCAGGAGTTTGGCGGTGATCCCGGCTTCTGGCAGGCGCTGGCGGCCGGCATTGAGCATCTGGAAGTGCGCGACGGGCGCCTGGCACTCAAACTGAAAGAATGATTCCGCGCCAACCCCTGGGGCCTAAAGGATTGGCGACATCCGCCGTTACTAGGGGCTGCAGGGGGTACTTACGGCGCGCGAATCTGCCTCCCTGTTAGTGCGCGCGCCCAGGCCAACCGGCCCGGTGCCCTTTTTTTTGCCCCGACCAGTTCCCTGGCCGGGGCTTTTTTTTGATCGCTAGAGAATTGCTTCGCGCTGGTAGAGCCAGACCGCAACGAACGTCAGGATGAGCGCCACCAGCAAGGTGGTGGCTACCGAAATACCCACCAAGGGCGCCGCAACCCACTCGCCTTTGATACCACCGGTAATGATCAGCGCCTGGCTCAGGCTGGGGATCGCCATGGTGCCGGCGGTGGCCTCCGGCGCCAGAAACGCCACCATCATCAGCGGCAGCGTGGGAATCAAAATCACCAGCGTCAGGTAGGTTTGCGCCTCCTTGAAGCTTTTGGTGAACGACGCGACCACGGTCATAAACGCCGCCGCCAGCAGGGACATGGGCACTAGCATCACCCACAGCGCCAGCACCTTGCCGAAGCCAAACTCCACTGACATGCCCACTTTCTGCAGCGGTACAAACCCAATGGCCACGGAAAAGGCCAATAGCACCAGAAACAGCGTGGCAGCAGAAAACAACGCCGTAGCCAGCAGCTTACCCAGCGCCAGCGCGGCCCGGGCCACCGGCTGCGCCAGCAGCGGCTCCAACGAGCCCTGCTCCCGCTCTCCGGCGGTGGTGTCGATGGCGAGGTAAAAACCGCCCATAAAGAGCGAGAAGATCACAAAATAGGGAATGACCCCAAGGACCGCCAGCGCCCGCGCCGACGGCGTGGCCACGTTGCTGACGTTGATCGCAATCGGATTGACCACCTGCGGGCTCACCCCACGGGCCTGCAGTCGCATTGCGCCGACGAGCCGGTTGTATCCCCCGAGCACGTCCCGCACCCGGCGGTAGCCCCGCTCGGAGTCTTTGGTGCGGGAGCTGTCATAGATCAGCCGCAGCGGCGCTGGTGCCCCGGAGGTCAGGCGCTCGCCGAAGTCCTCCGGTATCTCCAGCACCACGCCGTGGACCCGGTCCCGCACCGCCGCGTCCGCGTCCTCGGGACCCTCGATCACATCGATGTTGTTCTGCGCCAGAAAGGCGATCAGGTTGGGCGCCTGCTCTGCGCCGATCACCGGCAGGGAGATGGACTTGGTCGCGTCGCTGACGGTGGTTTCCAGGACAAAGGACATGAGCCCCATAAACAGGATCGGCGACAGCACCGCCATGCCGAGCGCCGACAGGACCGTCCTCCGGTCGCGGAGATTGTCCTGCACCTCTTTTTTGAAAACGGTGGCGACGGCACTCATTCCAATCCCTCCTCAGAACCAATCGCCTGCACAAAAGCGTCCTCCAGGTTTTCCTGTCCCGTGGCCTCCCGCAGCGCGTCCGGCGTGCCGGATGCCACCACCCGGCCCCGGGCGATGATCACGATCTCGTCGCACAGGGCCGCCACCTCCTGCATCACGTGGGAGGAAAACAGGACACAGTGGCCCGCCTCCCGCAGCCGGCGAATCAGCTCCCGCAGGGCGCGCGTAGCCATCACATCGAGACCGTTGGTAGGCTCGTCAAGAATGACGTTGCGCGGCTCATGCACCAGCGCCCGGGCAAGCGCAACCTTGGTGCGCTGGCCCTGGGAAAACCCTTTGGTGCGCCGATCGATGAAGTCGTTCATTTCCAGCATGTCCGCCAGCTGATCGATGCGTCTTTCAAGGGCGGCCCCGCCCATGCCGTTCAGGCGTCCGTAGTAGCGCACGTTCTCGCGCGCCGTGAGCCGCGGATAGGCGCCGGAGCCATGCGGCAGTGCGCCGATGGCGCGGCGGGCCAGGAGCGAGTCCTGCACCACATCGTGCCCGTCGATCACCGCGGTTCCCTGGTCCGGCTGGAGCACCGTATAGAGCACGCGCAGCGTGGTCGACTTGCCGGCACCGTTGGGTCCCAGCAGGCCGGTGATCGCACCGTCCGGGGCTGAGAAGGTCACATCAGTCAGCGCTTCCACCTTGCCGAAGCGCTTGGCAAGTCCGTTGACTTCAATCATGGCAGCGGCCCGGTCAGGTCTTGGAAAAATGGAATCGGCCCCATGCGTTCAACGCAACTGGCGTCCAGCTCCGCGGCGTCCGCCGCCTCCACAAACTCCGCCGCCAGCCGCGGTATGCAGCCCCGGGCCAGCACACCGTGGCCCTGCCCTGGCGCCACAATGTGCTGCTGGTTGGAGAGGGTGGCCGCCGCCAGTTCCGCGTTGGCCGGCGGCGTCACGGGATCCACTTCACCGGACAGGAGCAGGGTCGGCACCGCGGAGGTCACGGCCTGCTTGAAGCCTTCGTCAATTAAGCCGGCGGGCCACTCGCGGCAGATCGCCTGCAGCACCTCGACCTGGTTGACGCCCATATAGGTGGTGCGCAGATCAGAAAAGGCGCTGGTGTTGAGAAACGGCAGGTCCTCCGTGCAGACCACCGAGTTGTGCATGCCCATGGCCAGGGAGCTGTAGAGCGACTCGCCGACCATCTGCGCCTGCGCCGCCATCGGCTGCAGGTTGCCCTCATAGGCAAGGTCGATCAGCAGCGGCAGCAGCGCCAGCGACTCGCGCTGGTAGCTCAGCATCCGCGTGACGAGCACCAGGTGGGGTTCGGCAAAGGCAAGCTCACCGATCTCACCGGTGACCGGGTGGGCCATGTTCACGATAGCCGGCGCCGCCGCCAGGCGTCGGGCAAGGGTTGCGTGCTTCGCCTCAAGGTCACCAAAACGTCTGGCGCAGGCTGACGAAGCGCTGCAGCGGGCGAACATGAGATCCAACGCGTCCTGGCCGAAGCGAGCCACATCCGGGCCAAGATTCCAGGATGGTGGCGCCACGCCGTCAATAATCAGGCTTCGCACCCGGTCTTCATAACGCCGCAGGTAATGCAGCGCCACCCGGGACCCGTAGGACACGCCATACAGGTTGAGCTGCTCGTAGCCCAGCGCCGAGCGCACCGCATCCAGATCCCGCACCGCAACGCTGGTGGTATAAAAACGAGGATCCCCGTCCAGTTCCGCCAGACACTCGCGGCTCATCCGAGCCGACAGCTCCGGGTCAAAGTCCAGCGGCTCCGTGTCCGGCAGGGGACAGAACATGGGATTGGACTGGCCCGTTCCGCGCTGATCCACCAGCAGGATTTCCCGGGTGCTGCGGATGCGCTCCAGGGCGTCCCGCATCGCCACGTAAAGCTCGACGCTGGAGCCGCCGGGACCGCCCTGGATCAAAACCAGGGGATCCGCCGCGGGCGTGGGCGCCACGGCCGGCACCCGCGCCACAAACAGGTTGATGGTCCGGCCATCCAACCGTTCCGGATTTTCTGCAATCTCCAGCCGGCCACATTCGGCGTCCACGGTGCGCACGTTGTCGCTGCCGGCGATGCGGCAGGGTTGAAGTTCCAGCGCCGCGGCGGGGCCGCCGGAGATCGTCAGCGCAGCCAGGCTGACGGCACAAAAAAGTACCCTGAGGCTTCTGCTAGCCATCCAAATGTCCATTGTGTTCTGAGGGAGGGTGCAACCCTGGCGTAGCCGCCTTTCGCCACTCGCCGTTGGCGGCAAGCGCTATGGCCAGCCGGATTGCCTGGCACCCGATTCAGGGCGCATTCTGCCAAACTTTGAGCGGGATGACCCGTGTAGATCAGCACCCCCGGGCTTCGGCGGCCATGCCCATCCCGGTATAATGGCAGTTCACCAGGACCCCACCCACGATGCCTAATCTGCGCCGACTCATGACCGAGTTTGGATTCGAGTCCAATGATGACTACGAATTCCAGATGCGCTGTTTCCTAGAGCAGCCTGTCTCCCATCTGCGATGCCTGAACATCGAAGGGGACCTGCCGCGCCGCAAAACCGCCTTTGCCCAGGCCCTGGCCCACGCACTGGAATACCCGCACGTGCTGTACCACGATTTCACTCAGGAAGAGGTGGTGCACGCCGGGGACGACAACGACGAGGCGCCGCTCAGCGCCTTTGACCGGACCATGACCGAGGCCTGCGCCTACAGCGAGGCCGAACCCACGATTCTGATTATCGATCAGCTGCAGCAGGCGGACTTCAAACACCACATCCGTCTGAACACGTTTGTGCGCACCGGCGAGTGGGCCTATTCGCTGGCCACCATGACCGCCAACCGCCGCAACCTGCTCGTCTTCCTCATCTCCGAAGCGCCGATCTACCACTCGCTGCAGAAGGTCAGCTATCGCCTCTGGGCCGATCCCGGCAACGTGCAGCCCGAGTTCAGCGCCACCGACTTCGGTCTGGAGTCGCAGGCCCAGCCGGTGTTTGATGCTCTGGGCCAGCTGTTTATGGAGCTGGGGGTCGCACCCACGCCGGGAGAGATGTCCCGGGTGGCGGAGGATCTGCGCCTGCGCGTGCGCACCGCCGATGCGCTGCGCCACAGCCTCTACGGCTGGACCGAGGGCATCGACCATGGCGCGCTGCACAGCCCGGACATCGCGCCCGCGGTGGAACGGGTGGTGGCGGAGCTGTCGAGCTACCTGGGAGTGGACGAAATCGAAATGGTCAGCCATGAGCCGGACTGACCGCCGCCAGATCACCATCCGCCAGAGCCTGTTGAACAACATGCTGCTGCTGGTGGTGCTGGTCGGCGTGGCGGTGCTTATCACCACCTTTGTCGGCGCCAATCAGGTGACCCAGAGCTTGTCCCGGGTACTGATCGGCCAGACCATCGATCGCACCGAGGCCCAGGTGGCCCAGTTCATGACGCCGGTACGCCACGCGGCGAGCCTGCTCACTCACTGGGCTCGGGATGGACAGATCGATCCAACCAGCGGGGCTGGCGGCAGTGAACTCGTGTGGCCGCTGCTGCAGGCTTCCAATCAGCTGTATGGCGCGCTTATTGTCGGGCCGGATCAGCGCGTGCTGCAGGTCAATCGGCGGCTCGACGTGTGGAGTATGAACCTTGTGGATGGCGAGGGCCGGGAACCTGCGCGGACCCGGCCGCTTGAGTCCAGCACCGCCGCCTGGCAGCCCATCGACTACCAGTTTGTGCCCCGGGAGCGGCCCTGGTACCAGTCAGCCAGCGAAGCCCCGGAGGGGGAGATCCGCTGGACCGAGGCCTACCGGTTCATCGGCTCCAACCACCCGGGCATCACCGCGTCGGCCCAGGTCAAAGATCGGAACGGCGAGACGTGGGTAGTGGCCCTGGACGTGCTGCTGGAGGACATCTCCGAATTCACCCGCAACTTCGACATGGGTTATCAGGGCCTGGTGCTGGTGACCGATGAGCAGGGACAGATTCTGGGTCTGCCAAACCTGCCCCAGTACGCTTCCCAGAGCGCCCGGGAAGTGGCCTTCCTGAAGCAGCCCCACGAGCTGGGGCTGGCACTGGCGGTGGACGCGTCGCAGGCCTTTACCCGCGCTGACGGCAGCGTGGAAACCGAGCCGGTGCGCTTCCGGTCCGAGGGGCGCTACTGGTGGGGACAGGCTAAGTGGATTCCGCTCAACGCAAGTCAGGAGCTGTTCACCGGCGTGCTGGTGCCGGAGGCGGAACTGCTCGGCAGCATTCAGCAGCTGCGGCTGCTGGTGCTGTCAGTGGTGCTGGCGGTGGTCGCTTTCGCGGTATACCGGGCCATCTCTCTGTCCCAGCGCTACAGCCGCCCGATCTCTCAGCTCGCCGATCAGAGCCTGCGCATCAGCCGCGGCGACCTGGACGCGCCCGCGGCGCAGATCCGATCCTCCCTGCGGGAAGTCACCAATCTTGCCGACGCTCACGAGGCGATGCGCGACGGACTGAGCAACCTGCTGAAGCTGGAAGACGAGCTGCAGCTGGCCCGGCAGATTCAGCAAAAGACCTTTCCCCAGTCCTTTCCCCTCGTGAAAGGTTACGACATTGCCGCCGGCAGCCGGCCGGCAGATGCCACCGGCGGCGATACCTACGACGTGATCGGCGTACGCCGTGGCGAGGCCGGCATGGTGATGGTGGACGATGACCCCGACGAGGTGTTCATGGTGCTGTCGGACGCCACCGGCCACGGCATGGGGCCCGCCCTCACGGCGGCCCAGGTGCGTTCCATGTTCCGCATGGGCATTCGTCTCGGCCAGCCGCTGGAAGCGGTGGCCCGCCATATGAACGACCAGCTGGTGGCGGACGCGCACCGGGGCCGGTTTGTAACGGCCTGGATGGGGCTGCTGTGTGCCCGGGGCCATCGGCTGCGGCTGTTCAGCGCCGGCCAGGCGCCGATTCTGTGGTACCACGCGGCCAGCGATACCTTTGAGGCGATGGACGCGGACGCGCCGCCGCTTGGCGTGATGGACGGGATGGCGGTGGCGCTGCACGACATTGTGCTTGAGCCCGGCGATATTCTGGCGGTAATTTCTGACGGGGCGTTTGAGGCCCGTGCCAGCGACGGTGAGCGTTTTGGTCAGGAGCGCGTGGAGCAGCTGATCCGCGTCAACGCCCAGAAATCCGCAGCCCAGCTGCTCAACGAAATGGCCGACGCGGTAACGCGGTTTGTTGACCAGCGGGCCCCGGACGACGATCAGACCGGCCTGTTCATCCGCCGTTTATGAACCCGGCGTCACCGGCTAACCCCGCGGGCTCCTCCGATCGTCCGCTGGATCTGTCGGTCATCATCGTCAATTACCGCACCTGGGATCATCTTGAGCGGTGCCTAGCGTCGCTGGCCTATCTCTCAGATTCTGTCCGCCCGGTCACGGAGATCATCGTGGTAGACAATGGCTCGGACGACGAGCACCTGACCGGGTTTTCCGCGGGGTGGCCCGGCGTCCGCTTCATCGACGCTGGCCACAACGGCGGTTTTGCTGCCGGCTGCAATCTTGGGGCCGCTTCCGCCGCGGGCCAGCACCTGCTCTTTCTCAACCCCGATTGTGTTGACCCCGACAAGGCGGTGGCCGAACTGTGGTGCAAGGTGAATCATCTGATGGCCATCAGCACAACGCGCCAGCGCAGCTCCGCCGGAGAACCCCGCAAAGCCTCCGGGCCGTTCCCCCGCTGGTGGGCCCTGGCGGGCCCCGGGCGGGTTTTGTTCAGCGCGCTGCGCAACCGTCGCCGGATCGGCGATCTGGCATCGGTGGACTGGGTTTCCGGTTCCTGCCTGCTGATCCCAAGAACCCTGTTCGACAGGATCGGCGGCTGGGACGACGGCTTTTTTATGTACTCAGAAGATGTCGATCTCTGTATCCGGGCTCGTGCCGCAGGGATGGACGTGGTGCAAGCGAGTTCACCCATCCTGATCCATGAACACGGCGCGGCCAGCCGCAGCAGCTGGGAGACCCGCGCGCTGACGCGCAGCGAAGTCCTCATTTCCAAACACCGCTACGTGGCCAAACACTTTGGTCCGGCCGCGGCGCTGGTCGGCCATCTGCAGCTGGCCGTGTTTCGTTTCCTGCCGGCAGCGCTGGGCGGTTTGCTTCCCGGCGCCCGCCAACCCCGGGCACTGTCGGCCCACCTCTGGCGGTTTTATTTGCGAGTGCGCTCTTCGGGCCGGTGGCGCAGTCCCCGAGCGTCTTAATGCAAATGAGAATCAATATATGTTAGCTTAAACTGCTGCGGCGGCTTTCCCGAGTCAGCCAAACCCGGGGATTTTTCCTATTCCGCAATTTGCTGCAGGAGGTTCGACTCGCTATGAAGCAAACGGTCAGTCTTGGATCGATTCAGGAAACGTTGCTGATTCCCCTTCTCAGCCGCGCGGTGGAAACGGCCCGACCCAACGGTTTGTTGAAAGACGCACGGGCGGTAGAGATTGTCGACCAGCTTGACTACGACTTCAGCAAATGGCGCGGCAGCTCCAGCCTGTCTGCAGCCTGCGTTCGCACCCGCATTTTTGACGATCTGGCGCTGCGTTTTCTTGAGCAAAACCCTGATGGGGCCATTGTTGAGATCGGTTGTGGCCTGAATACGCGTTTTGAGCGTATCGACAATGGCCGGGCCACCTGGTTTGAACTTGACCTCCCTGATTCGATTGAACTGCGTCGGAGGTATTTCGACGACAGCCCTCGCCGCTTGATGATCGCCGGCAGCGTCGTCGATGAGGACTGGATGGAACCGGTCCTGAAGGTTGGCAAACCGACACTCTTTTTGTCCGAAGCCGTCATTGTCTACCTCGAAGAGCCCCAGGTCCGGCAGACTGTTGTGCAGATTGCACGGAAATTTCCAGGAGCGTGGTTTGCCACCGATATCTGCGCCGCCAAACTCACAACGCCAGCGGCCCAGGAAAAGCACAAGAAACGGTTTGGCATCAGGAGCTGGTTCAAGTGGGGCTGTGATGATCCAAATTCGCTCGAGACCTGGCACCCCGGTATCGAGCTGCTCGGGTCGCAGACGTTTGCCGACGCAAGCCGGGAAATTGTGGCAAAAATG
>JBCCVP010000139.1:0-14346 GCA_039195135.1 Pseudomonadota bacterium | reverse complement strand
GGGGGGGGGGGGGGGGGGGGGGGGGGGGGGGGGGGGGGGGCCGTGCCGGGGGGCGCGGGCGGGGCCGCGCCGTGTGTTTTGGGGGCCGGGGCGCCCCCCCGGCCCGCCCCCCCGGCGGCGATCCTCCGAGGAACACGCCGTCGTCGCCTCAACGAGCGCCAGAGCCTCGGCACGCAAGCGATCATCGGAAGGTGAGCTTCGCAATACGGCCATCCACCGTGCCCGAATAGCAGCTTTTACTATACCGATAAACGAATGTGAGGAAGGGCAGCCGTAATGCAGATGCTATTTTGCTGCCGGGTCTGCCGCCACCGCCGCGAGGCAGCAGCGTCTCGCTTTGGTCAGCCGTTTTTCGACGCTGGACAAATGAACGCTGAATCGTTCGGCAATTTCCCGCTGCGTCAGACCGTCGAGATAATGAAGACGAAACATCTCCGCGGTCAATGTTGGCAGAGCAGTCAACGCACGCTCAATCTGCATCAGGGTGATCGCAAGTTCCGGCGATTGATCAAGCCCCGCAGACTGCGGTTCGCCCTGAGAGTGTAATCCGCGCGCAGCTGTCTGGCGCGGTGCTGGTCGATGGCTGCGTTGCGCACGACACGACGCAGAAAATGTGCCGGCTCCTGAACCGCCGGGCCTTTTCTTAGCAGTTTTTCTGCCACGTTTTGCAGCAGATCATCCGCGTCTGCCTGGTTGTTGACCAGGCGGCTGATATACCGACCGAGGGAGGCTTCGCGGAGCATGCCGAACAGGCTGCTGTTGGTCGTATCTGCGTCGGTCGACAACTAGGATGTCCTGGAAGCAAGGAACGCGTAAGGTTGTAGTTCAAATGATAAGCATTTGCAACACGAAGGCGCCGATCGTTTGATCGCCTGGGCTCGAGAAATGTCATCACAACAGGCGCTGCGTCGTCCAGACTGCGCCAGTCAGCCCGATCGTGATGGACGCCGGCAGCACCACCCATCGGCGGTAACGTCCCGCGCCGGCGAGTCGGCGAACCAGCGCCCAGCCGATCAAAGCCGCCGCGGCGACCAGAGCGATCTGGCCCACCTCCACGCCAACGTTGAAGGCCAGCAGGGCCGGGACAAGCTGCCCGTCGGGAAGCCCCAGCTCAGAAAGCACGCCGCCAAAGCCCAGGCCGTGGAGCAGGCCGAAGACGAGCACGATCGGATAGCGCCACAGGTTTTTCCGGTCACCCTTCAGCAGTAGGTTTTCCAACGCGACCACGCTGATCGACGTAGCGATGAGTGGCTCCACCCAGGCGCCGTCGGGAATCCAGATCGCCAGCGCCACCAGCGCCAGCGTGATGGAGTGAGCAATCGTAAACATGGTGACCAGCGCCACCAGCGATCGCCACCCGGTGCTGCCGAGGAACAGGGCCAGCACAAACAGAATGTGATCGAGACCCTTGGGAATAATGTGAGTGAAGCCGAGGACCAGATAGTCCCGAATCACGTCACGCAGCGGCGGCGGCTCCGAAATGCCCTCCAACATCGCCAGGCAAAACGCGTTTGGTGGTGCGGCGGGATCACAGACCTCGTCTTCGGGATGCCCGAAGGCGCCGCCGGCTACGGCCAGCAGTGCGAGGGCAACGAATAGCCGAACAACGGGCATCGAGGCCTTGACCAGGGTGTTTTTGGCTGGGAGTCAGCGCGGCCCCGAGGGCCGCGCTGACGTTGAGTAGCGATGGCGGGCAAACACCCCGCCGTGGAATCAGGGTCCGGCAGGTTTCAGACCGCGCACTTCAAGCAGCGCGTCGATGGTCGGTTCCTTGCCGCGAAACTTCACGAACAGGTTCATGGCATCGTCGGTGCCGCCGGCCGCATAGATGTTGTCCTTCAAACGCTTGGCCAGCTCCGGGTCGTAGATGTCGCCCGCCTCTTTGAACGCCTCAAAGCCGTCCGCATCGAGAATGTTCGACCAGATGTAGCTGTAGTAGCCGCTGGAGTAACCCACGGGGCTGGAGAAGATATGACCGAAGTAAGTGCTGCGGTAGCGCACCACAATCTCGTCAATCAGGCCCATGTTGTTGAGCGACTCCCGCTCAAACGCGCCCACTTCCTGGATGTCGGTGGTCTCCAGCGTGTGCCAGTCCATATCCAGGATGGCCGCCGACAGATACTCAACCGTGGCAAAACCCTGGTTGAACTTGTTGGCCTCATCCATACGCTCGATCAGCGCTTCGGGAATGGGCTCACCGGTCTCGTAGTGCACCGCGGTTTCCCGCAGGACTTCCGGACTCGAAATCCAGTGCTCCATCATCTGCGCCGGGAACTCCGTGTAGTCCCGGGGACCCGTGACGCCGGCAAGGCGGTTGTAGGTCACGTCCGACAGCAGGCCGTGCAGGCCGTGGCCAAACTCGTGGAACAGCGTGGTGGCGTCGTTGAAGCTCAGCAGCGTCGGAATGTCGCCGGAGCCTTTCGGGAAGTTGCAGTTGTTCACCACAATCGGCCGAATGTTGGCGTCGATGTTGGACTGGTCCCGGAAGGAACTCATCCAGGCGCCGCCGCGCTTGCTGGGCCGGGGGTGGAAGTCAAAGTAGAACACGCCGACGTGAGCGCCGTCCGCGTCTTTGGCCTCAAACACCTGCACGTCTTCGTGATAGCGCGGCGCGTCCGGCAGGTCGTGGAAGGTAATGCCAAACAGCCGCTGCGCCACCATGAAGGCCGCGTCGCGCACGTTTTCCAGCTTGAAGTAGGGCTTGAGCACGCCGTCGTCGATGTCGTAGCGGGCTTTGCGCACCTTCTCGGCGTAGTGGTACCAGTCCCAGGCGGCGATCTCAAAATCTGCCCCTTCCGACTCGGCCATCTCCTGCAGCGCCTGGCGCTCTTCTTTGGCCTTGGCCAGCGCCGGCTCCCACACCTGGTTCATAAAGGCGTAGGCCTTGTCAGGCGTTTCCGACATGCGGTCTTCCAGCACCCAGGCCGCGTGCGTGGGATAGCCGAGCAGGTTGGCCCGCTCCACCCGCAGCGAGGCCATCTTGGCCACAAGCTGGTTGTTGTCGTTGTCGTTATCGTTGTCGCCGCGCTTCGTCCAGGCGGTATGGATCTTTTCACGCAGGTCGCGGCGGGTGGAGTACTGCAGGAACGGCGTCATGGAAGACCGCGTCAGCGTGAACACGTACTTGCCCTCGTGATCCCGCTGGGAGCCCTCTTCCAGCGCTGCCGCCTTCAGAAAGTCCGGCAGGCCCGCCAGGTCCTCTTCCTTTTCCAGCACCAGCTCAAAGGCGTTGTTTTCCTTCAGCAGGTTCTGTCCAAAACTCACCGCCAGGCGAGTGATTTCCTGGTTGATTTCGTTCAAACGCTGTTTGGCGCTTTCCTCAAGCGCTGCGCCGCCGCGCACAAAATCTTTGTACACCCGGGCTACCAGATAGCGCTGCTCGTCGTTAAGTTCGAGCGAATCGAGTTGCCCATTCACCGCCTTGATGCGGTCAAAGAGCGTCTGGTTCAGGGAGATGTCGTTGTAGTGCTTGGAAAGGCGCGGCGAGATTTCTGCCTGAATCTTCTGCAGATTTTCGTTGGTGGCGGACGAGGTCAGCACAAAAAAGACGTTTTGTACCCGACCCAGCTGCTCGCCGGACACGTCCAGGGCCAAAAACGTGTTTTCGAACGTCGGTGCGTCGGGATTGCCGACAATCGCGGCGATCTCTTCGTTGTGCGCCGCCATGCCGGCTTCAAAAGCGGGCAAAAAGTGGGCTTCTTCAATCTCCCCAAACGGGGGTACGCCAAACGGCGTGTCCCAGTCGGCGAGAAACGGGTTGTCGCCGAGGGCGTCATCATCGGCGGCAGCCACCGGCGCTGCGTCACCTTCCTCCGGGGCTGCTGTCTGGCCGGTCGCGGCGTCGTCTTCGCCGGAGCAGCCTGCCAGGAACAGCACCATCAGCGCGGGCAAAAGCGCGCTTTTTCGTTGCAACATAATTATCTCCAGGTGGGCGATCCGGACGGCATGGTACCAGCCCGGTCAAAAAAGTGTCGGGAGCGTCAATCACCGCAGGTGCCGGCGCATGTGCCAGACGTCACTGACGGTCGTTTTGTGAGGTAAAGGGTGCCTAAACGTCGACCGAGACGCCAAATCCCGGGGTGGGCTGGTTCCGCAGCCAAAGGCTGGCGAGCCACTTCTGGCCCTCGGTAGGGCTGGCGCCCTCATGGAGCATTTGCCGATTAACGGCACCGTCCTCGGTCACATTGGCAAACGCAAGCACGTCGCCTGGCCCGCCGCGAAGTTCGAGCCGAAGACGATGGAAACGCGTGTGGCCGCCCTCAAAGCCGTCGTTGAGCCAGGCCAGCACCGTGGTGCATCGCTGACCGGAGCGCTGCAGGTTGCGGGCATGGGTGGGAAGGTCCGGGTCAAAAAAATCGTGGTGGGGCTGATAGGCCTGACCCACCTCGTAGTGGAGCACAGAAATCATCTCCGCATGGCTCGCCGGTCGCTGCCCCGCCGCCGCCAGCCGCTTGCGCAGCGAGCAGGTCACCAGATCCGCTTCTACCAGCCCCAGGGCTGCAGCCTTATTGTTCCGGGAGTGATCGGTCTGGTTCCCCCGACCGCCATCGTTAACTCGGGCCGGGGCAAGAAACGGAGCGCCGGCGGCCGCCAGATAGCGGCACTCGGCCGGCGTCAGGGCGCCGGGGTAAAGACGCATCGCGGGCGTCTCCCGCGACCAGGTTACTTCCGGCAACGGTCGCTCGTGGGGCAGCTCAATCTCCGACGTAAAGCGGGCCAGGGTCTTCTCCGGCAGCCGCGGTGGGCGCGGCGACTTCGCCGCCGAAGCCAGCTCAATCACAACATCGAGATCCGGATGGTCCGGCGGAAGCAAAACGGCAAGCTGCGTGAATGCTCGGGTGGACCCGGAGCGAGCAGCCCGAAGCAGCCAGCCGCATGCGTCATCCCATTGCTCGGGAACGCCGCTGCCGGTGGCGTGCAGCACCGCGGCCAGAAGCTGCGCCGGTATATCGCCCTGTTCTGCCAGGTGAAAGACCCGGGCGGCGCCGGCCTGCGGATTCAGCTCTCCGTGATGCCCGGTCAGCTCCCATAGGGCCAGCTGCATCGCCGCCAGCGATAGTCCGGAGTCGGCGGCGCGGCTGATCCAGGAACGGGCTTCGTCACCGCAGCCCCGGTCATCCAGGCTGTAGGCCAGCTCCAGCTGCGCGTCGGCATCCCCCGCCCGCGCCTGGGATTTAAGGTGGGAAAGAGACCGGGGCAGCGAACTGCCCCGGCCGGCTGAGGATGGTTGAGACCGGGTCAGAATCGGATTCTGAAGCCGGTGGTAAACCGGCGACCCAGCACGTCGTACACAGAAGCGTCCGTGTTGAACTGACCGCCCGCGTCCGCGAGGACCGGCGGGTCGTTGTCCAGCAGGTTATCGAAATTAAGGATCAGATCGATATTGTCGCTGTAGTTGTACGTCAGACCGAGGTCCACATAGTGCTCGCCGGACACGTCCGTGACCGCCAGCGTGCTGGGATCGGTTCCCAGGGAGATCAGCTCGTTCTCGATCTCACCCACGTAGCGATAGCGCAGCGTCGAGCGAAGTTTGCCGGTCCGCAGGGTGGCCCGGCCGACCACGCGCCACTCGGGATCCGCGTTGCCGCAGGTTCCCCGGACGCCGACCGAACCAACACACTCCACCACGTTCGTCACCGGGCTGCTCTGCTGCTCGTTTTTGAACACGTGAGTGGCGGCAAAGGAGAGGTCCAGCAGATTGCCGTTCCACACTTCAGTGGCGTAGGACGCATTAAGGTCCACGCCTTCGGTGGCAAACTCAGCGATGTTCTGGTTGGGCAGCGGCACAAACTCCAGCTCACCGGCCGCGTTGCGCGCCGTCAGCGGCTGACAGAAGACGTTGTCCAGACTCAGGTTCTGGTTACACGCGTCGATGGTGCTCTGCAGACCGCCGCCAAACTGGGCGATGGCCCCCTCGATTTCGATCGAGTAGTAGTCCGCGGAGAACTGCAGTCCATCCAGCCACGCAGGCTGATAAACAAAACCCACGGACCAGGTGTCCGACTCTTCCGGCTGCAGATCCGGATTGCCGCCAAGAATCACCTCAACCTGGTCATCCGGCTGCTCGAAAGCACCCAGCAGGTCGGAGGGAACGCCCAGCTGCAGGCAGAACGCCTCTTCCTCGGCTGTCCGGTCCGGCCCCGCGTTACAGAAGTCCTCACCACCCGGGAAGCTGTTGGACGAGCCGCGGAACAGCTCCAGCACGTTGGGTGCCCGCACCGCACGTTGATACAGGCCGCGCAGCTTCAGGTTGTCGGTGGGACGCCATTCGCCGCCAAACTTGTAGGTATCCACGCCGCCGACGTTGGAGTAGTCGGAGTAGCGATATCCCAGCTCCAGCGCTGCGTACTCAGCAAACGAAGCGCCGGAAACCAGCGGGATGATCGACTCAAAATACACCTCGGTGACGTCGTACTCACCCGCGGTGGGCAGTCCGGCGTTAAAACCGTCCACGTCGCCGGAAGCCAGGAACGTATCCGGCAGAAACTCCGCCTCTTCGTCCCGCTGCTCCACCCCGGCCGCAAACCCAAGCGGACCCGCCGGCAGCTCCATGATGCTGCCGCCGATGTTGGCCGCCAGCGTGCGCTGCTCAACGTTGGTGATATTGGTCGCGGCGGCCCGCACCCACTCCACCATCTCCGGCGTGAAGTTGCCTTCGCCAAACGGGTTGATCACCACGCAGGCAGAGTTGCCGCTGGCACACACGTTGGGATTACTGGGATCCACCAGCAGACCTTCCTGGAATTTACTCAGCACAATGTTGCCGCCCTGGCGCTGGGTGTTTTCCATCCGGCCGTAGTTGTAATAGACCTCCCAGTCCCAGCCGGAGAGATTGCCTTCCAGGCCGATGACCCCGCGGAACAGATTGCGGCTGTCGTCACTGGTGCGGCCGCCGGCCTCCAGCATGCGCCGGCTGATGCCGCCGGTCACGATCCCGTCGCCGTCAACGTCCGCCTGCTGCAGCAGGGCGAGCGTGCCGGCGGGGATAAACGGGTTGTTGAGGTCGATGTCCACGCTCGACTCGTTATAAGGCGTAGGCGCCAGCGTCCGGTTGATGCGGTTGTTGGCGAAGGTGAATTCCCCAAACATGCTGATGTTGTCGCTCACCTCGTAGCTGCCCAGGGCCGTGGTGGTCCAGCGTTCCAGCGGGAGCTGCAGGTTGTTGAACGGCGCAAAGTTGAACGTGTCGTCCGGCGACGTGTAATCGTCGGGGTTGCCGTTGGCGTCGACAAAAAAGCCGCTGCCGCCGATCGAATCGCCGTTGACATCCGTAAGTCCGGTAAAGGCCGATCCAAAAAAGCGGCCCTCCGGGATCCGCGAGGAGCCGCCGGGGGACAGGATCGGATTGCCGTTATCGTCGGTATCTTCGTCCAGCTCAATGGCGGAGAAATCCCGCGCCGAAGCAAAGGTCTGGTCCCGGTTAAAGTAGTTGGCGTAGATCACCGCGTTGCCGCGGCCGTCGGCTGAGTTGGCGCCCCAGATAAAGTCCACGTTGGTGCGATCCGAGTCGCTGTCTTCGGTCATGCCGAACTGACCGCTGATGCCGATCCCTTCGTAGTTCTTTTTCAGGATGAAGTTCACCACGCCAGCCATGGCGTCGGAGCCGTAGACCGCGGACGCGCCGCCGGTAGCCACCTCAACCCGGTCGATCAAAGCCGGTGGGATGTTATTGATATCCACCACGCCGTTGGTATTTGACCCGACGATTCGGCGGCCGTTCATCATCACCAGCGTGCGCACCGTGCCCAGGTTTCGCAGGTCGATGGTTGCGGTGCCGGTACCGGGGTTATTGGTGGTTGCGCCGAAGGACGGTACCACCTGCGGCAGCGTGTTCAGCAGCGATTCGGTCTCCATGGTGGCTGCCAGTTCAAATTCTTCCGCGCCGATAACGGCGACGGGGCTATTGGCAACCAGATCGGCCCGGGGAATTCTCGAACCGGTTACGACCACCTCCTCTAACGACTCCGGGTCTTCGTTCAGTTGCTGCGCGTTCGCGCTGGCCGCCGTGGCCAGTGCGGCAATCACCGCAATGCTGAGCTTGCTTGGCTTAAATACAGGTTTCATAAACATACCCTTGGTTAAGAGCGCCACCGCCAGGTGTACGCGATCCAGGTCAACGTGCCTTGACGCCGAATCCATGCGGCGCCGCCCATCAGGGTTAACGGAAACTTAACAAGGGGTTTAGGCCGATCTGTTGCGGTTGATGATCGGCAGGTTGCGCTTTTTGACCACTTGCGCGTTTTGTTGCGCAAATGATCCAAACTCCGGGCTTCGGCTGTGCCACAAGTCATGCCCGCCGGCAGACCGGGCGCGGAACGATCAGAACGTTGCGTCGAAGGCGACCGTCAGCCGCGGTGACTCGTCGGCAAAAGGCTCCGTGCCGTGCCAGAAATACGACGGAAAAAGCACCAGCCGCCCCGGTCGAGGTTCGACGTGCAGCGCCGCCTCAACGCCGGGCATCGGGAATCGCGGGCGACCGAAGCGCAGCCAGCCGGCGTGGCCCCGATCGCGGCAGCCCTGCGGTACCGACACATAGTAGACAGCGCTCACCACACCCTGGGAGTGGATGTGATCAACGTGATGGCCGCCGCTGTTCAGGCACACCGACCAGCAGCCCCGCAGGTGGGGGTCGCCGGTCTTCAGACGCTGATCAAAAGGATGCCCCGGTTCCCGCGGCAGGTGCTGGGCCCAGGCGCGGACGGCGTCTTTCAGGTCACCAATGAGTGTCTGAATAACGTCGCCGCGCAGCTGAAGGAGGCTCCGGGCCGTTTGACTGCCGCCGCGAAGACTCTGATCCAGCGGCGGACCGCTGCGCTGGTGTTCCGCCGCAAGCGCCGTCGTCAGCGGGGCCAGGTCCGCCGCGCCGACGCGGTCAACCACGTGAACCAGGCGCTCGGGATCAAACAGGAGCTTCGCCCGAGGATCATTCACGGCGCGCAGCAGCGTGGCGTAGCGCGCCAGGTGCCGCTGATCCCCGGGGGCGGCGTGCAGCAGCGACTCGAGCAGCCCGCGTGCCTCATCGAAACTGCCGACGGCAAGCAGCGCGTCGATGCGCTGACGACTGAACTCGCAGTGCTGGGGAGCCAACGCCCGAGCCCGCTCGGCGGCCTGGAGCGCCGCCGGGTTATCGCCGCCTTCCAGGTGACAGTCGGCCAGCATCAGATAAAGCTCGTAGGCGGGCTGGCGCTCGATGCCGACCAGCAGCTCGGTGCGCGCCTGCGCAAGCTCCCCGGCGCCCTTCAGGGCCCCGGCATATGTCAGCCTTAGCGGTACATGATCAGGATGCGCGGCAATCGCCTGCGCCAGGTCGGCGGACCAATCCGGTTCCTGGTCGAGATAGCTGAGTCGCGCAAGCAGTGCGTGTACCGACGACGCCGTTGGGTCGTGGGTGAGGTACGCGCGCAGCGTCGCCTGCGCTTCGCCCGGCATGTCACTGTCGCGAAACGCGCGGGCGCGGAGCAGCACGGCGGTTTCATTTTCCAGCCCCCGGGTGAGACGAAGGCAGTGCTGCGAATCCCCGCTTTCCTGCGCCAGCTGCGCCCGGGCGAGGCGTACGGCAGGATTCTCCGGACTCAGGGAGCGGGCCTGGGACAGCGCCTGCTCGGCCTGCTCCAGCTGCTGATTGCCGAGAAAAGCCAATCCGGCCAGGCGCCAGGCTTCGCCGTCGGCCGGATTCCGATTGAGCAGCTCCTGCACCTGAACCATGGCAGGCTCGTAGTGGCCGGCACTCAGCAAGAGCTGCGCCAGCTCGGTGCGGGGGGCCGCCTGACCCGGCGAGGCGGTGAGGGCCTGCCGGTAGAGCCGCTCGGCAAGGGCGAGGTTGCCCTGGCGCCGAGCCTGCCGGGCCTGACCCACGGCGCTGGCGGGAGAAGGCGACATACCAGGCATTGTGGCATCGGCGAATTGGTAAGGCGGCGCAGAAGTTGCGCAAGGCGACGGAGTGCGAAGCGGGGTTATTTGTTTGCGGGGAAGTACCAGATGCGGCGGATCATCCGATCACCAATGGTCTCGTAGACCGCCATCGATGATTGGGACCGGGCCTCGCCGCTTTTCGAGATCCAGTGGGCGGTTTCCACCACGGAGGCCGTATTGCCCGTCACGATGATGCGACCCAGTTCGCTGCGATTGCCTGCGGGGGCGCCTTTGAGGTGTGCGCGCAGATCGGCGATGAGCGCCTCTTTGCCACTTGCCAGCACCGCCGCCGAAGACCCTGAGATGCTCAGCCATTCGATGTCGGGATGCATCAGCTGGGCCATCGCCTCCACGTCACCCCGGTTGTAGGCGTCGACGTACTGGTGCACAAGCGTGTCGGGCGGGAAGAACTCGCGGGGCGTCAGCTCGGGTGCCGGCGAGGCCTGACCGATGGCGGCCAGGGGGATAACCAGGGGGATAAAAAGGGCGGAAAAAAGAAACGCCGCGCATAGGCGGCGTTTTCGGAGCGTCGGATAAATCGACGGCAGATCAAACACGGTCCGCGAGCTACGACAACGCTGGCGAAATCGTCGACCCCACATCCCTAGCAGTGGCCGATTCCAGCTAACCGTAGACACCGATTTTTGGGGGAGGTGCGGCCCAGGACGGCCTGCATGGCATCCACCGTCTGACGCAACCCGCGAACCGGTTTGAAATCGTAAATTCTGTTTTTCTCCCCGACCAGCTCGTCTGGAACAAACGAACTAAAGTCAGATCAGGATCTTAACCTCACACCAGTCAAATTGGAAGTTAAAAAGGGTAAACCAAACAACGAGATACCCAAATCAAGCACATACCGGCACTATCTAGACTTTACTTGAAGATTAGAGCGGAGAGTTGCTCGGTTGTCATTTCGTCTGGCCTGGCGAAGTGTACACCATGGTCCGGTTCGTCAAGCCCACGCAGGTAAACGTACAAGACGCCACCAAAATGTTGTTCGTAGGCATAGGCTGGCTTTTGCTGCGTCAAAAACTGATGAAGCGCCACCGTATACAGGTGGTACTGCAGGTCGTAACGGTGGTGCTGCACGTTATCCGCCAGCGCCGGCGACGCGTAGCTACCGGTGCCCGGTCCGAGGAAATTCGATTTGTAGTCAATGATCCAGTAGCGGCCACCCTGCTCTACCACCAGGTCAATAAATCCACGCAGGAACCCTTCTACCGTGGCCGCCAGACCCGACGGCGGCGCTTCGCTGCGCAGGGCGCGCCAGAAGCGGTTCACGATCAGCCCGCGAACCGGCAGGTGAAACTCCATTTCTACCACGCGCCGATCCTCGCTGACGGTTTCCAGGCGCAGCGCTTCCGGACCAAGCGGCGTGCGAAACAGCTGCTCCAGCGATTGCCCCAGCGCCGGCGCGAACCGGTGGTCCAGCCCGTAGCGGGCCAGATACGGCGCGGCAAATTCCGCCAGCGCCGCCGCGTCGGACGCGGTGCTCGCCTCGCCGTCGGCCGTCGCGGGCAATTTCTCCAGGAGCTCATGCACCATCAGTCCGGTGGTGGTGCCCGGCGGGAGGTGATGCATCGTCCAGCCGGACGTCACACCCGGTTCCTCGTCGAGTGGCACCACCTGATCCATGTCCCGGGCTGATGCGGCACCGCCAAACAGGCTGGAGTAGCTGCTGACGGACCAGCGGGCCGCCACCGGCTGCGGCCGGCGGTGCTGGCCGGGCGTGAGGTCCCGTACCAGCGGCGCCACTGGTACCGGCGGCTCGTCCAGCACGTGGACGCCGGCCGTTTTGAGGGTCGCCAGGTCATCGGCGGTGTGGGCAACGTCTCCGGCCGCACCTTTCAAGCCGTCCCGATACTCGCCCTTGGCGTAGTCCAGCGGCGGGTTGATCAGCTGACGCAGGCCACTCCAGCGACTGGCCGCCACCGATTGCCAGGGGAAATAGCAGCAGGCCTGGGCGCGGGTGAGAGCCACGTAGCTGAGCCGCGCATTCTCGCTGACGGATTCGGCCCGCGCATAGGTTCTGGACATCTCGCCGGATTGGGCCCCGAAAGCAATAACCAGGTTGCCCTCGGGGTCGTGATAGGACGCTTCGCCGGCGCTGCGTTCGGTCGCGTCCCACAAGAAGGGACAAACCACCAGCGGAAACTGCAGACCCTTGGCCACGTGGTAGGTCAGCACCCGGACCGCATTCTGGGCCGTATCCAGACGCACCTGATGAGCCTCGTTAAACTCCGTGTTCAGCCGGTGGGCGTTGAGCAACGCCAGCTGCTCAAAGATCGACAGGCGGGCCTCGCCGGCGGCCGCCCCCAGCAGCTCGATGAGGTGGAACCAGCGCGCCAGCCAGGCGGTCCCTTCATCCCGAGTCAGCAGGCGATCGGCCGCCCGGGTATCGCGGAGCACGGCCACCAGCAGCGCTTCGATGCCCTGCTCCGCCCAGATCTGCCGCCAGTCGCGGAAACGGTCCCGCCAGCGATCCTGCAATTCCTCATCGCGGGTGAGCTCGTGCAGCTCCTGCGGCGCCACGCCGAGCAGATCCGTTGCCATGGCCCCGGCCATCCGGCCCGGTCGCTCAAGGTGGCAAACCCCGTGCAGCAGCTGCTCCAGTTCCTGCGCCTGGGCGGTGGCAAACACCGAGCCCACGCCGGGCCGCACGCAGCGCACACCCTGCGCCTCCAGCGCCCGCGCCATCAGCTCGCCGTGTTTGTGCTTGCGCACCAGCACCACAATGTCCTCCACCCGCAGCGGGCGGCGCTCATCTCCCGCTTCCAGCCATGCCTCGCCGGCATCCGCGGCCGTCAGCAGGCGGCCAATCAGGCGCGCACACTGCAGCGCCGCCGAGGCGGCGTCTGTTTGCCCTGCATCCCAGGCGGTCAGCGCGGGTTCTCTTACCCCCGCAAGCTTCAGCTGCAGGCCCGGTTTTGCACCGGCGGGCACCGCGGGGAGAAACTGAAGCTCGGGCAACACAAACGGTGCTTCGCGCTGCCGGTGCAGCGCATTGATTGCTGCAACGAGGTCCGGGTGGGCTCGCCAATCCGTAGTCAGGCTGTAGCGAGCATCGCTCTGCTCCCGGGCCTTGAGATAGGCGTGCAGATCGGCGCCGCGAAAGGCATACAGCGCCTGCTTGGGATCCCCCACCTGCCAGACCGGCTGCGAACCTTCGCGAAACAGGCGGCGAAAAATCTCGCCCTGCAGCGGGTCCGTGTCCTGGTATTCATCGACGAGCACCCCGCGGAAACGCTTGGCGCACTCCTCGCGGATGGTGCTCTCGCGCTGCGGGTCCCGGAGGGAGCTCAGCAGTTTCTGAATCAGGTCATCAAACGTGACCTGGCCGCGCGCGGTCTTCCAGGCGGCAAACGCCTCCCCCACCACCGGCTCCAGCCGCGGGGCCAGGCTGGCCCGGTATTGGGTAGCGGCTTCTTTCAGCGCCTCCGCGGCCTGCTCCAGTTCGCCCACGGCGGCAAACAGGGGATGCTGGGGTCCCGGCTTGTAAGCCTTCAGCGCCGCACCCTCCACAAACTTCGCACTCAGCCGGCGCAGCGCCGTGTTGGGTTTGATCGCCAGGCCGTTCAGACATTGAATCAGGGCCTGCCGCGCTTCCCGGATATGCGCGTCGGAATAGCGGTCCTTACGCATCTGCCCGGCCAGCTTCGCTTCCTGGATCAGCTCGACGGCCCGTTCCCCGTCCTGCGCATAGGCCGCCCGGACCACCGCCCGGGCCTGCTCCAAGTCGTCCACCGATCGGGTCAGCGCCTCGTTGTCGACCGCCTGGTACTCCCGCCGGGCGTAGGGCCGATTGAACAGACCGGTGATCTGCCGCGTGAGCTCCGGGACCTGAACCTCGGCCACCTGGGACAGCACCGCCGGAGACAGTTTTTCCGACTCGGAGCGCCAGGCCTGCTCAGTCAGCTCCTCCACCACCGGTTCGGTCAGTTCCAGCAGTTCCGCGTCGGGATCAAAACCGGTGGCGAAGCTCGCCTCCGTCAGCAGCTGCTGGCAAAAGCTGTGGATGGTGAGTACGGGTGCCAGGTCGAAGCTCGCCAGCGCCCGGGTGATCCGCTCGAGGCAGGCCGCGTCGCCGCGAAACGGGCGGCAGATGGTGGCCAGCGGATCATCCTCCGGCCAGGGCTCGTCCTGCGGCTGCGTCAGCCAGCGGCGCGCATCGATCAGCGTCCCAAGCAGCCGGGTTTTCAGCTCCGCTACCGCGGCGCGGGTAAACGTGATGGTCAGCAGCTGATCGTGGCCGCAGTCAAGCTCCAGCATCATGCGCAGATAGAGCCCGCAGATGCTGTACGTTTTGCCCGTACCGGCGTTGGCCTCCAGGAGATTCCAGCCGGTTAGCGGTACCTGCGTGAGCTCGAAGGGCTTCATGACTCGCGATGCCGCTGCAGCGGCTCCCAGGTTTGCCTCGCCAGCTCGGCAAAGTCG
>JBCCVP010000138.1:0-14379 GCA_039195135.1 Pseudomonadota bacterium | reverse complement strand
CTGCTGCATGCCTCGCAGAAGGCCATGAACGGGCCTGCAGATACGGTCACTTTCCACCCAACAAAGTACCCTGGGGCATGCCGGACTGTGCCAGGGCTCATGCGGCGGCCGGCGGTATGCTAGGGTCAGCGCCATGAAACCACCATTCCAAGCTCCGAAGACGCCTTACCTCGCGCCGTTTGACGGCTCGCTACGCCACGGTCAGTGCCGCACCCGCCCGCCTAAGGACACACCCGGTAAAAAAGAGCTGAAAGATGAACTGAGGGATCTGGGCAAAGATCTGGATGATCTTCAGCGGAAGCTCTATGCCGGCGACCAGTTTTCCGTACTCGCCGTATTTCAGGCGCTGGATGCTGCGGGCAAAGACTCAACCATCCGCGCGGTGTTCAAATCGGTTGATCCCTGCGGCGTCACGGTCAACTCCTTCAAGCAGCCCACCAAGCTTGAGCTGGAGCACGATTTTCTCTGGCGCACGGCCCGGGTTTTGCCGCCCAAGGGCAACATCGGCATCTTCAATCGCAGCTACTACGAGGAGGTGCTTGTGGTGCGGGTGCACCCGGAGTACCTCGGCGCGCAGAATCTGCCGGCCTATTCCAATGAAGCGGCGCTCTGGAAAATGCGCTACGAAGCGATTCGTCAGCACGAACTGCACCTGGCGCAGTCGGGCACCGTGGTCCTCAAGTTCTGGCTCAAGCACTCGAAAGAGGAGCAGCGCCAGCGATTTCTGTCGCGTTTGAACGAGCCGGAAAAAAACTGGAAATTCTCCGTCGGCGATGTCACCGAGCGGGGCTACTGGTCCAAATATATGACGGCTTATCAGGCGGCGGTTAACGCCACCTCCCGGCCCTGGGCGCCCTGGTATGTGATCCCGGCGGACGATAAGCCATTTATGCGTACCGAAGTTGCCCGCACGGTGCGCGATGCGCTGGCGTCGCTGCCCCTCACCTATCCGCCCCAGGATGCCAAGCGCAAGCGCGTGCTGGCTCAGATGCGCAAGGAGCTCGGCGGCTAGGTGGCTGCTGCGGCTCCGTCGATCACCCAGCTGCTGGAAACCTGGCAGCAAGGGGACCAGGCCGCCGGAGACGCGTTGCTCAGCACCTTGTACGGCGAGCTGAAGGCGCTCGCCGCGCGGCGGCTGCTCGACGAGGCTGCTGGTCACACGCTGCAGCCCACCGCCCTGGTGCACGAGGCTTACGAAAAACTGACCCGTCTTGAGCGCATCGACTGGCAGGGGCGGGCGCATTTTCTCGCCATGGCCGCTCGGGTAATGCGCGAGGTGCTGATCGATCATGCTCGAGGCAAAAAGGCCGCAAAGCGCGACTGGGGCCGGCGCGTTACCATCAGCGGCTTTGCCGGTGCCGAGCAGGCGCCGCTCAATCTACTGGACCTGGATCGCCACCTGGACGAACTGACCGAGTTTGACGAGGCCAAGGGGAAAGTGGTGGAACTGCGTTTCTTCGGCGGCCTGTCTATTGAGGAAACGGCTGAGGCAATGCAGGTCTCAACCGCTACCGTGAAGCGCCATTGGCAGGTCGCCCGGGCCTGGCTGTTTGACCGGCTGGCGGCGGATCGCACCGATTTGTGATGCGCGGCTTCCGGCGCAAGGGCGCGCGGCGTGATCCAGTTTGGAGGCGCGTATCGCCTAAAGCCTTGAGATGAACGCGGAAGAACAACAGGCTATTTCACTGTTTGAGCAGGCGCTGGCGCAGCCCGCGGACGAGCGAACGGGCTGGCTGCAGCGCACCGTGGCGGGTAACGAGACGCTCAGAAACCGCGTAGCGGAGCTGCTAAGAGCGGAAGACCGGAGCGAAGGGTTCCTGGAGCCGCCCGAGGTTGCACCGCACTTTCACCGTCGACTGGGGGCCTACGAGATACTGCGGCCCCTGTCCGAAGGAGGCATGGGGCAGGTATATGTCGCCCGGCGCGCTGATGATGCGTATCACCAGGAGGTGGCAATCAAGCTGATCCGCACCGACCTCTGGGGCCTGTCTCAGGATCAGCAACGGGAACTCAAAGACCGCTTTGTGCGAGAGCGGCAAATTCTGGCTCAGCTGAGCCACCCGCATATCGCCCGAATTCTGGACGGTGGCGAGACGCCGGAAGGCCAGCCTTACATCGTTATGGAGCTGATCGACGGTGAGCCGCTGGATCGCTGGCTGCGGCGGTCCCGCCCAGAAGTGGTCGAGCTGTTGTCCCTGTTTGCCAAGGTGTGCGACGCCGTGCAGGAGGCGCATCGCAACCTGATTGTTCACCGGGACCTGAAGCCGGGCAATATTCTGGTCAACGCGCTGGGGGAACCGCAGCTGCTGGATTTTGGTATTGCCAAAATTCTCGGTGACCCCGGCACCAATACCAGCATCACCCGCACTGCTGCCGGGGCCCTGACGCCGGCCTACGCCAGTCCCGAGCAGGTCAGCGGGCAGGCGCCGGTGACAACCGCAAGCGATGTGTATTCACTCGGCGTTTTGCTCTATGAACTGCTCACCGGCGCCCGGCCCTACAGCCTGGTCGGCGCTTCGCCGGCGCAGGCGGAGCGCACCATCTGTCACACCGAGCCGGATCCTCCGAGCAGCCGGCTGCTGAAAAACCTGAAGCTGGCGCCGGGGCTACGCCGACGTGATGCACGCCGCCTGCGGGGCGATCTGGACAACATCGTCCTTAAGGCCATGCGCAAAGAACCAGCGCGCCGCTATCCTTCCGCCGCCGAGTTAGCCGCGGATCTGCGCCGGTATATGTCGGGGCAGCCAGTTGCGGCGCACCGTGCCTCTTTGACCTATCGGGCCGGCAAATTCATTCGCCGTAATCGAGCCCTGACGTCGGTGTCTGGACTGTTTTTGCTGGCGCTGCTGGGCACCACCGGCTTTGCCCTCAAGCAGGCGCAAGAGGCGCAGCGGGCGGCAGATCTCAGCAACCGCATGAACAGCTTTCTGCTCGACACGCTCGGCTCGGCGGACCCCTACGCGAGCGGCGTTGAACCGACCATCGGCGAGGTGCTGAAGGCGGCGGAAGCGCGCATCGGCGAGCAGTTTGCCGGCAGTCCGGAGCTTGAGGCCCAGATCCGCCATTCTCTGGGCTACAGCGCCATGTCCCGGCACGAACTGGATACCGCGGAACGGCTGCTCACCCAGGCCCTTCAGCTGCGCCAGGGGTTTCTCTCAAGTGGAGACCCGGACCTCACCGCTTCGCTGGACGCGCTGGCCTGGCTCGACTACGAGCGGGGCAATAGCAGCGCCGCCCGCGCCCGCTTTGAGGAGGCGATCGCCGCCATCGAGGCGGCGGGGCGGACGCCGCATCCCATCTACGCCACAACGCTGAACGACTTTGCCGTGATGGAGCTGAACGAGGAGCGCATCGAGTCGGGCGTCGCGTTACTGGCGAAAGCCCGGGAGGCGGCGTTTGCCCCCCGGAGCCAGACCGAGATGGGTGAAAGGATCAGCATCACCGAGAATCTTGCCTACGCGCTCAATGCGCAGGGCAAAGGAGCCGAAGCCCGCGCGCTTTACGAGCAATCGCTGGCGGCGGCGCGGGAACACTGGCGGGAGGGCCATCCCAATCTGGCCATTCATCTGAACAACGTGGGCCAGCTGTACTTCGACGAGGTGGATCCGGAAACGGGCCTCGCCATGGTGCAGGAGTCGCTGACGATGCGCCGCCGGTTTTTCCCCGGTGATCACCCCGACGTTTGGCGGGCGACGCGCAACCTGGCCGCCATGTACGACGTGGCCGGTCGCCCGGACGAGGCGCTGCCGCTTGCCGAGGAGGCGCTGGGGATGGCCCGCCGGCTGTACCCGGATGGTCACGCAAACCTCGGGATTTCCCTCATCACCCTCGCGCAGCTGCTGCAGGAGCCGCAGCAGCGGCCGCGGGTTACCCAGCTGCTGGACGAGGCGGAGCGTGTGTTGCGGGCGGCTGACGGTGATCAGCAGTACTGGCTGGATGAAATTCAGGCGACCCGCCCGGCGGCGGAGCCCTGATCGGTCAGTCGTCGGAGATGTACCGGGGGCCCTTGCCGCCGGTTTTTTCATAGACCCCATTGCCGGCGCGCTTGTACTGAGTGAAGCCGTGTTTGGAAAAATGGCCCGGTTCCAAGCGGTGGCTGTCGCCAGCCTTCACCTGTGGTGCGGAGATGCGCCGCCGCACTGCACCGCCACACGTCGGGCACCGGATGAGCGGCGCGTCGCTGAGTTTCTGCAGCTCATCAAACCCCGGCCCGCAGTGGTCGCAGGCGTTTTCGGGCTTCTCGCTGACATACTCGTAGATGGGCATGGCTCTGGGTTTCCAAAGGAAAAGGCTGAAGCGTGCAACGGCCGGGACCGCTGGTGAGTCTAGCAAACCCCGCAGGATTCCTGCGTGGACAATCCGGCAGGCAAATTATGGTACGTTTGCCGCCCTCAAAGTCTCATTCACTCAGCCCGGCGTCCCTGAAACGTGGGGCTGGCGCTGAGAAAAAACAACAGGAACAACCATGAACACAACCAGCGAAGCGGCGTTGGGCGACGCCCCACGGTCTGCCGACAACGCCTTCTTTGGTCATCCCACCGGCCTCAAAACCCTCTTTTTTACCGAGATGTGGGAGCGCATGAGCTACTACGGCATGCGTGGTCTGCTGGTTCTGTTCATGACCACCGCCATGCAGGAAGGCGGCCTGGAGCTGTCCGTGGCCACCGCCGCGTCGATCTACGCCCTCTACACCGCCTTTGTTTACTTCATGGGCCTGCCCGGCGGCTGGATCGCGGACCGGCTGATCGGCGGCCAGCGGGCCGTTTGGTACGGCGGCATCATCATCATGTGCGGCCACATCGTGCTGGCGATTCCAAACACCAACACGTTCTTTATCGGCTTGATTCTGGTGGTACTGGGCACCGGGCTGCTCAAACCCAATATCGGCGCCCTGGTCGGCCAGCTCTACGGCGCTACCGACGAGCGTCGGGACAGCGGCTACGCCCTTTACTATATGGGCATCAACATCGGCTCGTTTATCGGCTATATCGTGTGCGGGTATCTCGCCGAAAACGTGGGCTGGCACTACGCCTTCGGGGCGGCGGCCATCGGCATGGCCGCGGGCCTGATTCAGTTCCGCCTCACCTCGGGCAACCTGCGAGGGGAGGGGGCGACACCCACGGTGGCCCTTTCGCCGAAAGGCAACCGCACCAGCTGGACCATTATCTGGGCGTTCCTGGCCGGCCTGGCCCTGTTTACGTTTCTGATGATCAACGGCACCGTCAGCTTCAACCCGGTGGTCGTGGCGCAGTACACGGCCTGGGCGTTTGTGGCGTTTTTTGTGATTTACTTTGCCGCCATCTACTTCCTCGGCAATCTGAACCGGATTGAGAAAAAAGGCATGTGGGCGCTGCTGCTCGTGTGTATCGCCTCCGCGTGTTTCTGGTCCGGGTTTGAGCAGGCGGGCTCATCGCTGAATCTGTTCGCCCGGGACTATACCGATCGCTTTATCGGCAGCTTTGAGATTCCGACCACCTGGTTCCAGTCGGCCAACTCCACCTTCATTGTGCTGCTGTCGCCGTTTTTTGCTGCTTTCTGGATCTGGCTGGGTAAGCGGATGGTATCGCCGGCCTACGGGATCAAATGCGCGATCGGCCTGATCATCATGGCGAGCGGCTTTATTCTGATGTTCTACGCGGCGCACGTGGCCGCCTCGGGCATGAAGGCCGCGCCGTACTGGCTGATCATGACCTACTTTGTGCACACGGTGGGTGAGCTGGTGTTGAGCCCGGTGGCGCTGAGCGCCGTCAGCAAGCTGTCGCCGAAGCGCTTTATCGGCCAGATGATGGGCGTGTTTGTGCTGACCTATTCCATCGGCAACATCATCGCCGGCATCTTTGCCGGCAACTTCGACCCGAGCAACGTGGCGGAGATGCCCAACCTTTACCTGCAGATCGTTAAGTTCAGCGTGGCCGTCGGCGCGTTGATTTTGATCGTGGGACTGGTTTCCAAGAACTGGGAAACCGAAGTGCAGGCCTCAAAGCGCGACGAGTAAGCGTATCCGTCGAACAAAAAAGGGGTCAGACAACTTTTTCCGGAGAAAAAGTTTGTCTGACCCCTTTTTTGGTGTAGAGGCTACGAGAACTCGTAGGACATCACCTTCATCGGCTCCTGCAGGAAGTTGCCCTGCACGAAGTTGACCCCGCACTGCCACAGGATCGACATGCTGGCGGCGTCTTCGACAAACTCGGCGATGGTGACCTTACCCTGGGACTGAGCCTGCTGGGCCAGCTCCTTGACCTTGTTCTGATGTTCTTCGTTCTTCGGCAGATCCGTCATGAAGGTGCGATCGATCTTCAGGTAGTCGGCCGGAATGTGCTTCAGAATTTGGAACGAGTTGATACCGCTGCCAAATTGCTCGATGGCAAACTTGCAGTGCAGCTGTTTCAGGCCTTTGAGGAACTGCTTGGCGGGCTTCAGGTTGGTCATCAGCTTGCTTTCCGGCATCTCGAACACCACGCTGTCGCCGCTCAGCCGATTGGCCTGCATCTGCTTGGCAAGCCACGGCAGCATGGTCTGATCCGACATGGTGTTCGGCAACAGCTTGATGAAAAACTGCACCGGGCTGCCGGTGCTGGTCTGATGATCTTTGAGTTTCTCCAGCGCCAGCACAATCACGCGCCGGTCCACCTGCCGCCCAAGCTCATGTTCGGCGATGGTCGGGATAAACTCGCCCGGGCTGATCTCCTCACCGTCCTTGGTGGTTAGGCGGAACAGCACCTCATAGATCTGCTGCTCGTCGCCGTGCAGGCTGACAACGGGTTGAAACACCAGGCTGATGCGGTTGTTCGCCAGCGCGTCTTCCACCAGCGCCAGCCACTGGTGACCGCCGCTGTCCTCGCCTGGGCGGTGGGACAGGGGATCGTGCACCCGTACCTGATTTCCGCCGTCGTTGGCTGCCGCCTGGGCTTCGGTGCTGGCGATGGACAGCAGGTCCGATGCGCCGGGAGAGCTTTCCAGAATCGGGCTCACGCCGAGGCTTGCGGTGAGCGTGATGGACTTACCGCTCACCTCCGAGATATGGCCTTCGATGCGCTTGCGCAGCACCTCCGCCAGCGCCTGGCCTTTCCTGGCGTCGCCGCTGACCAGCACAGAAAACGACTGGTCGCCAAAGCGCGCCGCCAGGCCGTTGTCGGCGACGCCTTTGCGGATCACGTCCGCCAGGTCCGCCAGCACCAGGTCAACACCCGCCAGCCCCACGCGGTCCAGCGAGCTCTTGAAGTTGTCGATCTCGATAAAGATCAGGCTGGCTGCGTCTTCGCCTTTCACGACCCGGCCGCGGGCTTCCTCGATGGCCTGGACGAGGTGGTGGCGGTTGTACAGACCGGTGACCAGATCCTGGCTCTTCAGATCTTTGAGTTCGCGCTGAAGCTCCGGGTCCTCGCCGCGGTCGCGCAGAACCACCTGAGTGCAGGGCTCGCCGTCGATGCTGGCGGGAGAGAAGGCCATGAGGGCCTGCTTCTCGTCGCCGCTCGGCATTTTCAGCACGACTTCCAGATCGTCGGGCGAATCGGCGTTTTTGCTTAAGGCGCGCAGCACGTCCTTCAGCTTCGGTGCGTCGTCCGAGGTGACCATGTCCAGGATCGGCAGGCCGGCCAGCTCTTCAAATTCGTCGTAGTTAAACAGCTGCAGGTAGGCCGGGTTGGCGTAAACGTGCATGCCCTCGTGGACGTAGGCAATGGCGTCGCGGGAGCTGTCCAGCAGCGCGTAGGCGCGCTTTTCTGCCTCCCGCAGCGAGCCCTCGAGAAACCGCATCCGTCGGCGGGCGATCAGGTTGGCGTTTTCCCGCTGCACCACGCTCACCAGGTGATCGTGATTTTCGCTGATGGCGGTTGCGGTGGCGCCGGCCTGGAGCGCTGAAACGTCCTGCTCGTCGCTCGCCTCGTCCAGCAGCGCGATGATGGGTACGTCCTTGCCGGTGCGGGTGACCTCGTTGGCTACGGAGTTGAGGTCCAGGCCGTCCACACCGCCGTTGAGCAGGATCATATCTAGCGGTTTGCCGTCCAGGAGGCCCCGCAGCTCGTCGAGGTCTTCGACGGTGGACGGGCGCGGCGCAATGCCCGCGTTGCGCAGCGTGCTGAGCAGGAATTCCGCTTCCTCCAGTGACTCTTCAATCACCAGCAGGCGCAACAGGTCGTCAGATTTCAAACCAGTTCTTTCCTCGAAGGGGGCCACCGTCGCCGCGACGGCCCGTAGACAGCGCTTGTTTTACCGGATTTTCCAAGGGGCTTCCACCTACCGTTGCCGTTAAGCCAACACCTGTTTGGCTGGCCTCCCGGGAGGATCAGCCACCAGACGGGGCACCAGATACCCGGGGAGCCGCTCGCGCAGCTGGTCCATCAGCTGCCGTGCGCGGTCTGTGGCTACCGCAAAGTGGCCAGCGCCGGCTACCGGATCCATCTGGTGCAGGTAATAGGGTAGAACACCCGTCGCAAAAAGCGACTCGGAAAGCTCCGCCAGTACCTTCGGGTCGTCGTTGACGCCGCGCAGCAGCACCGCCTGATTTAGGAGTGTGATCGGCAGGGCGCGCAGGCGCTTGAGCGCCGATTGCGCCTCCGGCCCCAGCTCTGCCGGGTGGTTGCAGTGCAGCACCAGCGTGCTGGGCCAGGGGATTTTTGCAAACCAGGCCAGCAGCCCGTTGTCGACCCGGCCCGGCTTGACCGTTGGCGTACGCGAGTGGACCCGCAGCCGCTTGAGGTGTGGGACCTTGACCAGCTGTTCCAGCAGGCGCGCCAGGCGCCGATTGCTGAGGGTCAGCGGATCTCCGCCGGACAGGATCAGCTCGCTCACCTCAGGATGCGCGGTCAGGTAGGTGACCGCCGCCTCCCAGCGCGTTTCCCGGCCCGGAGCCGGCTCGTAGGGAAAATGCCGGCGAAAGCAGTAGCGGCAGTGAATGTCGCAGCTGCTGGTGACCACCAGCAGGGCCCGGCCGGCGTATTTGTGGATCAGATCGCCGGCGACGCGACGGTCCTGCTCGCCGACTGGATCCTCCGACCCGCCGGGCAACATTTCCTCCGGCGTCGGCAGCACCTGTCGCAGCAGCGGATCATCCCCGTCATCCCACTGGATTCGGTTGGCAAATGTGCTGGGTATACGCAGCGGAAACTGCGCAGCCGCAGCCTGTTGGGCTGCGCCGTGGCGCCAGCGCTCTGGCAGCTGCGCCAGCCGGGTGAGGGAGGTTGTAGCGTTCGACAAGGATGATCTCCGGGCGGGTGTGCGGTGTGCGCCGTTGCGGCTAAAATGACGCCCTTTGTCTGCTCTGCGCACGGAGATTCCATGGCCAGCTACAGCACCAATGAATTCAAGTCGGGACTGAAGATCATCCTGGACGGCGACCCGTACCATATCGTTGAGAACGAATTCGTCAAGCCCGGCAAAGGCCAGGCCTTCAATCGGGCTCGGGTCCGCAATCTGAAAACCGGCCGCACGGTGGAAAAGACCTTTCGCTCCGGCGAGTCGGTCGAGGCGGCCGATATCTTCGAACAAACCATGCAGTACCTGTACAGCGACGGCGAGTTCTGGCACTTCATGCACCCGGAGACGTTTGAGCAGCAGGCGGCGGATGCCGCGGCGGTGGGTGATGCGGCCAAGTGGCTCAAAGAAGAAGATTCCTGCCTGATCATGCTCTGGAATGGGACTCCACTGTCGGTGGAACCGCCCAACTTCGCTCTGCTGAAAATTGTCGAGACGGACCCCGGCGTACGCGGCGATACCTCGGGCGGCGGTACCAAGCCGGCAACCCTTGAGACCGGCGCCGTGGTGAAGGTGCCGCTGTTTGTTAACGAGGGCGAGGTGATCAAGGTAGACACCCGCTCCGGCGAATACGTGTCCCGGGCGTAGCGGACGCTGGACCCTGAGCTGAGCCGGCAGCGCGCCGGCGGCCGGCAGGCAGCACCCATCAGCCGTTCCTGGCATCCCCAGGCCGGGCCCCGGGCCCGGCAGCTGCGAGCCACCCTGAACGCCACCATCCGCGATTTTTTTGCGCAGGCCGGCGTGCTGGAGGTGGAGACGCCGCTGCGCGAAGCCGTCGGCAACCCCGATCCCCAGCTGACGCCGATGCCGGTAGGCGGGGCGAGCGGGCTGCTGCGCACCTCCCCGGAGTTTGCTCTGAAGCGACTGGTGGCCGCCGGCAGCGGGCCGGTGTTTGAGCTGGGTCGCGTGTTTCGCGGCGGAGAGCGAGGCCGCTTCCACCACCCGGAGTTCACGATGCTGGAATGGTATCGACCGGGCCTGGGATTTGCTGCGCTGATCGATGAATGTGTGGCCCTGCTGCGCACGGCCGGACGTCTCGCGGGCCTGAGCCCGCGGACGGCTGAGCTGAGCTATGAAGCGCTGCTGACTGCGTTTCTTGGCGAGGTCCCGCCGTCTGGGGAGCAGGCACTGCGGCAGTTGCTGGTCAGCCATTGCGGCGTTGCGGAGGGCGACGCCAAGGCGCTGAACGAGGCCGATTGTCTGGATCTGCTGTTTGTCAGCGCCACCGAGCAGCTGCCGGCAGACCAGATCACGGTGCTGCGTCACTTTCCCGCAGCCCAGGCCGCGCTGGCGACCCTGGAGCCTGGGGACCCCACCGTTGCACGCCGCTTTGAGGTGTTCTGGGGCAGGCTGGAGCTCGCCAATGGCTACGACGAGCTGCGGGACGCCGGCGAGCTGGCGGAGCGGCTGAAGGCCCAGTCGGCGCAGCGAGAGAGAGCGGGGCAACGCCAGATCAGCGCCGACCCCGCCTTGCTGGCGGCCCACGCCTCCGGTCTGCCCGCCTGCTGCGGCGTGTCCGTTGGCGTCGACCGGCTGCTGATGGTGCTGGGCGGTTATGATCACATCGATCAAGTGCTGAGTTTTCCGGAGGTCTGGTCATGAGTCGCCCTGTGGATCTGCTGATCCGGCCGCAATGGCTGGTGCCGGTGGTGCCTCAGGGAACCGTGTGGCAAGACCACGCGCTGGCGGTGGCCGACGGCGCCATCGTCGCGCTCGGACCGGCAGCCTCGGTGGCGTCGGAGGTGACGCCGGCGGAGGTGCTGGATCTTCCCGATACGGTGCTCTGTCCCGGCCTGATCAATGCGCACACCCACAGCGCCATGACGCTGCTGCGGGGTGTCGGCGATGACCTGCCGCTGGAAATCTGGCTGGGCCAGCGCATGTGGCCCTTGGAGGCGCGGTTTATCAGCGCCGACTTTGTCGCAGCCGGCACCGATCTGGCCATCGCGGAGATGCTGCTCGGTGGCACCACCTGTGCCAACGACATGTATTTTTTCCCCGACGTGGTCGCGCGGCAGGCCATTCGACGCGGTTTTCGCATGGCCGTGGGCATTATTGTGGTGGAGTTTCCCAGCGCCTGGGCGGACAGCCGGGATGACTATTTTCGCCGCGGGCTGGATATGCATGACGCGCTGCGGGATGAGCCTCTGATCACCACCACGCTGGCGCCCCATGCCCCGTACACGGTGGCCGACGAGAGCTTTGCGCGGATCCGGACCCTGTCAGACCAGATGAATCTGCCGATCAACCTGCACTTGCACGAGACGGCCAAAGAAGTGAGCGATGCGGTAGCCGACAACGGCCTGCGGCCGTTTGCCCGGCTGCGGGGGCTGGGCCTGATCAACGAAAATCTGCTGGCGGTGCACATGACCCAGCTAACCCCGGCGGAAATCGAGGTGTGTGCGGAGGCGGGCGTGTCGGTGCTGCACTGTCCTGAATCGAACCTGAAACTCGCCAGCGGCATCTGTCCGGTGGAGGCGCTGCGGCAGGCCGGTGTCACCGTGGCCCTGGGCACCGACGGGGCGGCCAGCAACAACGACCTGGACCTGTGGGGGGAAATGCGAACCGCGGCGCTCATCGGCAAGCAGGTTGCCGGCAGCGCGGAAGCGGTGCCGGCGGGCTATGCGCTGGAGATGGCGACCATCAACGGCGCCCGGGCGCTGGGGTTGGAACAGCAGATCGGCTCGCTGGAGGTGGGTAAGCGCGCGGACCTGGTGGCGCTGTCGTTGAAAGACCTAAGCTCCCGGCCGCTTTACGACGTGATTTCCCAGCTGGTGTACGCGGGCCACCGCAGTCAGGTCAGCCACGTCTGGGTGGAAGGGCAGCAGCGGGTGCGGGAAGGGCAGCTGGTCGATTTTGACGTGCCAGGACTGCGAAGCACGGTGGACCACTGGCAGCAGCAGATTCAGGAGGCGCTTGCCGAAGCCGGCGTCATGAACAATTCAGGCTAGGAACGATGACGGAAACCGAGACGATGCAGGATGTAACCAACGTCGACGCGGAAGAGGTGGAGAAGTTTGATGCACTGGCGGCCACCTGGTGGGATCCGGCGGGCCCCTCGCGGCCGCTGCACGCGCTCAACCCTGTGCGGCTGAGTTTCGTCGCCGGTCACGCCGGGCTGGAAGGAAGCCGCTGTCTGGACGTGGGCTGCGGTGGCGGTCTGCTTAGCGAGGCGCTGGTGAAGGCCGGTGCGGAGGTAACCGCCATCGACCGGTCCGAGAAAGCGCTGCAGGTGGCGCGGCTACATCGGCACGAAAGCGGCGTTGAGGTGGATTACCGCCTGAGCACGGCCGAGGCGCTGGCGCAGGAGGTGCGGGACGGCGCGGAGGCGCCCTATGACTCGGTGACCTGCATGGAGATGCTGGAACACGTGCCCGACCCCCGATCGGTGATTCAGGCCTGTGCGGATCTGCTTAACCCGGGCGGATGGTTTTTTGCCTCGACCCTGAATCGGACGCCGCGGGCGTTTGCCCTGGGCATTGTGGCCGCCGAATACATCCTCGGTCTGCTGCCCCGGGGCACCCACGAGTATGCCCGGTTTATCCGCCCGTCCGAGCTGACCCGGGCAGCGCGGGCGTGTGGACTTGGCCTGGTGGATATCCGGGGTCTGAGCTACAACCCCCTGCGGGACACGGCGCGGCTGGTTGACGATCCGTCGGTGAACTATGTGGCCGCGTTCCGCAAGCCGGCCTGACAGAGTACGTCGCGTGGACATAAGCCAGATTCAGGCGGTACTTTTTGATCTCGACGGAACACTCGTGGACACCGCGCCGGATATGGTGGCCTGCGCCAACCGGCTGCGGGAGAGTGAAGGCCTGCCGCCGGCGGATCCGCTATGGGTCCGCAACCACGTGTCCCAGGGCGCTGCCGGTGTGCTGCGGGCCGCGTTCCCGGAAGAAGACGACGACGCCCGAGCTGCCCGGGTTGAACCCTTTCTTGACCTCTACCGGCAGCATCTTTCGGTACACAGCCGCCTGTTTGACGGCATGGCGAGCCTGCTGGATTCGCTGGAAGCGGAGAGCATGGCCTGGGGGGTTGTCACCAACAAAGCTGAGGAGTTTGCTCGGCCCCTGCTGACCGATATGAGCCTGGTCAGCCGTCTCGGCGCGCTGATCTGTGGCGATACGCTGCCAACCAAAAAACCCGATCCCGCTGGTCTTCTCCGGGCGTACGAACAGGTCGGCGCGGCGCCGGCCGCCTGCGTGTACGTGGGGGACGATCCCCGGGACGTGCAGGCGGCGCACGCGGCCGGCAGTCTGGCGGTGGCGGCGGGCTGGGGCTACTTCACCGAGGACAGCCCGCCGGAAAGCTGGGGTGCGGATGTGCTGGTGGACTCGCCGCAGGAGCTGACCCGCTGGCTGGGGTTGGATCTGAGCCGGAGCACTGCGGGATGAGCGGCTGGTGGCAGGGCCTGTCGCCGAACGAGCAGACCGCGTGGCTGCTGGCGCTGGCGGCGCTGCTGGGCGCCGGCGTGGCGGCGCTGATCGCGTGGGTTCGCATCAGCCGGGTGCGGGCCGATCTTGAAGGCCAGCTGGCGGCGGCGGAAGCCCAGGCCGAAGCGGCGCGGCAGATTGCGGACGAGCGGGCGCGGGTTTTTGCCGACAGCCGCGCGCAGCTGGAAGCCAGTTTCTCGCATCTGTCCGGGCAGGCGCTGAAAACCAACTCCGAGGCGTTTCTGCGCATCGCCGGTGAGCGGTTCAAGGTCCAGCAGAAGGAAGCTCAGAGTCAGTTTGGCCAGCAGCAGCGGGCGTTTGCAGAACTGGTCAAACCCATTGGCCAAACGCTCAAGAACACCGAGACGCAGATTCGGGAAATCGAGAAGGAGCGCCGCAACGCCTTCGGCGCGCTTGAAAAGCACCTTCAGCTGATGAACCAGGAGCAGCAGGCGCTGCAGGCGGAAACCCGCAACCTGGTGCAGGCGCTGCGGCGGCCGGAGGTGCGGGGCCGCTGGGGTGAGATGACCCTGCGCCGGCTGGTGGAGCTGGCCGGCATGGTGGAGCGCTGCGACTTCAGCGAGCAGGTGGTTGTGCAGGGAGAAGACGGCGGGCTGCGGCCGGACATGGTGGTGCACCTGCCGGACGACCGGGACATCGTGGTGGACGTGAAAACGCCGCTGGATGCTTACCT
>JBCCVP010000137.1:0-14508 GCA_039195135.1 Pseudomonadota bacterium | reverse complement strand
GGGCCGGATCATCGACAAAGCCGCCAAGGACTTTGGCATGCCCATGGGCCCAATTGAACTGGCAGACCAGGTGGGGCTGGATGTCGCTGCCTCCGTGGCCCAGGTACTCTCAGAGCATCTGGGGGTAAAAATACCCGAGGGACTCGGCGACCGGGCCGCCTCCGATAAGCGAGGCAAAAAAGACGGCGAGGGTTTCTACCGCTACGAAGACGGCAAGCCCGTGAAGCCGGAGGTACCGGAAAACTACGAGCCGCCGGCGGACCTGACGGACCGGATGATCATGCCGTTTCTGAATATGGCGGTCACCTGCCTGCGGGAAGGCGTTGTCAAAACGCCAGAAGCGCTGGATGCGGGGGTGATCTTCGGCACCGGGTTTGCGCCTTTCCGCGGCGGTCCCTACCAGCACATCGTGGACTCAGGTCCCAACGTGCTTAAGGAAAAGCTGGAAGCACTCGCCGAGCGCTATGACGACCGGTTTGCACCGGACGCGGGCTGGGATGATCTGATCGCCGAGGCCACCCGCAGAGCCGCCTGACGAGAGAGTGGTTACATGGTGTGGGTGGGGCGGTCCGCGTTCACCATGCCGGCGAGGATGGTTTCGATCTTGGTCTTTGCCACCTCGCCATCACTGCCTTCGTTGAACTGCACGCCGATGCCCGCCACCCGATTTCCCTGAGATCCGGGCGGCGTCACCCAGATCACCTTGCCGGCGACGGGAATACGGTCCTCGTCCTCCATCAGGGTGAGCAGGATAAAGACCTCGTCGCTGAGGGCGTACTTCTTGTTGGTGGGCACAAACAGGCCGCCGTGCTGCACGTAAGGCATGTAGGATTGGTACAGCGCCGTCTTGTCCTTGATTGACAGCGACAGAATTCCCTGTCGCGGCATACCACCGGCCATCAGTTCTCCCCGTATTTCTCGCGCCAGTTCAGGAGCAGCGCTTCCATCTGTAGTTCAGGACGAGCGCTGGTGGCCAGCACGCGCCGCGTGTGGCAGGTAGCATCATACAGCGCATAAAGTGTTGTCAAATCAGTCGCAGGCGCCTTCCGGGCCCGCTGATGCAGCTGCCGGCTGAGGGCCGCCAGCCGCAGTCCTCCCAGGCCGTCCTGCGTCCAGCGCTTCGCGAGCTCCGTCACGCCAAGCCGGCCGGTCTCCAGCCGCTTGAGGTCCTCAGCAAGATCGCCAGCGCTAAAATCGTGCTCGCCCGCAAGCAGCTCAAACGCTGCGCTCGCCTCGCCGGAGGCCAGCTGCAGCGCACCCCGAACCTCCGCCTCTTCCCGGTCGGGAAACGCGTCCGCGAGCCACCGGGCCACCTCCTCGTGACTCCCGCTGGGCGCTGGATAGACCTGGCAGCGAGAAAAGATCGTAGCCGGAAGACGCCCCCGGTCGCGGCAGCACAGCAGAAACACGCTGCCGGGCGGCGGCTCCTCCAGCGTTTTCAGTAGCGCATTGGCGGCGGACAGGTTCATGGCGTTGGCCGGATGCACGATGTAGATCCGGTTGCCGCCGCCGGTCAGTCCAGCCCCGGCTGCCAGCTGGCGCACCTGATCGACGGTAATCTGGCCGCTTTTGCTGTCCGCCGCCGGTTCCACCACCTTCAGGTCCGGATGGGTTCCAGCGTCCACCCAGCAACAGCTGTTGCACTCGCCACAGGCGATGGGTCCGTTCAAACACAAAAGATCATTGGCGAACCTGTGAGCGAGCTCCTTAAGGGGGCCGTCCCCGAGCAGCAGCAGCGCGTGGGGCAGCCGTTCGCGATCGCGCAGTTCGCGCAGCTGACCAAGCAGCGGCTGCAGCCAGCCGGGAAGAGTCACTTGCTGACACCCGTGCGTTGCAGCAGCTCCAGCACCGCCTCCCGCACCTGCTCACCGACCTTGCGCCGGGGTTCCGCGGCGTTGATCACCCGGTAGCGGCGACCGCGGGCCGCGCGCTTCAGGTAAGCCTCGCGGATGCGCTGATAAAACTCCGCGTTCTCCCGCTCAAAACGATCGGCTTCCCGGGAACGGGTGGCCCGCTTCAGCCCCTTTCCCGGCGGGACGTCCAGCAGCAACGTCAGGGCCGGCCGGGCAAGATTAGGGAGCCAGCGCTCCAGGGTGCGGATATGCTCCCAGGGCAGACCTCGACCGCCGCCCTGATAGGCGAAGGAGGCGTCCACGAAACGGTCGCAAATGACCCACCGGCCGGCGTTCAGGGCAGGCACAATCACCTTTTCCACGTGGTCAAAGCGTGCGGCAAAAATCATCAGCAGTTCCGGGTAAGGCGGAACATCCACCTCGGGATTGAGCAGGATACCGCGCAGGGTCTCCGCCAGCTGGGTGCCCCCCGGCTCGCGGGTGCTCACAAAGTTCACCCCGGCCGACCGAAGGGTTTTCTCCACCACCCGCACGTTGGTGCTTTTGCCAGCCCCCTCACCGCCTTCCAGCGTTATCAGCCGCCCCTTGCGAGGCCGGTTCAAGGACCCGGCTCCGCCGCGCCCGGCCACCAATTTGACCGCCGCGTCATGGCGTGGATTTTCCGAGCTGGTACTTCGCCACCGCCGCGTTGTGTTCCTTAAGCGTAGCGGAGAACTGATGGCTGCCGTCGCCGCGGGACACAAAATACAGGCTGTCGCCCGGTTCCGGGTTGGCCGCCGCCCGCAGCGCATCCGCCCCCGGCAGGGCAATCGGCGTTGGCGGCAGGCCAAAGCGCGTGTAGGTGTTGTAGGGCGTGTCGGTGCGCAGATCCCGGCGCCGCAGGTCGCCGTCGAACTCGTCTCCCAGCCCGTAGATGACGGTAGGGTCGGTCTGCAGCCGCATGCCCAGCTCAAGACGCCGGGCAAAAACGCCGGCGATCATGCCCCGCTCCTCCGCCCGGCCGGTTTCCTTTTCCACGATGGAGGCGAGCACCAGCATGTCATAGGCCGAGCCCAGCGGCACTGCCTCGTCACGTCCTTCCCAGGCCTCGGCCAGGGTTTTCTGCTGCGTCGCGTGGGCCCGGCGGAGCAGATCGATGTCCTTCTCTCCCCGGGGGAAGTAGTAGGTCTCCGGCGCAAACCAGCCTTCCGGATGGGCAAGCTCCGGATCGACGCGGCGGGTAATTTCCAGGGCCGGCAGTTCAGTCAGGGTTTGTTCCAGCACCGGGTTCTCGGACAGCGCGGTGAGCAGATCCCGGAAACGCCAGCCCTCCACAATGGTGAAGGCATGCTGAATCACCGCGCCGGACGCCAGCAGATCCAGAACGTCGCCGGGGGTAGCGCCGCCGGGGATCAGAAACTCTCCCGCTTTCAGGCGCGGCGCGGCCGGATGCAGCCGGCCCAGCAGACGCCAGGGCCAGGACACCGTTTCGCCGGCGCCGGGCTCCACGGGCGCGGAGAGTGCGCGGATGATGGAGAGATACGATGCGCCTTTTTCGATCACCACAACGCGATCGCTGGTCAGCACCGGCGTTGTCAGAAAGGCCTGATACCGTTGCCAGCTCCAGCCCCCCACCGCGGCAGCCAGCGCAGCCACCACCAGCAGCACCCAGAGAGCTCGCTTCACGCCGGTATTCCCGGACAATTGGACCGCCGCGGGTCGATCAGACCCGTCTCATGCGTCCCAGCGTTTAAACACCAGGGTGCCGTTGGTGCCGCCGAAGCCAAAAGAATTAGACATCGCGTAATCAAGCTTCGCATCACGGCTGGCACCGGGCACGAAGTCCAGGTCGCAGCCCTCGCCGGGGTTATCCAGGTTGATGGTCCCGGGCACCACCTGATCGCGCAGCGACAGCACAGAAAACAGCGCCTCAACGCCGCCCGCCGCACCCAGCAGGTGTCCGGTCATGGACTTGGTGGAACTCACCATGATGTCGTCCGCATGCGCCCCGAGGGCGGTTCGAATCGCCCGACACTCGGCGACGTCGCCAACCGGTGTGGAGGTACCGTGGGCATTCACGTAATCCACCTCGCTGCCGTTGAGGCCGGCATCGTTCAGAGCGGCGGTCATGCAGGCGGCGGCGCCGCGCCCATCTTCCGGCGGCGCCGTCATATGAAACGCATCACCGGACATACCGAAACCCGAAAGTTCCGCATAGATGCGCGCACCGCGGGCCTTGGCATGCTCCATTTCCTCCAGCACCAGCACGCCGGCGCCGTCGGACAGCACAAAACCGTCCCGGTCTTTATCCCAGGGGCGACTGGCTTTTTCCGGCTCGTCGTTGCGGGTGCTCATGGCCTTTGCGGAAGCGAAACCGCCCATGGCAACTGCCGTGGTGGCAAACTCAGCGCCGCCGGCGATCATGGCGTCACAATCGCCGTAGGCGATCAGGCGGTGCGCCAGGCCGATGTTGTGCGTCCCGGTGGTGCAGGCTGTCACCGTGGCGAGGTTCGGCCCGGTCAGGCCGTGCATGATCGACAGGTGGCCCGAGATCATGTTGATGATGGTGCTCGGCACAAAAAACGGCGAGATGCGCCGAGGCCCTGATTTCTGATACTGGATCGAGGTCTTCTCAATCGTCGCGATGCCACCGATCCCCGCGGCCACGGAAACCCCGATGCGGGAGCGGTCAGCGCGGTCGAGGTCGAGGCCCGAGTCTGCCAGCGCATCCACCGAAGCGGCAATCCCGTAGTGGATGAAAGGGTCCATCTTGCGGGCTTCTTTTGGACTCAGGTAGTCCGTCACATCAAAATCCCGCACCTCGCCGGCGATGCGCGTGGCGAAGGCCGACATGTCAAAGCTGGTGACGGGCCCGATGCCGCTGCGGCCGGCCAGGACGCTATCCCAGGCCGTATCTACCGTATTGCCCACCGGTGACTTGATGCCAAGGCCGGTGACCACAACTCGCCGCTTGCTCATGGTCTACTCCCGGGATCGGCGCAGCCGATCCTTCGAATGGTTTGCTTGGAACGGGGTCCCGCCGCCGGACCTTGAAATCCCCGATTCAAAAACGACGAAAGCCGCGCACTCACGTGCGCAGCTTCCGTGGGTCTCCAGTGGCCAGGGTCAGCCGGCGTGCTGGTTGATATAGTCGATGGCCTGCTGAACGCTGGTGATCTTCTCGGCCTGTTCGTCGGGAATCTCACACTCGAATTCTTCCTCCAGCGCCATCACCAATTCAACGGTGTCCAGCGAATCGGCGCCAAGATCGTCTACGAACGATGCGCTGGGTGTCACTTCGTCTTCTTTGACGCCCAGTTGCTCGACTACAATTTTCTTGACCCGTTCTTCGATGCTACTCATCTGAGCATGTTCCTCCTGGCAAATGCGCGCACATTGTAGAGAAAGTGCATGTTGCGTTCCACTAATTCGCGCGCCCTAGTTGATAATGAAACAGCCGTATGATCGAGCCGGTTTCAGGCCATGTACATGCCGCCGTTCACGTGGAGCGTCTCACCCGTGATGTAACCCGCTCCTGGCGACGCCAGAAAGCAGACGGCGGAAGCGATGTCTTCCGGTTCTCCCAGGCGGCTTAGGGGTATTTGCGTAAGCAGCGCATCGCGCTGATTTTCCGGCAGCCCCCGGGTCATATCCGTATCGATGAAACCGGGAGCGACGGTGTTCGCCGTGATGCCCCGGGAGCCCACTTCGCGAGCCAGAGATTTGGTGAACGCGATAATGCCTGCCTTGGCGGCGGCGTAGTTGGCCTGACCGGGATTGCCCAGCAGACCGATCACCGATGCGATGTTGATAATGCGTCCCTGCCGCGCCTTCATCATGCCACGCAGGCAGGCTTTGCTGAGGCGAAACACAGCCTTCAGATTGGTGTTCATGATCACATCCCAGTCGTCTTCGGACATGCGCAGCAACAGCTGGTCGCGGGTAATGCCGGCGTTGTTCACCAAAATTGTGGGCGGTCCCGGCAGCGACTCAAAAAGTTCTGCCACCGAGTCTGCGTCGGTGACATCAAGCACCCGACCTTCGCCACCCTGACCCTGCAGCGCCTGCGTGATCTTTTCCGCACCAGCTTCGCTGGTCGCGGTACCCAGCACCTTCGCACCGGCCGCCGCCAGGCCCTGCGCAATTGCCGCACCGATGCCGCGGGACGCGCCGGTGACGAGGGCCACCTGGGAACTCAAGTCCGTCATGCTTCCATCTCCATTAAAGTCATATGCAGGCCAGCGGTGTCGGCCAGCGTCATAATCTCAAGCCCGCCGTCGGCCGGCGGTGGCACCTGTGACAGCATGCCGCCGGGTCCACACTCCACGACCCGGCTGATGCCGAACTGAGTCAGGTAGGTGAGCAAGGCGCCCCAGTCCAGGGTGGCGGTCAGGCGGTCGATCAGCGCCCGTCGCATTTCCTCCGGGTCGACGTGCACTTCAACACCGGCGGCCTGCAGCACCGGCACCTGCGGGGCCTTGAACGGCAGCTTGCGGATCACCTCCGTCAGGGAACTGGCCGCCGCCTCGGTGAGCGGCCCGCAGCTGGCGAGCGGCAATGGCAGGCGCTCGGCGTAGCGTGCATGGGCCGCCTCCGCCATCGCCACCATACGGGTCACGGCAGCGTGGGTTCCCGCTACGATGACGTGCAGCGGTCCGTTGATGATCACGATATCCAGCGGGTCGCCTTCGGCGGCCAGGGTGCTCATGGCCTGCAACCGTTCCGGATCGACGCCCCGAAACTCAGCCATGGCGCCGCCCCGGGGACCCTGGGCCTGCGCCAGCAGGTTCCCCTGCTGCGCCGCGAGCCACGCGCCGTCCTCCAGTTCCAACGCGCCGGCAGCGATCATCGCGGAGATTTCCCCCACCCCCTGCCCGGCCATCATCTCGGGCAGCGGACCGCCGATCTCCCGCCAGATACGCCACACGGCAATGCCGCAGGTTACCGCGAGCGGGAGGGCTACCTGGGGCTCTTCCGGCCGATCCGGCCAAGCGTTCTGAAAACGATCCCAGAGCTTGCTGTCCAGGCGCCGGGACGCTTCCCGAAACGTCGCCTGGATTTCCGCAAAGTCACCGGTCAGCTCCGCCAGCGCCTTCAGCTGCGTGTGATGCTCGCCCGGAAAAACGAATGCCGTCCCCATCGCTGATACCCGCTGCGGTCAGTACCGAACCAGCGCGGAACTCCAGGTAAACCCGCCGCCGAAGGCCTCAAGCAGCAGCAGCTCACCACGCTTGAGTTTGCCCGACCGGGCTGCCTCGTCCAGCGCAAGCGGGACCGAGGCGGACGAGGTGTTGCCGTGACGGTCGACGGTGACGATCACCCGCTCCATCGGCAGGTTCAGTTTTTTCGCAGTGGCCTTGATGATGCGGTAGTTAGCCTGGTGGGGAATCAGCCAGTCGACGTCGGACCGGCCAAGCCCGTTCGCTTCGAGGGTTTCATCCACTAGATCGCCTAGGGTCTGCACGGCCATTTTGAAAACTTCCCGGCCTTTCATCCGAATCGCCGCCCCGCCCTGCACCCCTTCGGCGAAGCCGCAGGACACGCCCACCTCGGTGTTCAGCAGGTCTGCGTGTTCCCCCGCTGCATGCATGTGGGTGGACAGGATGCCCGGCTCCTGACTGGCCCCGAGCACCACCGCGCCGGCACCGTCACCGAACAGCACGCAGGTGGTGCGATCGGCCCAGTCGACGATCCGTGACAGCGTCTCCGCGCCCACCACCAGCACCCGGCGGGCGGTCCCCGCGCGGACAAACTGATCCGCTACGCCGAGGGCGTACATAAACCCGGAACAGGCAGCATTTACGTCAAAGGCGGGGCACCCGGAAGTTTGCAGCCGGGCCTGCAGCAGGCACGCGGTGCTGGGGAAAACCAGATCCGGCGTGGTGGTCCCCACAATGATTGCGTCGAGTTCACTCGGCTTGACGCCGGCGTCTGCCAGCGCCTGCCGGGCAGCCCCCTCCGCCAGGTCGCAGGTGGTCTGACCTTCCGCCGCGATGCGCCGCTCGCGAATCCCCGAGCGGGAAACGATCCACTCGTCGGTGGTGTCGACCATGTCTTCGAGATCCGCATTGCTCAGAACGCGTTCGGGCAGCGCACTGCCGGTGGCGAGAATGGTGGAGTAAGGCACAGCCGCAGATCCCCTGGTTGTTATCAAGAAACCGCCGCGCAAATGCTCTTGGGCCGACGCGGCGGTTTGATGCTCAGATCCAACGCGAATTGTACCCCGAACCGGATCGTTCGGCGCAAAGACTGGAGGCGGAACGGGCGGCTAGAGGAGATCGACCAGCTCGGCGCTGATCCGATCCGCCAGCGCCCCTCGGGCCTGTTGGGCAGCGGTGCTGATCGCGTTGGCGAACGCCTCCGGGCCCGCGGAACCGTGGCTTTTCACGACCACACCGCTCAGACCCAGCAGCGACGCCCCGTTATAGCGATTGGGATCGAATCGGGTTTTCAGCATCTGAAACGCGGGCCGGGCCGCGGCGGCGGCTGCGCGGCCGGTCAGGCTGCTCTGCTTGAGCCCGTTCAATTCTTCGAATACCAGCTTGGAAATTCCCTCACTGCACTTCAGCGCCACGTTGCCGCTGAAGCCGTCACATACCACCACGTCGAGGTCCGCCAGAAAAATGTCGTGGCCCTCGGCATAACCCTGGTAGTTGAGCTGAGTCGCACTGAGCAGCTGGTTGGCCCGGCGCACCGTATCGTTGCCCTTGAGCGACTCGGTGCCGATATTCAGCAGCCCGACGCGCGGGTTTTCCGAATCCCGGGAAACGCGCGCGAGGGCCACGCCCATGTGGGCAAACTGGTAGAGGTGATCCGCTTCGACAGTTGCGTTGGCGCCCAGGTCCAGCGCCAGCGTATGGCCCTGGCGCGAGGGCAGCGCGGCGCAGATGGCGGGGCGTTCCACGCCAGGCAGCATCTTCAGCAGGCTGCGGGCAAGGGCCATGAGCGCGCCGGTGTTGCCGGAGCTGACCATGGCGCCGGCGCTTCCTTCAAACACCAGCTGCAGGGCCCGCCCCATGCTCGAGCGGGTACGGCGGCGCAGGGCGTCCCCCACCGACTCATCCATGGCGACGACCTCATCGCTGGGAACAACGCTGATCCGTTCCGCCTGGGATTCGATGAGCTGGCTCTGCCACGGCTCGAGGGAGCGATCGGACCCGACCAGCTGCAGGTGCAGCGCCGGGTCTTCCTCGAGCGCGAGAACGCACCCGGGCAGCGTCGCGGCTTCCCCCCGGTCTCCGCCGGGAGCATCCACGGCTACCGTGATCTGATTCATCGTTGCGGGCTGGCCCGGCCGGTGGCCAGGACTCCGCTAGGAAAGACGGTCAGTCTTCCTCTTCTTCAATCTCCGGCGCGGTGTCCACAACCTTGCGGCCACGGTAGTAGCCGTCGGCGGTTACGTGGTGACGCAGATGCGTTTCACCGGTGGTCGGGTCGATCGACAGGGCCGGCTTCTTCAGTTTGTCGTGGCCTCGACGGGCGCCCCGGGTCGAAGGGGTTCTGCGGCTTTTTTGAACTGCCATGGTGGTACTCCAGATTTTCTGTCCGTGCCCTTGAGCCTGCGACCCAGGAGCGTTCTATTTATTGTCTACCGGCCCCGCCGTCTGCGAGACGGCGCCACCGGCGCTAGTTTTTCTTCAGTTGTTCCAGCACCGCAAACGGGTTGGGTGCTTCCCCGTCGCCCACCGCGTCCGCGGCGGGGCCGAAGGTCTCTTCGACCACATCCTCGGTGCTCACCGGCACCAGCGGCAGCGCGAGGATCACTTCGTCCTCGACGATCGACATCAGCGCCACCGCGCCCTCGACAACCACCAGCGGCTCCCGATCATCGGGTAGCGACGCCGCCTCGCCGTCCTCGCGGATCAGCCCCAGACGGGACTTCACCGCCAGTGGCAGAAGAAACCGCTCCAGCGTTCGTTGGCAGCGCAGCGGCACCTGTCCGCTCGCCTGTACGTCAGCGAAGGGCAGCCGGAGATCATCGCAGTCGAACTGCACCGAGAACGTGATCTCGCCGTCCACCGGCGACTCCAGCAGCGTGGCCAGCCGCTCGAAGCGGTCAACGGGCCAGGTCCCGGAAAAGCCGCGACCGGCTTCTGCCATGCGCCAGGGATCCACTTGGGCTGGAAAGTCCCGCGACATAACCGGCGAATGGTATCGCCGAGCGGTAATGAGGTCAACGGCGAAGCGCGGGCGTGTTGCGTCGCACTAGGGTGACCGAAGCACCGTGAAAGGCGGCGAAACCACGCTTGAGCCGTCCACCTCGATCACCCGCAGGCGAAGCTCATGCGCCCCCGGTGCCCAGCGGCCCGCGTCCAGTTCGGCCCGAAAACCGACCGCCGGATGATTCGGGCTTCGCACGTCACCAAAAAACGGAACCACTCCCGGCCGCGCCAGGCCGTATTCGGCGGGGCTCACCGTCCCATCCGCGTGGAGAATCTCTACCGCGGCCACTCCCTGACCATCCTCAAAGGCCCACCCGATCACCTCAAAGCGGCCATCCACGGCAGCCCGCGGCCGGGGCACGTCGAGATACCAGTAGGCCGGCGGATTACAGGCACCCGTCCGGTGCGGGTCCAGCAGCCAGAAAAGAAAGGTTTTGCGGCCGCCGAAAAGGTCCAGCCGGGCCACCACCGCAGCGCCGGGAAACTGCTCGCAGACGGCCCGGTTCCAGGCGGGTTGGCGGGCGAAGTCCAGCGCCGAGATTTCCGAGACCAGCAGCGCCCGCTCTCCCGGCGGCACCCGATCCAGCGCCCAGATAGCCAGCTGCTGGTCCCGGCCGTGCTTGTGGTTCAGCGGATGATCCAACGCGTAGACCTCCTGCCCAAGCTCAAACGAGAGCTGCGCCGCCGGCATGAAATAGTCGCCGGCGAGGGTGCCGATGTTGTACTCCTCGGCCAGCCGCCGCGCTCGGTCTGCGGCCTGCGGCCAGCCCAGGAAGTTGTCCGACACCAGGTCGCCGCTGGCCAGCGGAACTTCGGGGTTGCGTGCGCTGCTGACCCACAGAAGCTGCAGAGTGATGGCGGCGGCCAGCCCGAATGTGATGGTCAGCGCCAGCAGCCCGCGACGCAGCCGGCCTCCCGCGAGCCAGGGCTGAAGCACCGGCGGCAGGCCTGCGCAGAGCGTGAGCCAAGCGCCGAGGGTCCAGTGAAAGCTCACGCGGTCGGTATCAACCCAGGGTGACGCCAGCCAGTAGATCGCAAGCGGAATCAAACCCAGCGCTGCCGGTACGGCGTGGCCAGGCCCAGCCGGATTCCGCAGCAGGCGCCACAGCAGCCGCAGCATCAGCCACGCAAGCACCGGCGTCAGCAGAACAAGATCGATCAGCGGCAGGCGCAGCCCCTTCAGGTCGAACTGCCACGGATGGCGATCCACAAACTGAAAGCTCAGGGCCGCAAAATCCTGCGTCAAGTTAAAGGTGACCTGCGGCCAGGCGGCGGCCCCGATGAGAATCAGCGCCAGCCAGGGACCCGGGGTCCGAAGCTGGCGCCGCAGCGTTGACGCATAGAGCACCAGTATTCCAACACCCGCCAGCAGCGGCAGGGCGCGGTAGTGGGTGAGCACAGCAACCGCCAGCACCGCCCCGAGCGCCAGCCAGCGCCAGGTGGCCGGCGTCGTCAGCTGCGCCGCCAGCAGCCAGGCGGCCAACAGCCAAGCCGTATTCAGCAGCACGACCGGCAGCGCAAAAGGCGCCAGCAGCCCCGCCGTGGGCAGCGCCGCCCCCAGGAGCCCCGCCACCAGCGCGGCACCCTGCCCCGCTCCCAGCTGCCGACTCAGCCCATAGATCAGCAGGGGCCACACTGTGCTGAGCAACACAAAAAACACACGCACGCCAAGATAGCTTTGTCCCGCGGCGCTGCTGCTGAGAAAGATGCCGGCCGCGGTGGCCGGCGGCAGATCGGAGAAGGCCCAGGCCAGATGCCGGCTTTCCAGCCAGTAAAATGCCTCGTCCCCAAACAGGGGCAGGCCGGTGGACACAAACAGGCGCGCGCCGGACAATGCGATGAGGCCGGCGATGAAACCGACCAGGGCGTGCTGTGGTTGGAAGACCTGACGCGGTGCGCCGGCCCCCGGTGCGATCCGCGCCATCAGCGCGCAGCGCCCGCGCGGGCCGGCTTAAGCGGAATCGCTTTGCGGCCGACGATCTGTCGAGGACCGGGCTGCGCGCCGCGACGGGGACTTTGGAGAGCTGGCGGCATAACAAACCAGGAGTCAGGACGACATGGAACAGCAAGTTAAAGTGGCCACCAGTGCCGTGGCCGGCGACGAAGTGGCTCTGGGCCGGCTGGCGGAAGCCCTGGACCAGATCAACGGTATTGTCGTTGGCAAATCATCGGTGATCAAGCTGGCCGCTACCTGTCTGGTCGCCAACGGTCACCTTCTCCTCGAAGACATGCCAGGCATGGGCAAAACGACCCTGGCCCAGGCCCTGGCGGTCACCGCGGGCCTGGACTACCAGCGCATCCAGTTCACCAGCGACATGCTGCCCGCGGACATTCTTGGTGTGACGGTTTACAGCCGGCAGCGGGAATCTTTCGACTTTCATCCCGGACCCATTTTTTCCCAGCTGGTGCTCGCGGACGAGATCAACCGGGCGACACCGAAAACCCAGAGCGCCCTGCTGGAGGCGATGGCGGAACGGCAGGTGACGGTGGAAGGCGAGTCCCGGCCCCTGCCGACACCGTTTTTTGTGATCGCCACCCAGAACCCGGTGGACCTGTCCGGCACCTTTCCGCTGCCCGATTCCCAGCTGGACCGATTTCTGATGCGCATTCATATGGGCTATCCGGACCCCCAAGCGGAGCGGCAGCTGCTTCAGCAGCAGGACCGGCAGCAGCTGCTGCGGGACGCGCAGTCGCTGCTTACGCCAGCAGACCTGAAGACCCTGCAGCAGCTCGCACTCAGGGTGCACGTCTCTGAAGCGCTGCTGGACTACCTGCAGGCCCTGGTCTCTGCGAGTCGCAACTTTCCCGGCATCGCCACCGGGCTGTCCCCCCGGGGCGCGCTCGCGGCGCTGGCCTGCAGCCGCGCCTGGGCGCTGGTGGACGGCCGCGACCACGTGATGCCGGAGGACGTGCAGGCAGTTTTTCCGTCGGTCTGTGCCCACCGCCTGCGCCTTGGCCTGGACGCGACGGTGAGCCAGCAGGATCTGTGCACGCAGATGCTTGACCAGGTCCCCGTGCCCTGATCTGACGCCATGGCCGGCCTCAACATCCTCGGCAGAGACAGCCTCGATACGGTCTATCGGCTGCTGCAGAAGTTCGGCCCCCACAAGGCGCCGCAGACGCTGCCGATCACCATCGACCGGCGCCGGGTGTATATCCTGCCGACGCTCTTTGGCCTGTTTTTTGGCCTGGTGCTCCTGGTGCTCCTGCTGGGGGCGCTCAACTACAACAACAATATGGCGCTGCTGTTCACCTTCCTGCTGGGTGCCCTGGGCCTGCTGGTGCCCATCTACACGGTGCGCAATCTCGCCGGTCTGCAGGTGGTGCAGGTTTCGGCGGAACCGGTATTTGCCGGCAGCGACGCCGTGTTTGCCGTCACGCTGCTGAACCCGGCCGGTGCACCGCGGCCCATGGTTTGGGCGCGGGCCGGTGGCCCACCCACCTTCACCCATCTGACCGCCCAGGGCCGCGCCGACCTGGGCATTGTTGTGCCGGCGCCGAAACGGGGCTGGCTCAGTCTTCCCCGCTCGCGGCTGCACACCACCTTTCCCGTCGGCATGTTCTACGCCTGGAGCTGGATCGAGCCGGACACGCGGTGCCTGGTGTATCCGCGCCCCGAAGATGAGTCGCCACCGCTGCCCCTGGGCCACGATCGGGGCAGCGGGCACCCGGAGCGCAGCGGTGACGAGGAGTGGTCCGGCCTGCGGGATTATCAGCCCGGAGATCCATCCCGGTCCGTGGCCTGGAAAATTCTGGCCCGCAGCGAAGACCTGGTCACGAAAACGTTTTCCGACCACCGCAGTACCCGCCTCCAGCTGAGCTATGACCAGCTCCCGGAGCTGGACCGGGAACAGCGTCTGGCGCGCCTCTGCCGCTGGATTTTAGAAGCCGAAAAGCAGGACCTGGCCTACGAACTGGTCCTCCCTCATGTCTCGCTAGGGCCCGATCACGGCCCGGTTCATCAGCACCAATGTCTGCAAGCTTTGGCCGAATTTCCGACCTGAAGCCAGCCCCGGACCGGCTGACTTTTCTGTGGCTCGTGGGCGCCATGGCGCTGGCCGTGGCGCCGCACCTGGGACGTCTGCCAGGCTGGCTGCCGTTTGTGTTTCTGCTCGCCGTGGTGGAACGGGGTAGCCACTACGTGGCCCGGCGCAAGCCCATGCCGGGCTGGCTGCGGCTGCTGGTAACGCTCACCTGCATCGCGGGGATCGTGGCCAGTTTCGGCACGGTCCTCGGGCGCCAGGCCGGCGTGGCGCTGCTGTGCACGATGCTGGCGCTCAAGCTGTCGGAAACGTTCAAACGCCGCGATGTGTTTCTGATCATTTCCCTGGCGTACTTTGTGGTGATCACCCAGTTTCTGTTTGATCAGTCCGTCTATCTGGCCGTGTATCTGCTGGCGGTGACGGTGGTCATTACCGCTACCTTGATCATCAACGAGACGCAGCCGCAGCGGGACCTCAACACCGCCGTACGGCACTGGGACAATCCGACCAACATATTACGTAGCGCTGGTT
>JBCCVP010000136.1:0-14531 GCA_039195135.1 Pseudomonadota bacterium | reverse complement strand
GATGACTCCCTTCGGTCCGTTTAACTCCGCTGCAAGGCCTCCCGGTCGTTCGCTTACGCCACTACCCTCAGCAACTAAACTGATTTTTTCCTGTTACCTCGGGTAACCGGATGTAACCGCAGGTAACAAGTGGACACACCTGTAACGATTGGGGTCGGTCCCTGGTTGGCGGTTTTAGCGGGGGGCCGGCTTAACGATAATACTTAACATGTACGACACTCTCACCGGACTTCCCGACCGCGCGCTGTTTGTTGATCGGGTGCAGCAGGAGCTGCGCCAGTCGCGCCGCCACCAGCGGTGTTTTGCCGCGCTGCGGCTGCGGCTCGATGACTTTCGCAGCATCCAGGCGGTGTTCGGCACGCTGAGCGCCGACGCGTTGCTGAGTGAGAGTGTCGAGCGGCTGACCGCCGGGGTTCGGGAGGCGGACACGGTGGCGCGGCTGGAGGGTGAGGAGTTTGCCGTGCTGCTGCCGGGCGTGGGCGGGGCGCTTGAGGCCACCTGCGTGGCGGAGAAACTCTGCCGGCGGCTGAGTGAGGCTTTTGAGCTCGACGGTGTGCAGCTGGCGACCAACGTTTCGCTCGGCCTCGCGCTGTTTCCCCAGCACGGAGACTGCCACCCGGCCATCCTGGATGCCGCCGGGCAGGCCATGACCCGGGCCTTTCGCCAGGGGGGTGGAGTGCAGGTCTACAGCGGGGCGGCCACCAGCGAGCCGGGTCCCAGCGCGCTGGCAGACGAACTGACGCAGAGCTTTACCGGAAACAGCAATCTGTCCATGACTCTCGAGCCGCAGCTGTGCCTGCGCAGCGGCGCTTGCCTCGGCGCTCAGCTGCGGGTCCAGTGGCAGCATCCGGAGCATGGCCTCATTTCGGCCAGCCAGGTGCACGAGATGGCGGAAAGAGCCAATCTCACAGACGTGCTGGCGGTGTATGAATTTGATCAGGTGGCGCAGCTGCTGACCACCTGGAACGGCTACAAGCCCCGTCTCACGCTGAGCGCCACCCCGGGTCTGCTGGGGCAGCCGCAGCTGATTCAGCTGCTGAGCCAGCGGTTGGCTAAGCGGAAGGTACCGCTTGGACAGCTCTGCGTGGCCTTTGACGAGACCAGCCTGATGCAGGCCGGTGGGGCGGTGAATCCGACGCTGCGGGCGTTCCGGGATTTTGGCATTTCCGTCGCCATCGACCGGTTCGGCGCCGGTCTTTCTGCGCTCCGGCTGATTCGCGACTATCCGGTGGCGGAGCTGCGCATCGCGCCGGAATTTACCCGGGACCTGATGACCAAGCTGGGCAGCGCCGCGGTGGTATCGTCGGTGCTTGCCATGGGCGAATCACTCAATTCCCGCGTCGTCGCCACCGGCGTTGCCGACGAGGCCGTCGTGCAGGGGCTGCTAGCGCTGGGCTGTACCCTCGGTCAGGGGCCGGAGCTGGCCCAACCCATGAACGTGGAAGATTTTGATCTCTGGCGCCGGCGGCAGCTGCACAAGCCGGACCCTCGCCCCGTCGCCACGGTCGCCCAGGTTGCGCAGTTCGGGCGGGTGGCGCAGGCGGCGCAGCCGGACCGGCGACCCCGGTCAGTGCAATAGGCTCCCTTTCTGCCGCGCAAATAAATTGAGGTTCCCGCCAGAGCTTGGGGCATAATCGCCCGATGCTTCTGATGATCGACAACTACGACTCGTTCACCTACAACCTTGTCCAGTATCTGGGCGAGCTTGGTGCGGACGTGGTGACCCACCGCAACGACCAGATTACGCTCGAAGAGATCGAGCAGTTGGCACCGGAGCGTATTGTGATTTCGCCCGGACCCTGCACCCCGGCCCAGGCCGGCATCTCCCTTGCGGTGGTGCGCCAGTTTGCCGGCCGGGTGCCCCTGCTTGGCGTGTGTCTCGGACATCAGTGCATCGGCGAGGCGTTCGGTGGTCAGGTGGTGCGCTCCCAGCGCGTGATGCACGGCAAAACGTCATTGATCCACCACGCGGGGCAGGGCGTTTTTGCCGGTCTGCCGCAGCCTTTTGAGGCAACGCGTTACCACTCGCTGATCGTCGCCGGCGATTCCCTGCCGGAAGCGCTTGAGGTCACCGCCTGGACCGTCAACGGCGCCGGGGCGCGGGAGGAGATCATGGGCTTTCGCCATCGCGAGCTGGCGGTGGAAGGGGTTCAGTTTCACCCGGAGTCGATCCTGACCCGCTGCGGCCACGACCTGCTGCGGAACTTCCTGGCGCTTGAGGTGAGCTGCCATGCGTGAGGTGCTGGAGCACATCGCGCAGCGCGAGAACCTGACTGCCGCGCAGATGTCCGAGGCCATGAACACCATCATGGACGGCGCGGCGACGCCGGCCCAGATTGGCGCTTTTCTCCTTGGACTGCGCACCAAAGGCGAAACGGTCGAGGAAATTGCCGCCGCCGCGGCGGTGATGCGCGAGCGCGCCACCCCGGTCAATGCTGAGCTGCCCCATCTGATCGATACTTGCGGTACCGGCGGTGATGGCGTCGGCACTTTCAATGTGTCCACCGCCTGTGCCTTTCTGGCCGCGGCCGGCGGAGCCCACGTGGCGAAACACGGCAATCGCTCTGTATCGTCGAACAGCGGCAGCGCCGATCTGCTGGAAGCGGCCGGGCTGTCGCTTGAGCTCACGCCGGAGCAGGTGGCGCAGTGCGTTGAGGCCGTCGGCGTCGGCTTCATGTTCGCGCCGGCCCACCACGGCGCTACCCGCCACGCTGTGCCGGTGCGCAAAGAGCTTGGGGTGCGCACCCTGTTCAACCTGCTGGGGCCGATGACCAACCCCGCCGGCGTACGGCGCCAGGTGATGGGCGTTTACTCCCGGCGCTGGGTGCGGCCGGTGGCGGAAGTGCTGGGGCGCCTCGGCGCCGAACACGTGATGGTGGTGCACGCGGACGACGGCCTCGATGAGATCAGCCCGTCAGCGCCGACCCAGGTGGCAGAATTCCGTGCCGGGGAGCTTCGCGAATGGACCATCGACCCGGAAGATCACGGGGTACGCGTGGCGCTGGATCAGATCCACGCCAACGGCACCGGGACCAGCCTGGAGCTGGTGAAGGACTCGCTCACCCGCAGCCTGGGGCCCGCGGCGGCCGTCGTGGCGCTGAATGCCGGTGCCGCCCTTTACGTGGCCGGCCTTGCGGAGGACTTTGCGGCCGGAGTCGCGGCGGCGCGGCACCTGCAGAACGAAGGGGCGGGCTGGGAGCGGCTTGAGCAGCTCGCGGACCTCACCCGACAGCTGGCCCGGGAAGGGGCCGCCAGCAGCTGAAGATCTATGGCTGAGAACGTGCTCAACACCATACTTCGCCACAAGGCGGGGGAAGTCGCGGAGCGGGCGGAGCGGCTGTCGCTGCGGGAGCTGAGCGCCCGGGCGGAGGACCTGCCGCCAACCCGCGGTTTTGTGCAGCGCCTGGAGACCCTCGTGGCGCAGGGTACTCCGGCGGTGATTGCCGAAATCAAAAAAGCCTCGCCCAGCAAGGGGCTGATACGCGCCGATTTTGATCCACCGGCGCTGGCAAAAAGTTATGAGCGCGGCGGCGCGGCCTGCCTGTCGGTGCTAACGGACGAACGTTTTTTTCAGGGCCACGACGATTATCTGAAATCGGCCCGCGATGCGGTGACGCTGCCGGCGCTGCGCAAAGACTTCACCATCGACGCCTACCAGGTCTATGAAGCCCGCGTGCTGGGAGCTGACTGTGTGCTGCTCATCGTGGCGGCTTTGGGAGATGCTGCGCTGCTGGAGCTTTACACGCTGGCCCGGGAGCTGACGTTGGATGTGCTGATCGAGGTGCATGATGCGGAGGAGCTGGAGCGGGCCCAGGCGCTCGGTCCCCGGCTGATTGGGGTCAACAACCGGAACCTCAAGACCTTTGAGACCAGCCTTCAGACCACCCTTCAGCTGGCGCCAAACCTGTCGCCGGAGCAGCTGCTGGTGACGGAAAGTGGAATTGGTGAGCGCGCTGACGTGCAGCGACTGCGCGGCGCCGGCGTCCCGGCGTTTCTCGTTGGGGAGTCGCTGATGCGCCAGCCGGACCCGGGCGTGGCGCTGGCCACGTTGTTTGATCTGCCGGTGCCGACGCTGATCGACTGACGCGCGGCCCGGGTTGGGCCTGACCCCTAGCGGGCCAGCCCCTGCAGCACCACGATGGTCTTGCCGCTGACGTTGATCATGCCTTCTTCTTCCAGGCCCTTTAAGACCCGGCCGGCCATCTCCCGGGAGCAGCCCACAATGCGGCTGATTTCCTGGCGGGATACCTTGATCTGCATGCCGTCGGGGTGGGTCATGGCGTCCGGCTCCTGCGTCAGGTCCAGCAGCGTTCGCGCCACGCGGCCCTGCACGTCCATAAACGCCAGCCGCCGCACCTTGCGGGAGGTGTGGAGAAGACGATCTGTGAGCTGCCGGCCAATGGCGTAGAGAATGTGCGGACAGTCGTCCACCAGCTCGTTCTGAAACAGCTGCCCCAGCTTGCCGTAGCTGATCTGCGCCAGTTCACACGGGGTGCGCGTGCGTACCATGACCTCACGCCGTTCCGGTTCCATATAAAGGCCCATCTCGCCGATGAAGTTGCCGGGATTCAAGTAAGCCAGAATCAGCTCGTGGCCTTCTTCATCCTCGACGCTGACCGTCACCGATCCCTCGATCACGTAGAACAGCGTATCGGCCAGGTCCCCCGGCCGAATGATGGGTGTCTTGTTGGGATACTTGCGTCGATGACACTTTTCCAAAAACCGATCGACTGAAGTTTCGTCGAATTTGAAAAAGCCCTCGTTATACGATCTTTGATCCAAGTCCTTGCGCCCCTTTTTTAAAAGCAATCTCCGAGCAAACGCAGATTCCTAATGGCTACCCCTGCCACCAGCGCGGCCTTACCGCCTCTGCACGCGCTCCGGGTCGCTCCTTCCCGCCTCGATTTGTAGCTTAATTACCCGGGGGGTGCAAACCCTGACGCCGGGTCGGGTTGCCCGCCCGGCGCCAATGTAAACGCGAGAGGTATAAATAACGTTAACGGTTGCCGCCTCAGAATCGTTCCGCGGCGCGCACCGGTTGAGCGTTGCTTTGACCAGATGGACGGCCCTTGGGGCCGGTTCCTCTCACGTGTCGCTGGCCCAGCGGTACAGGTTTACGACCTCGCCGTGGTAGCGGGAGGTGGTCCAGGGCGCAAAGCCACATTTTTCTGCCACTCGCAGGGATGGCGCGTTGTCGTCGCTGATCATGCAGACGATGGACCGGTCTGGAAAATGTTCCCCCGCCCAGGTAATGGCGGCGGAAACCGCTTCCGTTGCCAGGCCCCGGCCGTGGGCGGAGCGCTGCAGCAGCCAGCCGGCTTCCAGACAACCGCGGAGACTGGGCTCAAGGTCCCGCTCAAAATCCGAAAAGCCAAGCTCCCCCAGGAACTGACCGGTTTCGGCGTCACAGGCAATCCAGTACCCAAAGCCGCGCAGGTGCCAGTGGCCGGGGCTGCGGGAGAACTTCTGCCAGGCCTGGTCCCGCGAAAGGGGTTGGCCGGTGATGTAGCGCATCACCGCCGGATCACCCTGCATGGCCGCGAAGGCGTCGAAATCTTCCAGCTTGTGGCCCCGGAGCAGCAGCCGGGGTGTGCGGACCTCCGGCACCGGGGGCTGACTCAGGGGATGCTGCGTCGGCATGGCGGATGCGATCGTCAGATCCGGTAAGCCAGGAGCTTCATGACCCGGGCGGTGGCGGCCATGGCGCCGCGCACCGGCGCGGGCAGCGTTTCGCCGCCGGCCTCTTTCGCCTCGGTGCCGTGGCGCGCTTCGTCTTCAATCATCTGGCGCACCACTGAGCGGCTCGGCTCGTCCGCCTCCGGCAGCCGCTCAAGGTGTTCCTTCAGGTGAGCTTCCACCTGGCGTTCGGTTTCCACCACAAAGCCCAGAGACCAGGGGTCACCGGCGATGCCGGCGATGGTGCCGAGGACAAAGCTGCCGGCATACCACAGGGGATTGAGCAGACTGGGCGCCGCGCCCAGGGCCTTGAGGCGCTCATCGCACCAGTTCAGGTGACGGGTTTCCTCTTCCGCAGCTGAGCGCAGCTGAGCCTCCACCTCCGGACGGCGCGCCCACAGGGCCTGGCCGTCGTAGAGGGCCTGGGCGCAGACCTCCCCCACGTGGTTGATGCGCATCAGTCCCGCGGCATGGCGGCGGTTCGCATCGCTGAGCTCCGGCTCCGGCAGGCCCTGGGCCGGCGAATCGCTGCTGCCGGGGCTGCGGGCAAAGCACGTGCGCAGGGCGCGATCCACCTGGGACAGGGCCTGGTCGACGGGGTTGGGGATGCGGAACGGGGCGGTGGCTTCATTCATGGGTTCATTCTAAACGAGGGCGTTGTGAACGAGCGTGCAAGGTGCTGGACTTTTTACCGACTTTTCTGCTCAATAGCGGCGCTTCCCCCCATCGAAAAAACTTTGGAGAAACTCATGAAATTCAATCGATTGCTGGTTATTGGCGCAGTGGCTGCGGGCTGGTCGGTGCAGGTCGCCGCGCAAGATGAAGAACTGGGCTGGTCAGGCAAGGGCGGTCTGGGCATCGTGTCCCAGCGCGGTAATGCGGATACGGAGACCATTAACATCACCGGCGAGCTGGTCAACAACATGAACCAGTGGCGGCACCTGCTGGGGCTGGCCATCCTCAACAGCAGCGAAAACGGCGAGGACACGGCCAATCGATTTGAGGTGTATGGCCAGAGCGACTACAAGATCAGCGAGACCAGTTACTGGTTTGGTTCGCTGCGCTACGAGGACGATGACTTCAGCCAGTTTGAAAACCAGGCCACGCTGGCCGCCGGTTATGGCCGGGAGCTGTTCAACAATGATGTGCACAAGCTCAACGGCGAAATTGGCCTCGGCTACCGGCGCGCGGAGCTGCGCGGTACTGGCGAGACGGCAACCGATCCCATTTTGCGCGGCAAGCTCGGCTACGAATGGGTGCTGAGCGACAACGCCACGCTGAGCAATAACCTGCTGGTCGAGGCCGGCTCCGACAATACGTTTGCCAAGAATGTCACCGCGCTAACGGCGGACATTGCCAGCAACTTTGGCCTGCAGGTGGCCTACGAGATCCGCCACAACACGGACGTAGATGATCCGGCCAACAACAGCGATTTTGTTACCACGGTGAATCTGGTCTATTCGCTGGACTAGGACAAACCCTGCTGGCAGGCCTAACCTGTTGTTTTGAAAAGCGTTAGCGGGGGGCAATGACGCCCCTCGCGCACGTCTTGATTTGCCCCCGGGCTTTCAGTAGTATTCCCGCCCTTATGTCGACCGCCGGGACCTAAATCCCAATGAAAACGTTCAGCGCCAAGGCGCACGAGGTATCACGCAGCTGGTACATCGTCGACGCCGACGGAAAAACCCTGGGGCGTCTGGCCAGTGAAGTGGCCCGACGGCTGCGGGGTAAACATAAGCCCGAGTACACGCCCCACGTGGACACCGGCGATTACATCGTCGTGGTCAACGCAGAGAAGATCGGCGTCACCGGCAAAAAGATGCAGGACAAGATGTATCACCGGCACACCGGCTACATCGGCAATCTGAAATCTACGAATCTGGAAACGCTGCTTGCACGGCAGCCGGAGCGGGTGATCGAGACCGCGGTGAAGGGCATGCTGCCCAAAAATTCGCTGGGCCGAACCATGTTTCGCAAACTGAAGGTGTACCGCGGCGCGGAACACCCCCACACCGCTCAGCAGCCTGAAGCGCTCGAGCTGTAACCGAGGTCAGCTATGGCAATTGAACAGTATTACGGCACGGGTCGGCGCAAGTCTTCCGCCGCTCGCGTTTTTCTGCGCCCGGGACGGGGCGCCATTTTGGTCAACCGGCAGCCGCTGGACGAGTATTTCGGGCGCGAGACTTCGCGCATGATCGTCCGTCAGCCGCTCGAGCTGACTGGCCTCACGGAGCGCTTCGATATCAACGTAACCGTGAAAGGTGGTGGGGCCAGCGGCCAGGCCGGCGCCATCCGCATGGGCGTGACCCGCGCGCTGATGGAATACGACGACACGCTGCGGCCCGAGCTGCGCAAGGCGGGTTTTGTCACCCGCGACGCGCGGGAAGTGGAGCGCAAAAAGGTGGGCCTGCACAAGGCGCGCAAAGCCACGCAGTACTCCAAGCGCTAAGGCCGCCTGCAATCGACCCCAAAGCCCGCATCCTTGCGGGCTTTTTTTTTGCCCGGCGTTTCCCACCGCGGCGGCCCTTGAGCTTCTTCCACGGCAACCGGATATTGATCCGGGCAGCGAAAAAGCGGATAGTAATCAGGGGATTGGGGTAACAATGTCAGTCGATACAAAAACACTGGCCCGGCTCTATCCGCTGGATACGCTGCTGGAGGCCCATCTGGAAATGCTCGCGCCGCAGGGTGAGTCCCGGGACTATGCCCGGGACGACGTGCTGTTTCGGGAGGGGGACAACGACGGCGAATCGGTATTTCTGCTGTCTGGCGCGGTGAGCTGTCGCTATGCCGACGGGCGGGAACGGGAGCTGCACGCCGACTCGGACCGCACCCGCTACGCCATCGGCGACTTTCAGCCGCGGCGCTTTACGGCGGTGGTGAAAGGCGTCGGCGCCCGGTCCGTGGTGTTTGATCGCAATTTCCTGGAAAAGGTCGTGACCTGGGACCAGATCAGCCGATCCTCCCAGTTCACGCTGCCCGACGGCCGCGCCGAATCCGCCCGCTGGGTATTCAAGATGCTGAATAGCCGGGCCCTGCTGCGGCTGCCGGCAGGCAACATCGAGCGCATGTTCGAGCGCTTTGAACTCATCACCGTCATTCCCGGCCGCACCGTCATCAGTGAGGGGGAAGACGGGGATTACTTTTACGTCATCAAAAACGGCGAATTCCAGGTGCACAAAAACATCGATGGCCAGGAAAAGCTCGTCGCCACGCTGAACGAGGGGGACAGCTTTGGCGAGGACGCGCTCACCTCCAATGAGCCGCGTAACGCCACCGTCAAGGCGCGCACCGCGGGGCAGCTGATGCGGCTGGGAAAAGCCGACTTCAGCGAGCTGCTGAAACACCCGGTGGTGGATTGGGTGAGCCCGGGCCAGGCGTCTGCGCTGGTCGCAGCCGGTGGCACGCTGATCGATGTGCGCATGAAAGAAGAACACCAGCAGCGCCGGCTGAGCGAAAGCCTGAACGCGCCTCTGTTTCGCCTGCGCGAGGAGATGGGCGCCAACGACGCTAAGGGACCGCTGGTGGTCTACTGCGAAACCGGGGAACGCAGCGCTTCCGCGGCGTTTATCCTCAGCAAGATGGGTTATCAGGTGTTTGCCGTGCGCGGCGGTCTGGCGAGCGTGTCACGCCAGCTGATCATGCGCGGCCAGATTTAGCCTGGATTAGCTATGATTGCCGACTTGTCGCCCGCCGTGGTGGCGCAGCTCGAGCGATCCTCCGCCAACCATGGCGGTGCTATGGTCTGGCGAACGATAGCCCGATCTGCACTCACCACGCCGATCGACAAGCCGACGTTCATGAACAATCCAGGCTAGCCTCGCTTCGGCAGGCGGCGGATGCCGTTGGGGCTCGCTACGAGCACCTCATCCGCGCCCCGGGCGGCAAACAATCCCACGGTTACCACGCCCGCAATCCCGTTAATCGACTGCTCCAGCGCCAGCGGGTCCACAATCGACAGGCCATGCACGTCCAGGATCTGGTTGCCGTTATCGGTGACCACGCCGCTGCGGTACTCCGGCCGTCCGCCAAGCGCGACAAGCTGCCGGGCGACATAGCTGCGCGCCATGGGGATCACCTCCACGGGCAGGGGGAACCGGCCGAGCACATCGACCAGCTTGCTGTCGTCCACGATGCAGACAAAGCGCCGGGAACAGGCCGCGACAATTTTCTCCCGGGTCAGGGCGGCGCCGCCGCCCTTGATCAGGCGCCGGTGCGGGTCCACCTCGTCGGCGCCGTCCACGTAAAGATCCAGATCGCCCACGTCGTTGAGCGCCTGCACGTCGCGACCGCCGGCGTTCAGTCGTTCGGTCGATGCTTCAGAACTTGAGCAGATGGCTTCGAGGCGCACCGGCGAAGCCAGCAGCTCGTCGATAAAGCAGTTGACGGTGGAGCCGGTCCCGACCCCCAGCCGCATGCCGTCCCGGAGGTGTTCCATGGCGGCTTTGGCCACCGCGACCTTGAGTTCTGCTGACACGCGATGTTTCCCCTAAAAGCGAAGACTGCCCTGGTCCGTGATCACGCCATGCAGCGGTACGTCCCAGGCCTCGGCTTCGATGCTGGCAAGCCGCTGGCAATCGAAAGCGACACCCCACAGCTGGGGGGTGTGGCGACGCTCCGGGAGCATAAACGAAAACGTTCGGTCGTAGTATCCGCCACCTTGCCCCAGCCGGTTACCGGCGCCGTCAAAGCCCAGCAGGGGCAGCAGGACCAGGTCCACGGCGGTCGCTTCGCGCAGCGGCGCAGCGGCCGTCGGCTGTCGGGTGCCAAGAGAGGTTTGCTCCAGCGGCTCGCCGGCCTGCCAGGCGGCGAAGACCATTTGCTGGTCGACAACCCGCGGCAGCCAGATCGCCGCGGGGGGCGGGTCCCCTGTCAGCAGCAGGTCCAGATCTACCTCGGAACCGATGGCGAGATACATAGCCAGGTGCTGGGCCGTACGATACTCGGGAAGCGCGGCGATGTGCTGGCAGATCTGGCTGCTCAGAACCTGCCGCCGGGCGCGGCCCAGGCGGGCCCGCCGCTGGCGCAGATCGCGCCTTATTGAGTCTCGCTGAACTGGGGTTTTAGCAGGCATCCTCCGCTGGTGCCGATGTGAGGTTAGCGACCTTGAACCGAGGGTTCAGGTGGTGGAACCGGGTAACGCCCTAGGCTTTCCGCTCATGGCAGACATGCACACTGGATGGAACCTGGATCCTCCGAGGTCACAATAACTAGGGTCAAGGCAAATGCTGGCTCACTGTCGAACACCGCAGAGGATAACCCAGGTCAATGTTACCACGAACCACTGGCCAGACCTGCCAACGGGTTCTCGTTTAAAGATGCAGAAAGCTGGACAGGCGCCCGGTTGGCGACGCGCTGGTTAGAGGTCTTCCGCTTCGAGACGATCGCGGATGGCGCGGATGCGGTCAGAAACGCCGCTGGACAGCGCCTCCTCCCGATTCTGGCTCTGCAGAAACTCGTTGGCGATATTCAGACCGGCGAGGACCGCCACCTTTTCCAGCCCGACGATGTTGCCGCCGTCGCGGATGGTGCGCATCTGCTGGTCCAGATGGTCCGCAGCGTCCAGCAGCTGGCGCCGCTCTCCGGGTTCGCAGGCGATTCGGTACTCCCGATCCAGCACGTTGACCGTCACCGCCTCTTTGCTCAAGAGCTTTGCTCCAGGGATTTCAGACGGGAGATCATCGCTTCAACCCGGGTCCGGGCCTGTTCGTTTTTCGCCACCAGGCTGGCGCGTTCTGCAACCAGAGATTCCTGACTGGCGCGCAGGGACCGGTTTTCTTCGCGCAGACGTTTCAAAGCGCCCAGCAGATCCTCCACGCGGCTTTCCAGCGCGTTCAGGTCCTCCACCGTATGCTCGACGTTCCCCATGCTCTGGAGCATAAATTGCTCTTAAAGCGAGGTCAATGATAAGTTTTCTAGCCTATGGATTTTTCACGGGTTTTGCTTTGATAAGGCAAAAAGATCGGCTCGCGAGCGGAAAGGATCTGAGGCCGATTCCGGAGAATTCGAAGCTGCCTCCGGCAGCGGGCCTTGTTACCATTTAAGCATGAAGCGATCACCCGAATACGCGGTGCTAGAGGAGGCGCTGACGCAGGCCCGGGTGGGCCTGAGCCCGGCAGAGCTTCATGGGGCCCTGAGTGCCCTGCTGAGCGCCGATCCGGACCTCGATCCGGACCACTGGCTTACCACGGCGCTGGGGGATTCTTTACCCCTGCACGCGCTGCCCGACGACGCGCGGCAGCAGCTTTTGTTCCTGTTCGACTGGACCCTGCGCGAGCTCGGCGAGGCGGAGTTTTCGTTTCAGCTGTTGCTGCCGGAGGAAACGGCGCCACTGGCGGAGCGGGTGCAGGCGCTGGCCAGCTGGGCCGCGGGGTTCAACGCGGCCCTGGGATCGGCCTTCAGCAGCCTGGAAGCGCTGCCGGGGGAGGTTTCGGAATACGTTGTGGACCTGACGGAAATCAGCCGGGCCGAGGCGCCGGAGGAAGCCTCCGAAAGCGATGAAACCCAGTTTCAGGAGCTGGCGGAGTACACCCGTCTCGGCGCCATGATGACTTTTGAGACGCTGCAGCCGGGGGGGCCGCCGGGCGCCGCCGATACCCTGCATTGATCAAGCCCGCCGAGTATGCCCGCCGGCGCCGGCAGATGATGCGCACTCTGGGCGAGGGGGCCATCGTGGTGGTGCCGGGGGCCGTGACGAAGCTGCGCAACGGCGACGTGGCTTACCCGTTTCGTCAGCAAAGCGACTTCCAATACCTGGCCGGGTTTTCCGAGCCCGACGCGGTGCTGGTGCTTGCGCCCGGCCGTGAGCGGGGCGAGTGTGTGCTGTTCTGTCGACCCCGGGACCGCAAAACCGAGCTGTGGGATGGACCCATGGTAGGGCTCCGGGGCGCGGTCCGGCACTACGGCATGGATGAGGCGCTGCCGATCAAAGAGCTCGATACGGTTATGCCGGGGCTGCTCGCGGGCCGCGAGCGGCTCTACTACCCGGTGGGCCAGGACCGGCATTTTGATCACCGCGTGCTGGAGTGGGCGGATACGGCGCGGCAGCGCAAAAACAGCGAGCGGCCGCCGGAGGAGTTCATCTCGCTGGACCACCACCTGCATGACATGCGGCTTTATAAAAGTACGGCGGAGGTGCGCTCCATGGCCCGGTCGGCCAAGATTGCCGCCCAGGCCCACGTCAGCGCCATCCGCCGCTGCCGGCCGGGCATGATGGAATACCAGCTGCGGGCGGAGCTGCTGCGGGTGATGCACGAGCAGAACGCCGAGGCCTCCTATGCGCCCATCGTCGGCGGTGGACCCAACTCCTGCGTGCTGCACTACATCAGCTGCCAGGAGCGGCTGAATGACGGCGACCTCGTGCTGGTGGACGCCGGTGCCGAGTACGACCACTACGCCTCGGACATCACCCGCACCTACCCGGTCAACGGCAAATTCACCGACGAGCAGCGGGCGGTTTATGACATTGTGCTCAGCGCTCAGGAGGCCGCCATCGCCGCCGCCCGGCCCGGCGCCAGCTGGAGCGCTCCCCACGACGCCGCGGTGCGGGAAATCACCCGGGGTCTGCTTCGTCTGAAGCTCATTGAGGGGCGGCTGAACACCGCGATCCGGCGCCGGAGCTATGAAAAGTATTTCATGCACAAAACCGGTCACTGGCTGGGGATGGACGTGCACGACGTCGGCGACTACGAGGTGCACGGGGAGGCCCGGGAACTGGAGGTGGGGATGGCGCTCACCGTGGAGCCGGGCCTTTATCTGGGATCTGGCCGCCACGTGCCGGCCCGCTTTCGAAACATTGGCATCCGCATCGAAGACTCCATTGTGATCCGCCGCGACGGGCCCCAGGTGTTGTCCAGCGATGTACCGAAGCAAGCAAAAGAGATCGAGGCGCTGATGGCATGAGTACCGATTACGACATTGCGATTGTCGGTGGCGGCCTGGTCGGGACCTCCCTCGCGCTGGCCCTGGATCAGCAGGGCTGGCGGGTGGCGCTGCTTGAACGTGCCCCGTTTCGCGACACCGCGCCGCCGACATTTGACGATCGGACCCTGGCGCTGTCCCAGGCCTCGCAGAACATCCTCGACGGCATCGGCCTTTGGTCAGCGCTGGAGCGCGACCGCACCGCCATTCGCCAGGTGCACGTATCCCAGCCCGGCGCGCCGGGCGTGGTGAACCTGGTGGCGGAGGACTACGGCCTGGAAGCGCTGGGGCACGTGGTGCAGGCCCGGGGGATCGGGCGGGAGGTGAAAGCGGCGCTGCCCCAGCTGAAGCAGGTCTCACTGCTGGTGCCGGCGCAGGTGACGGCGATCGAAACGGCCGAGTCGGCGGTCACCGTGTCCTACGATCACGACGGCGAAACCCGGCAGCTCACCTGCCGTCTGCTGATCGGCGCCGACGGGACCCGCTCGGTCGTGCGCCGGGGTTTGGGTCTTGAGGCCCGGGTGCACGACTACGAGCAGACTGCGGTGATCGCCAACGTGATGCCGGGCGTGGATCACCAGGGCCGGGCCTTCGAGCGGCTGACGCCCAGCGGCCCGCTGGCGGTGCTGCCGCACGTGGAGCGCCGGGTGGGCATCGTGTGGGTTGCCGGCACGCAGGAAGCGGAGGCTGTGCTCGCGCTGGACGACGAGGCGTTTCTGGCGGGGCTGCAGCAGCGCTTTGGTTATCGGCTCGGCGAGCTGACCCGCCCGGGAGAGCGGGCCAGCTATCCGATCACCCAGCTGGCGCTTGATCATCCCGTCGCGCAGCGCGCCGTGGTGATCGGCAACGCGGCCCACACGCTGCATCCGGTAGCCGCCCAGGGATTCCATCTCGGACTGCGGGACGTGGCGACGCTCGCCCACCTGTTGGCCCGG
>JBCCVP010000135.1:0-14666 GCA_039195135.1 Pseudomonadota bacterium | reverse complement strand
GTCGATAAGCCGGGTTCTGTCGCGGACAGTCATTCATCTGGGACGCCTGTCGCCAGACGCCTCAAGCAACCAACCCGGAAGCAGCGCGGGCAACGCCTTGGCTTCCCTATTTGGTCTTGCTCCAGGTGGGGTTTACCCTGCCACCGCTGTTGCCAGCGGCGCGGTGCGCTCTTACCGCACCATTTCACCCTTACCGCCTCGAAAGGCGGCGGTATCTTTTCTGTGGCACTTTCCGTGGGCTTTCGCCCCCCAGGCGTTACCTGGCACCCTGCCCTGTGGAGCCCGGACTTTCCTCCCGCGCGAGCGCGAGCGACTGCCTGACGGGCCGTCTTAAGTTTAACGGAATCAGGCGGAATCAGGCGCCTGGGTTTTCAGGCCTTGAGCCGGGCTGCTAACCTCGACCCCTGACCGCTGCCGGAGAATCGCGTGACGTTCGCAACGATACTTTTGACGCTGGCGCTGGCCGGCACTGGGGAGGCACCAACCATGCTGCAGATCACCGCCAATCCCGCGATCACCCAGGGCTACGCGACCGGACCTACCGGCCAGCTGCACTATTGGCAGGCGGGTCCGGCGGCGGCGCCGGTACTGCTGCTCGTGCACCAGTCATCGTCCTCGGCGGAGGAATATGCCGGCCTCGTGCCCTATCTCAAGGACCGCTACCGCCTGGTGGCCTGGGACTGGCCGGGGCATGGGATGTCAGACGATCCGGACCACGAACTCGGCGTGGCGGAATACAGCGCGTCAGGCCTGGCGGTGCTCGATCACCTGGGCATCGATCAGTTCCACGTTCTGGGCCACCACGGTGGTGCGCTGGTCGCGATGAACCTGGCGTGGAAACATCCGGAGCGCACGGACCGGATCATTCTGTCCGGCACCAGCGGGGTAAAAAGCGCAGCGGAGGCGGCGCAGTTTGCGGAAGACCTGGATCTTGAGCGGCGTAAACGCGTCGACCGGGAAGGCCGGTCCATCAGCGAGGCCTGGGGACGGTTTATCAAGTACATGCCCCACTCTGATCCCCGCACGGTGCTGATCACTTTTCTCAACAATCTACAGTCGCGGCTGCGGCCCTATGACGCCCACTACGGCGTGCTGCGCTGGGACCGGCGGCCGGCGCTGGCGGCCCTGGTGGACCGGGACGTGCTGCTCACGCAGGGCGAAAACGACGAATATGTGAGCCATCAGGAGACGCTGCTGGAGCGGCTGCCGAAGGCCCGCCGGTCGGTGATTCCCGACGCCGGCACGTTTTTATTTTTCGAAAACCCCGCCGCCTGCGCGGCGCTGATCGCGGAGTTCCTAGGCCCATGAAATTGAATCAGCAGGTTGCGCTGGTCACCGGCGCCAGCTCCGGCATTGGCGCGGCCGTGGCCCGGGCACTGGCCGCTGAAGGAGCCGCGGTGGCGGTGAACTATCCGAGGGAACACGACGAGGCCCCGGCGCAGGCGGTGGCCGATGAGATTCGGACGCAAGGTGGCACGGCGGAGCTCGCGCGCTTTGACGTGACGGACGAGGCGCAGGTGAAGGACGGAGTGGCGGCGGTAGCGGGAACCCTGGGGCCCGTGGATATTCTGGTTAACAATGCCGGGATTGCCAACGCTGCGCCGGTGCACCGCATGCGCGTTGAGCAGTGGGACCAGCTGCTGGCCGTGCATGTGCGCGGCGTATTCTTAACCACCCGCGCCGTGCTGCCGGCCATGTACGAACGGGGATCGGGGCGCATCATCAATACCGCATCCCAGCTGGCCTACAGCGGTGCACCCGGGTTTGCCCACTACACGGCAGCGAAAGGTGCCATTATTTCCTTCACCCGATCGCTGGCGCTGGAGCTGGGAAGCAGCGGCGTCACCGCCAACTGCGTGGCCCCGGGGGCTACGGAAACGCCGATGCTGGCGGACGTGCCGGAGGACGTGCTGGAGGGCATTCGCCAGGCCATTCCCGTGCAGCGCATCGCGACGGTGGACGACATCGCGCCCAGCTATGTGTTTCTCGCCTCGCCGGAGGCGCGCCACTACCAGGGCCAGTGCTTAAGCCCCAACGGCGGAGACGTTTTCCTTTAGTGTGCTGTCCCACTAGGCCGCCAGCACCATACCGCCGGTCACATTGAGCACCGTGCCGGTTAGATAGGCCGCGTCGGGGCCGCAGAGGAAGCGGATCGGACCGGCTACATCTTCAGCGCTGCCGTAGCGGCGCAGGGGGATCTGCTCCAGCGGTGGCCGCTTAAAGGTCTCGATCATCGGGGTTTCGATGATGCCGGGCGCCACAGCATTGCAGCGGATGTCTTGGGGGCCGCCATTCCGCGCCAGATGGCGAGTCAACCCGATGAGCGCGCCTTTCGATGCGCTGTATTCACTGCCCACGATCACCCCGCCGAGATAGAAAGCCATGGAGCTGACCAGCACCACGCTGGCATCCTGCGCCAGCGCCAGCGCTTCCCAGGCGGCAGCAACGCAGTGCTGGGTGCCGTTCAGATTCACATCCAGCACTTCGCGCCATTGGTCCCAGTCGCCGGCAACGCGGCCCGGCGGGCAGACCCCCGCGTTGGCCACCAGCAGCGACAGGCTGCCGGACCGGTCAACGATGTGGTCCACCAGCTGCTGGCAAGCGTCGCGCTCCCGCACGTCCAGCACGTGACCGGTGGCGCGGCCACCGGCCCCCTCAATCGCCGCAACCGCAGCGGCACAGTTGTCCAGATCCGCCAGATACACCTCGGCGCCGTCAGCGGCGAGGCGCTGCGCGGTGGCGGCACCGATGCCCCGGCTTGCGCCGGTCACCAGCGCCACGTGGCCGTTCAGGGACGGGCCGCTTGTGTTTGCAGAATCTGAATTCACGGCGGAACCTTTGCGTTGGCGTGGCCTGCGAGCATATAACAAGCAGACCGCCGGGATGCTGGAGACCGCGTTGACTGACCACGATCTGAAAAACTCGCTTGCGAGCCTGCGCGAGGCCCGCGGGTATCTGCTGCCGCACCACGGCCTGCTGGCTACCGCCCTGCCGGACGTGCTCACCGCCTACGATGATCTCTACCGCAAGCTCGCTTTTGAGACCCGGGACCTGACGCCGTTTGAGCACGAATTTGTCTGGCTGACCCTGCTGGCGGCCCGCGGCGAACCGTTGGCCACCCATCATCTTGAAAAGTTTCGCCGCGCCGGCGGCACGCCGGAACAGGTGGCAGACATCGTAGGCCTCGCCTCGGTGACCACGAGCTGTGCGGCTTTGACGTTTGCGGAGGATGCCTGGTCGGCGCACGTCCCGAACCTCAATCCCGCCACGATCTACCTCGAGCGTTTTCGCCAGGCGGCCGGTGAGCATCCGCTGCCGCTGGCGCATCTCGGCGGGATCGCCGCCCTGACCGGCCTCGGGGATTGGCGCGGCCTGCGCTGGCAGCTGCTGGGGGCCTACGCGGATGATACGCCCGAAGCTGGTATTGCCCACGCCATGGCGCTGGCCATGTTTCCCGGCAGCGTGCCCTACTTTGCCCGGGCCGCCGGCGTGTGGCAGGACATGATTCGAAAAGGTGAGGTCTCCGCCAGCGCCCGGTACCAGACCTGGGCCGAATTCCCAGGCCAGGGGGGCTACAACGAAGCGAGCGGCAAACCCGCACCGCCCTGAAGCGGCCGGCCCTCGTGCCGCTCAGGTGGCCGACTCAGGGTCCGCTGCGATCGCCAGGTCGTAGCAGACCCGCTTCGGCGCGCCGGTAATGCGACTGGCGAGGCGCGCCGCCTGGCTGGCCGGCAGCTCCGCTCGCAGCGTTGCCACCACCTCCGCCACGCGGGCCTGGTCCGGGGCCTGCGCCGCCGGCGCGCCGGCGATCAGCAGGACAAATTCACCTTTTGCCGGAATGTCCCCCGCCGCCACCTCCGCCGCCAGCGAACTCAGGGTCCCGGCGCGATATTGCTCAAAGGCTTTGGTCATTTCCCGGGCGAGGAAGGCCGGGCGCTCGTCTCCCAGGACTGCCGCCGCATCCTTAAGACTTGCGCTGATGCGGTGGCTGGATTCGAACACAACCTGGGTTGGCGCTTCGTTCCCCCAGGTCCGGTACTGACGCTTGCGCTCCGACGACTTTGCGGAGGGAAACCCGCGAAAGGTAAAGGCATCGGTAGCCAGGCCCGAAACGCTGAGCGCCGCGGCGACAGCGCTTGGCCCGGGCACTGGGATCACCGCGTAGTCCGCCTCCCGGGCGGCCCGCACCAGCCGAAAGCCAGGATCGCTGATCAACGGCGTTCCGGCGTCGCTCACCAGCACCAGCGTGGCGCCGGCTTTCAGCTGTTGCAGAACGCGGTCGACCTGGCCTGCTTCGTTGTGCTCATGCACGCTGGTCAGCTGCGCCCGCACGCCCAGGTGCTGAAGCAGGCGTCCGGTGACGCGGGTGTCTTCCGCCAGCACCGTGTCCGCCATTTCCAGCACTTCCAGCAGCCGATGGCTGACATCGGATAGGTTACCGATCGGCGTGGCGGCCACGTACATTTGCCCACTCATGGAACGTCTGCCTGCGCTAAACTCCCCTGTACTTTACTCGCTTGCTGTACGCGACCCCATGAATCGATGTCTTCTCCTGCTGCTGGCACTCGCGCTGCTCGCCGGCTGCGCCAGCGGTCCCGGCGTCCGGCGCAGCGCCGACCCGGCCACGGCGGCCGCTGAGTCCTATGCCCTGGGGCAGTACGACCTCGCGCTGGCGGAGTATCAGCGGCTGATCCAGCGTCAGCCCCAGGCAGCGGACCGGTGGCGCCTGCGGGCCGCTGACGCTGCCTTCCTGCTGGGGGAGGAAAACACCACGATTGCGCTGCTTAACCAGATAGATTTGAACCGCGTTTCGCCGGAAGACCGGCGGCTGGCCAACCTGCTGCTGTTTCTGGCCGGCGAGATCAACCCGGCCTCCCCCGGCGTACGCCTTTCCATGCTCGGCAATGCGGAGCGCTGGCCGGCGCCCTACCGGCCCCTGGTGCTGCGGCAGCGGGCCCGGGAGCTGGCCGCCAACGGGCAGCCCTATCGTGCGGGCCTCGCGCTGGTCGAATATGGCCAGACGCTCACCGACCTGGAACAGGCCGAACGCAACCGCGCCGACATCCTGCGCACACTGACGCCGCTGAGCGGCAACCGGGCGCTGGATCTGCTGTCCAGCCACCAACCCGACGAGGAGATGTATGGCTGGCTGGCGCTGGTGGCGGATATTCGCGGCAGCCTGCAGGGTAGTGATCCGCGCACCGCCGATCTGGCGGAAGTGGTGGCTGCCTGGCGGCTGCGCTTCCCCGCCCATCCCGCCGCCGGTGACCAGCTGGAGCTGCTGCTCGGCGGCACCCCCGTGCAGAACCTCGACCCGGACCGGATTGCTGTACTGCTGCCGTTCAGCGGTCGATTTCCCGCCGCCGCCCGAGCGGTGCGGGATGGATTGCTGAGCGCCTACTACGGTGACGCGCGGCGCCGGGCGGAAATCCAGTTCTACGACACGGGGGACAACCCCCGCGAGGCCATCGCCCAGTATCGCCGGGCCGTCGCGGACGGCGCGGACCAGATTATCGGGCCGCTGGAGCGCGACGCGGTGACCGCCATTCTGCTCGAATCGGACGGCAGCGTGCCGGTGCTGGCCCTCAACCACCAGGCCGGCGACGCGCCGCCGGCGCCGGGCAACCTGCAGTTTGGCCTGCTGCCGGAAGAGGAAGCCCGATCGGTGGCCCGGCGGCTGGTGGACGACGGTCTGCTACGGGTGGCCATGCTGGCCTCCGCCGACGCCTGGGGCCAGCGAGTGAGCACCGCCTTTTTTGACCACTTCACCCGGCTGGGCGGGGTGATCATCAGCCAGGCAACGTTTCAGCCGCTGGGGCAGGACTTCAGTGCGCAGGTTTCGCAGCTGGTGGGCACCACGGACGCGGAAATCCGCCGCCGGCAGCTGGCCCGGGCGTTTGGTTTTCCTCTGAGCTTCGAAGCCCGGCCGCGGCACGACCTGGACGCGGTGTTTCTCGCCGCCCGCACCGAGCCGGCGCGGTTGATCAAGCCTCAGCTCGCGTTTTTTAACGCCGGGCAGATTCCGGTTTACTCCACGTCCCACGTATTTGACGGAAGCTCAGATCGAAACCGCAACCGCGATCTGAACGGCATCACCTTCTGCGATGCGCCCTTTCTCCTGGACCTGGATCGGTTTGAACCGAATGTGCGGGAGGCCGAAGCCCAGTTTGCTGATCTGGGCGGCCTCGGCAGCCGCCTGTTTGCGCTGGGTATGGACGCCTACCGAGTGCTGCCCTACCTGAACCTGTTGGCCTCCATGGGCACCGAGTTCTTTCCCGGGGCCACCGGTCAGCTGAGCCTCGACGCCCAGGGATACCTCTTTCGGCGGCTCAGCTGCGCCCGCTTTGCCGGCGGTGAGCCGACGCTCGTCGAGAGGTCCGTCGATCCCTCGTCATGAGACCTCATCCCGGCGGTGCCCGCTGGGAACAGCTGGCGGCCCGGTATCTCAGGTCCCAGGGGCTTCGGATCATCAAGCAAAACTACTCGACCCGCTGGGGCGAGATTGACCTCATTGCAGAGGCCAGCGCGGTGCTGGTTTTTGCGGAAGTGCGCTATCGCCGGTCCGACCAATTCGGCGGTGCCGCCGCTTCGATTTCCCCCACCAAACAACGGCGCCTGGCCCGATCCGCTCAGCAGTTTCTGCTGACCTGCCCGCAGTGGCGCCAGCGGCCCTGTCGATTTGACGTGATCGCCGTTTCCGGGTCACCCTTCCGCCCGTCGATCAACTGGATTCCGAACGCCTTTGATTATGTGGACTGAACAATCGACCGGCATCGGTGCCGGATCGGCGCGGGTGGTCGCTCTGCTCCTGTGCGCGCTTTTCCTGCTGCAGGGCTGTGCCGCCGCTGTGGTGGGTGGTGTCGCCGTGGGTGCCAGCGCTATCCATGATCGCCGAGCTACGGAGCAGGTTGTCGCCGATTCAGCGATCAATCTGAAGGTGACCGATGCCATTCACCGAAGTAATGGCCCGGGCAAAGACAGCCACATCAAAAATACCACCTACAACGGCACGGTGCTGCTGACCGGCGAGGCCCTGACGGCCGAGGTGCGGGAGGAGGTAGAAACGATCACGCAGGGTGTAGAGGGGGTGAAAAACGTGGTGAATGCCCTCGCTGTCGGCGAGCCCACCAGCGCGTTTACCCGCTCCCGGGATTCTCTGCTCACGGCCCAGGTGAAGTCGTCCCTGCTGGGGGTGCGGGGCCTGGAAGATTTTGATCCCACCCGCGTGAAGGTGGTGAGCGTACGCCACGAGGTTTATCTGATGGGGCTGGTGACCGAGGAGGAGGGCGAGGCAGCAGCGCAGCGAGCGGCGCGCGTTTCCGGCGTCGACAAGGTGGTCAAGGTGTTTGAGTACATCGAAACGCCCTAGTGGGACCTCAGACTGGGATCGGCAGCCAGCGAAACGACAGCTGCACCACCGCCAGCGCGTAGAGGCCGGCAACAACATCATCCAGCATGATCCCGAGGCCCCCGGCTACCTGCCGATCGAGCCAGCCGATGGGCCAGGGCTTCACAATATCGAACACGCGAAACGCTACCCAGCCCAGCACCACCGCCCAGGGTGACGGCGGACAGGCAATAAGGGCGATCAGCAGTCCAGCAAACTCATCGATCACGATGCCGCCGTGATCGTGGACATGGAGTTCGCGACTCAGCCGGGCCGAAGCCCATACGCCGACGGCGAACCACAGCGCGGTGAGCGCCAGGTAGATCGGCAGCGGCAACGGCCACATCAGCAGAAAGACCGGCAACGCTGCGGCCGAACCCACGGTGCCGGGAGCCCTGCGGCTCAGGCCGCTGCCAAATCCCGTGGCGAGCAGACCGTAGGGGGTCTTCAGATAGCGCGGGGGAATGGGGGCTGGCCGCTCACTCATGAGCCAAAATGCTCGTAGCCGTCCGCCACCTCCAGCGGTGCCCCCTCAGCGGTCCGCCAGGCCAGACCGCTGCCGGCAGCGACCGAGCCAATGATCGTCATGGGAAGGCCCAGCGCCGCCAGCGCTGCTTTGGTTTTGTCCTCGTGCCGGGACGGCAGGCAGAAGCAAAGCTCGTAGTCGTCACCCCCGCTGAGTGCCAGGGGCAACAGATTGCTCTGCCCCGCCAGCTCGGGATGCAGTGGCAGACGCGGCACGTCTACCTCTATCGCCACGCCGGACGCATCCGCCAGGCGCTTCAGGTCCGACGCCAGTCCGTCGGACAAATCGATGGCCGCGCTGGCCAGCCCCCGCAGCTCAAGGCCCGCGGCAACGCGGGGCTCCGGTCGGTCCAGCAGTTGCCGCAGCCCCGGCTCCGGCACCTCCCCCGCCAGGACCTTTTTCAGCGCCAGGGCTGCGCCACCCAGCGTGCCGGTCACCGCCACCTGATCACCCGGCTGCGCCTGGGCCCGGGTTAGCGCTTCGCCGGCGGGCACCTCCCCCAGCACCTGCACCGAGATCACCGCCGGCCCGGTCGTTGCCACCGTATCGCCGCCCGTGAGGGAGACGCCATGGCGCCCCGCAAGCTTAAAAAAACCCTCAGCGAATCCGTCGAGCCAGTCGGCGGACGGCGCCGGCAGCGCCAGGGAAAGCAGGGCCCAGCGAGGCACCGCGCCCATGGCCGCCAGATCGCTCAGGTTCACCGCCAGCGCCTTGTGACCCACCGCCGGAGCCGGCGTCGACGCCGGGTAATGCACATCGCTGACCAGCGTGTCGATACAGGAAACCAGCTCGCAACCGGGGCGGGGCTCGAGCACGGCCGCATCGTCGCCGATGCCGATCGCTACCCCGGTACCGCTCCCTTTTGCGGCGGCCCGGGCAAGGCGTGCGATAAGGTCAAACTCCCCGGGTTTCATGCGGTCGCCAATGCCGGGCGCAGCGATCGAGAACGCCGTTGACGAAACCGGGGGTCTGGTCGCTGCCGAAGCGCTGGGCGAGCTCTACCGCCTCATTCAGCACCACGCGATAAGGCACCTCGACGCGGTTCTTGAGTTCAAAGCCAGCCAGTCGGAGGATCGACAGCTCCATGGCGTCAAGCTGATCCAGCGCGCGTTCGGAGTGTTCCCCAAGCACTTCATCCAGCGCCTGGTGCTCCGCCACGGCGCCTGCCACCAGCGCCTGAAAGAGGTCGCCGTCCACCTGGGACATGTCCTGCTCTTCGCCGAACTGCTGGCAGATTTCCGCTGCCGGGGAAGGGTTGAGCGTCCACTGATACAGGGCCTGGAGCGCCCGCCGGCGGGCCCGGGTTGCCGCCTGGTGTTTCACGGAAGGTGGGCCAGCAAACCCGCCAGCTCCAGCGCCGACCGGGTGGCCTCCCGGCCCTTGTTGTCAGCATCGTCAGCGCTGCGAGCCTGGGCCTGATCGAGCGTGTCGGTGGTGAGCACACCAAGCGTCACGGGCACCGACTGGCGCCGGGCAATTTCGCCAATGCCGTCCGCGGCGGCGCGGCAGACGTAGTCGAAATGAGGCGTCTCGCCGCGAATAACACAGCCGAGAGTGACCACCGCGGTCCAGCCGGTGGGCCGGGTGAGCAGCTGCGCCACCGCCTGCGGAATCTCAAAGGCCCCCGGGACCCGCAGCAGGAAGACCTGATCACCCTCGATGCCGCGCTCGGCAAGCTCGGCGAGCGCACCGCCAATGAGACCTTCCATGATCTCCGCGTTGTAGCGGCTCGCAACAATGGCTACCGGCCCCTTGGCGGCCGGCGCTGCCGTCACTTCGTTGACCCCGGCCGAAAGGGGGGTCCGCGGCGCGGATTGATCGCCCTGCCCTTTCACGGCCCCGGCTCCACGTAGTCAAGCACTTCCAGTCCAAAGCCGGACAGGCCGTGGAAACGTTTCGGGGCACTCAGCACGCGCATTCTGCCCACGCCCAGGGCGACAAGAATCTGCGCCCCGATACCGTAATAGCGCAGTTCCTCGCTGTTGCCTTCCCCCGTGTCTTCCGCCGCCTCGCTGCCCGGGTTGAGCCGCTGGAGAATCTGATCCGGAGACTCGTCGTCCCCCAGCACCACCAGCACACCGGCGTCGGCTTGGCTCAGCTCCCTAAGCGCCACCCGCACCGGCAGGCCCAGATCCGGTTCGTCCACACCCAGCACGTCCCCTAGCGTGTTTCGCACGTGGACCCGCACCAGAGTCGGTTGGTCCGGGACCGGTTGCCCCTTCACCAGGGCCAGGTGGACCCGCTTTTTGATCTGATCGCGAAACGCCACCAGGCGAAACTCGCCGGCCACGGTTTTGACCTTTCGTTCGCTGACCTGGTCGACCGTGGGCTCGGTCTGCAGGCGGTACTGAATCAGGTCGGCGATGGTGCCGATCTTCAGCCCTTCCTCCCGGGCAAACGCCTCCAGCTCCGGTCGCCGGGCCATGGAGCCGTCTTCCGTCAGCACCTCCACCAGCACGCCGGCGGGCTCCAGCCCTGCCAGCAGCGCCAGATCCACCGCCGCCTCCGTATGACCGGCGCGGGTCAGCACGCCGCCCGGCTGTCCCATCAGGGGAAACACGTGGCCCGGCTGCGTCAGATGTTCCGGCCTGGCATCCGGCCGCACCGCGGTGCGAATCGTGTGGGCCCGGTCGTAGGCGGAGATGCCTGTGGTCACGCCTTCCGCGGCTTCCACCGACACGGTGAAGTTCGTGGAATACCGGGCCTGATTGGCGTGCACCATCAGCGGCAGCCGCAGCTGCTCGCAGCGTTCCCGGGTCAGGGACAGGCAGATCAGGCCCCGGGCCTTCGCTGCCATGTAGTTGATGTCTTCCGGCCGCACCATGCTGGCGGCCATGATGAGATCGCCTTCGTTTTCGCGATCTTCATCGTCCATCACCACCACCATGCGGCCCTGGCGGATCTCCTCCAGTAACTCCGGAATGGTATTCATCATTGCCTTAAGTCCGAATCTTTGGGTTCTGTCTGGCGCCAGCGAACCACGTAGCGCGCAAGAATATCAGCTTCCACGTTGACCGCGTCACCCGCCGCCAGGTGGCCCAGCGTGGTGTGCTTGAGCGTATGGGGGATCAAAGCGACGTCGAAGTGCTTTTCCGTTGCTCCGTTGACCGTCAGACTGACACCGTCCACGGCCACCGAGCCTTTTTCCGCCACCAGCCGGGCAAGGTCCGCAGGGATCTCGAACCACAGCCGTTCGTAGTCCCCGTCCGGCAGCCGCTTGACCATCTGCCCCACCGCGTCCACGTGGCCGGTTACGATATGACCGCCGAGACGGTCGCTGACGCGCAGCGCCTTTTCAAGGTTGATGCCCGAACCCTCCGTGAGCTGACCGAGGACCGTGCGGGACAGCGTTTCCGGAGAAACGTCCGCGGTGAACTCCCGGTCCGTCATCGTGACAACGGTCAGGCACGCGCCGGAGATGCAGATGCTGTCGCCGATCGCGACATCGCTCATGTCCAGCTCGCCGACGTCAAACGTCATGCGCACCCCTTCGTCACGCCGGACAAGCTCGGTTACTTTTCCGACGGACTGAACCAATCCGGTAAACATCAGATCACCTCCGGTGTCAGGCGAAGCCTCAGATCGTCGCCAACCTGGCGCACTTCGTTCAGTTTCAGGTTGATGCGGTCATCCATGGACCGGATCAGGGGCAGGTCCACCAGGCCCCGCGTAGCGCGCCCCAGCAGCAGGGGCGCCAGGTAAACCAGCAGTTCATCAACGAGATTGGCGCTTAGCAAAGCTCCGGCGAGGGTCGCGCCCGCCTCCACGTGGATTTCGCCGAGCTGTTCCCGCTGCAGCACCTCAAGCACCTGCGGCAGCTGCAGCCGGCCGCCCTGCGCGGGTATTTCCTCAACCTGCACCTCGTCCAGCGGATCAGCCCAGAAGGGCCGCGCCGCATGCTGATCACCAACCCAGAGCACACGCTGATTGGCCTTCAGCAGCGCCGCGGTAGCTGGCATCCGCCACTGCGAATCGAGCACCACGCAGACATCGCTGCGATCAACCCTCGGCAGTCGCGGGTTGAGGCCGGGGTCGTCGCTCAGCACCGTGCCGATGCCGGTCATGACCGCCGCTGCCCGGGCCCGCCAGCGGTGGCCATCCCGCCGCGCCGCCGCGCCGGTGATCCACTGGCTGGCACCGTCCGCCATCGCGGTGGCACCATCCAGCGACGCTGCCAGCTTGACCCGGACCCAGGGCCGGCCTCGTTCCAGCCGGGAGAAAAAGCCGGGATTCAGCGCCCGGGCCTCCGTCGCCAGCACACCTTCTATCACCTCGATGCCCGCGGCCCGCAGGCGCGCAAAGCCCTCTCCGGCAACCCGGGGATCCGGATCTTCCGTGGCTGCAACAACCCGTACAATGCCGGCTTCGGCCAGCGCGACAGCGCAGGGCCCCGTGCGGCCCTGATGGGCGCAGGGCTCCAGCGTCACAAACGCCGTGGCGCCCCGGGCCCGGGGCCCGGCCTCCGCGAGGGCGTTGACTTCCGCGTGGCCCTCGCCGGCCCGCTCGTGAAAGCCTTCACCGACCACCTCGTTGTCGCCGACCAGGACGCAACCCACGGCGGGATTGGGGTGGCAGGTGAAACGGCCGCGTTCCGCCAGGGCAAGGGCCCGGGCCATGTGAGACACCCAGCTTGAGTTCACGAGGAGCGGGTTTTTGGTGACGCGGGCGGCGTGGGAGCCGTATCGTTGTCGGCCCCGAGCAGGGACAGCTGCCGGGCATTGAGTCCCCCGGGCGCTTCCCGCTCCAGCCGCTCGATCACTTCGCGAAACGCCTGCACGTCCTCAAAGCGGCGGTAAACCGAGGCAAAACGAACGAAGGCCACCTGATCCAGCTGCGACAGCTCCTGCATCACGTGTTCGCCGATGGCCCGGGCGTCCACTTCATCTTCGTCCAGAGATCTCAGCGCCCGCAGGATGCGCTGGATGGCCTCTTCCACTTCGTCGGTTCGCACCGGCCTTTTCTGCAGCGCCCGCACCATGCCGGCGCGCAGCTTGTCGGCGTCAAACGCCTCCCGGCTGCCGTCCGCCTTCACCACGTTGGGCAGCTTCAGCTCCGGCGTCTCGAAGGTGTTAAAGCGGGCACCGCACTCCAGGCACTCCCGACGTCGCCGCACCGAGAACCCTTCCCCTTTCAGGCGGGAATCGATGACGCGGGTGTCAGTGGCCTGGCAGAACGGACAGTGCATGACTCAGTCGGCGGGGCGGTAGACCGGCATCCGTCGGCACTGGGCGGTCACCGCATCGCGCACGCGGCTAAGCACCGCATCGTCTTCCGGCGCGTCCAGCACGTCGCAGATCAGATGGCCCAGCTCCCGCGTGTCTTCTTCCCCGTAGCCCCGGGTCGTGATCGCCGGCGTGCCGATGCGCAGGCCGCTGGTGACAAATGGCGAGCGTGGATCATTGGGCACAGAATTTTTGTTGACCGTGATGTGCGCCTCCCCGAGCCGTTCCTCGGCATCTTTGCCGGTGATGTCCCGGCCGATCATATCCAGCAGGAACAGGTGATTGTCCGTACCGCCGGACACCACCTTGTAGCCGCGCTCCACGAACACCTCGGCCAGCGCCCGGGCGTTGGCGATCACCTGCTCCTGATAGTCCTTGAAGCTCGGTTCCAGCGCCTCCTTGAAGGCCACCGCCTTGGCCGCGATCACGTGCATCAGCGGTCCGCCCTGAGTGCCCGGGAACACCAGCGAGTTGAGCTTCTTTTCGATCTTTTCGTTGGCCCGGGCCAGAATCAGCCCACCCCGGGGCCCGCGCAGGGTTTTGTGGGTGGTGGTGGTGACCACGTCCGCATGGGGCACCGGATTGGGGTAGACGCCGGCCGCGACCAGTCCCGCAATGTGTGCCATATCCACCACGAAGTAGGCGCCGACCGAATCGGCAATTTGGCGCATGCGCGCCCAGTCCACCACCTGGGAGTAGGCCGAGAAGCCGCCGATCAGCATTTTCGGCTTGTGGGTCTGCGCGAGCTCCGCAATCTCCTCGTAATCGATCAGACCCGTGTCCGTGTCCAGACCGTACTGCACGGCGTTGAACAGTTTGCCGGAGAAATTGACCTTGGCCCCGTGGGTCAGGTGACCGCCGTGGGCCAGGCTCATCCCGAGTATTGTGTCCCCGGGCTTGAGCAGTGCCAGAAAGACCGCCGCGTTAGCCTGCGAGCCGGAGTGCGGCTGGACGTTGGCAAAGTCGGCGCCAAACAGTTGTTTGGCCCGTTGGATGGCCAGCCGCTCCGCCACGTCCACGTGCTCACAGCCGCCGTAGTAGCGCCGGCCGGGATAACCCTCGGCGTATTTGTTGGTCAGCACCGAACCCTGGGCCTCAAGCACCCGGGGACTGGCGTAGTTTTCCGAGGCGATCAGCTCGACGTGGTCTTCCTGGCGCTGATCCTCCGCGGCCATGGCCTGGTGCAGTTCCTCGTCAAATCCGGCAATGGACATTCCCTGGTCAAACATTGTCTTTTCCTGCTTTACGGTATGGCTGGGCAAGCCCGCTATTGTAGCAACGCTGGGGCTTGCGGGCATCGTGGGACCGAGGCAGAAAAGCTAGAAACGCACCGGTAGAAGCGGCCGCCGAAGCCGGCGGCGGCGGCGCGCCGGGCCTTAAGCCCGACCGGATCCGGACGTTTCAGTCCGCCTCCGCGTGCGCCTCAAAGTCGGCGTAGTTGCCCTCGTGCCAGCGCACCTGACCGTCGCCTTCAAAGGACAGAATGTGGGTGGCGATGCGGTCCAGAAACCAGCGATCGTGGGAGATGACC
>JBCCVP010000134.1:0-14723 GCA_039195135.1 Pseudomonadota bacterium | reverse complement strand
CTGCAGAGTGAGACGACGGTCCGGGCGCTGGCCGCGCCGTCCATGCTCGTGCTGAACAACCGCGAGGCCAACATTAATGTCGGCCGCCAGATTCCGGTGAACTCGCCGGTCTTTAACACCGGCGCCGGCAATGACCTCGCCACCACCCGGGTTCAGTTCCGGGATACGGGTGTCACTATGAATGTGGTGCCGCGGGTCAACCCGGGCGGTCTGGTGTTCATGGAGATCCGTCAGGAGGTCAGCACGCCGGGCGGGGACGCGGACGGCAACGGCAACGTGCCGATTGACCAGACCCGGCTGGACACCGAGGTCGCGGTGCAGAGCGGCGCCTCGATTGTGCTCGGCGGTCTGATCCGTACCACTGACAGCAATACCCAGGTTGGGGTGCCCGGTTTATCGAGGATCCCGGTGATCGGTGGCCTGTTCGGGCGCCAGTCCCGGGACCAGACGCGCAACGAGCTGCTGGTCGTGATCGAGCCGACGGTGATGAGCAATATGGCTGAGGCGCGGGATATCAGCGAAGAGTACCGGCGGCGCATGCGCGGCATTTCCGGATTTGAAAATCCCATAGGAGCAAATTGATGAAGAAGCAAACCGCAGCGAAGTGGCTCGTCACGCTCACGATGGGGGCTTTGCTGGCCGGCTGCGCGACAACGCGTACGCCGGAGACCATCGAGGAGCGCGTGCAGGCCAAGTGGCAGCACCTGGTGGCTGGCGAGTACGAAGCGGCCTACGCCTACTACTCTCCGGGCTATCGTTCGGTGGTTACCGTCGGGTCATTTGTTTCCCAGATGGAGCGTCGCACGGTGCCCTGGACAAGCGCTGATCTTAAGGATTTCGGCCCCTGCGAAGAGGAAACCTGCACTGCCCGGGTCGCCGTGGGTTACCGCGTCCTCCCCCTGGGCGTGCCGGCGGCTAAACCCTTCGACGGCGTACGTGTGGTTCATGAGGAGTGGATCTTTGCCGACGGCGGGTGGTTTTTTGTGCCAAAACAGTAGTTTCGGGGGCCTGTTTTTCCTTGTGGGGAGGGATTGCGTCGCTCTGGGGATTGTCGTACCATGGCGTCGCTCTTGCCTATAGTAAGCACAAATCTGGCAAGATATTGCCAATGAAATAGATTCAAAGTAGCCCTGTACTTTGTATTAGGAGTGTTGTGATGAAGAGAAATACCCTGACGAATGCGGTACTTGCGGGTATCGGCGGCGTCGCCGGCCTCGCGGGTGTTGCTAACGCAGTCAATTTGAACCCGGACGGGCTGGGTGAAGTTCTCATCTACCCGTTCTATACCGTCAATGGCGGTAATGACACGCTGCTGTCGGTGGTTAACACCACCAACACGGTTAAGGCGGTCAAGGTTCGGTTTGTAGATTCCAAGAACTCGCGAGAAGTTCTTGACTTCAACCTGTACCTGTCTCCCTTCGACGTTTGGACCGGCGTTGTGACCGATCCTGATGGTGACGACAGCGGTACCGCTGCTGTTGCCACTTCAGATCAGTCCTGCACGGTTCCGTCGTTCTTCACTCAGAGTGACGGCCAGCTGGCTAACGGTATCCCGTACGTTAACTTCAAGACCATTCGTTTCGACGAGTTTGACGACGTGGACGCCTCTCCGGAGCGGACCCGCGAAGGTCACTTCGAGATGATCGAGATGGGCGAAGTTGATGAGTCTATCGATACCGACGACACCGGCCTTGAGGCTGCAGCCATCCACGATGCCGACGGCATCCCGGCTGACTGCCCGGCACTGGTTGCCGCGTGGGTTCCCGGCGGCGTGTGGAACGCTACCGGCTCCCGCCAGGCTGACACCGACCTGCGTTCGCCCCAGGGCGGCCTGTTCGGTAACGCGTCTCTCATCAACGTGCTGAACGGCACGCAGGTGGGCTACGCTGCGGACGCTCTGGAGGCATTTTTCAACCCGGCGGACAACCTGGAAACGCTGCACGCGGTTCCGAGTACGGAAGCTCCCAGCCTCGTTGACGCAGACACCGGTTCTCCGGCGTCGGTTCAGTCCATCGTGTTCAACCGCGGTCAGATCGTTACCTCTGACTGGGCCATCGCCGCCGGCGAAGGCCGCGTTGACGCCGTGAGCGCTGTGTACATGCACGACGCGATCTACAACGAGTACGCGATTGACTCCGTGCTCAACGGTGCCACCGAGTGGGTTATGACCTTCCCGACCAAGCGGTTCTACGTGGACAACGATCCGGCAACGCCGCCGTTCACTGAGCCCTTCGACGACACCCCGATCGCTGATGGCGGTGCCTGTGAAGAAATCGGCATCTCCTTCTTCGATCGTGAAGAGGGTGACCCCGGTCAGGCTCCGGGTCAGGTGAACTTCTCGCCGTTTGACCCCGCCAGCCCGAACATCCCGGTGCTGTGCTACGAAGCACAGGTTATCACCTGGAACCAGGACCTGTCGGGCGGTACGTCTGCCATCCTGGGCTCGCCGAACGCTCGGAACATCTCTACGGTCAGCGTGACCAACGAGACGTTCGAGAACGGCTGGGGCACCATCGACTTCACCACGGATCCAGGTCACACCTACACGTCTTCGGACGGTGACATTTACGATGGTCTGCCGGTCACCGGCTTCTCCATCACCGTGGTTCAGAACGGTACCCTGCAGGACGACGCCGGCAACTCCGTGCTGTCGAACTACGCTGGTCTGTTCAAGCATCGCGCCAGCCGCTCCATCGCGGGCAGCTAAGCACGAAGGCTACATGCCTGATGCAGAGGGGACCCTTCGGGGTCCCCTCTTTTTTTTTGGGTGAAAAACCTGGGTAAGGCGTCATAAGAACGCCATATGCTAATCTTCTCTTAATACGGGTTTTACCAAACGTTAATGGCCGCGCTGCGATCCTGTCGCGGTTCCAGAGAGCACACATAATGAAAACTAACCCAATTCTCACAGGCACACCGAAGGCGCTGGCGATCTGCGCCGTCATGATATTTGCCGGGCTAAACCCGGCGGTGGCGCAAACTCCAAGCGTCATCCTGACCCTGGACGATGGCCCCTGCGAAGTTCCGCTGCAGGCCAGTTCCGCCGTTACCGTTGAAGCGGCAAGTGGAAACATCACACTGGACGTTGATGACACCAATCTGCCGGATTGTTTTGGCAGCCCCGGGGGCGCCGCGGTGGATATCACGTTAAACGTCAGTCCGCTGGCCATCGAATCAGGAGAGTCGGTGACCGCCAACTGGAGCGTCAGCGGTTATATCGATGGCGTAACCACCTGCAACATCTCCGGCCCCAGCGAGTGGATCGCTGACTTCAATGCCTCCCCCGAGGGCGGCTCTGGCACCTACACGCTGGGTACCGGCACCACTTTTAATCTGAGCTGCCAGAATGCCGGCGATTCGGCCCAGGCGGTTGTCACCGTCAACGGCAGCTCCGGGAATGGCCTGGACGGCTTCCCGCCGCCGCCGGCCGTCTGCGAACCGATTCCCGCGGGGCGTGAACTGCCCTTCAGGTGGCAGGCGGTCCTCGAATTTAGTACGACGGCCGGTGTGAACTACGCCGACGTCTGGGGTGAATGGCCCAGCCTAAGCACCAACGAGGCAATTGTGCAGGTGCCCCGCGGTGGCTATGTGGCCCTGCCGTTCTACGCCGACATCGAAGCCGGCCGGTTCTGGCAGATGCGCTGGCTCGGCGGCCCGAACAATGGCAACTCCACGCAGGTGACCATCAGCCGCTGTCCCGGCGATTTCACCGGCACCGGCTATACGGATCAGCTGTGTAATAAGGTCTCCGGTAGTGAGGGTGCAACCCTGCTGACCGTGACGGACGTGAACGGCAACGGTAACAATCTGGCTTGCCCAATCGTGCCCGGCAGTGATGAGATCTATTACATCAATATCCGTCACACCAACGCCCAGGGGCAGAACGAGTGTGACCGGCCGACCTGCGATTTTCTCGGCGATCCGCGTCTGACAAACTGATAGAATCCCGACACGGAACGACTTGCTAACCAGGCGGGGTTTCCCGCCTGGTTTTTTTCTTTATGGCCAATTCCTACGCTCAAACAAAATCCCTGCGCCCGCGCCTGCCGGCGCTGTTCCTTATTCTGTTCCTTGCCGTGCCCGGGCTTACTTCGGCTCAGCAGCTCGCGGCGGAAACCGTGGTGGCGCAGCTGGGTGATCAGCAGCTTCGCCTGTCGGATGTGGATGCGATGGCGAATCAGCTGCCGGACGAGATTCGTCCCGGCGTGTTTAACGATCCAACGCGCATCGGTAACACGCTGCAGACGATGCTGGTGCGGCGCGCTATCGTCGCCCCGCTGATCAGCAGCCCACCTTCCTGGCTTTCCCTGGAAGGGATCGACGAACGGGCTCGGCGTCAGGTGCTGCTGGTGCTGGCGCTGGAGGAAGCGGTCCGCAGCCAGCCGGAGCCGGACTTTGTCAAGCAGGCAAACGCCCATTTTGACGCGCACCCGGAGGAATACCTTTCGGCTCCCAGCGTCAGTGTTCGCCATGTACTCATCGGCACGGAAGACCGGGACACGGTCACCGCCTACCGCCTCGCGGCGGAGCTCAGGTCACAGCTTAAAGCTGGTGATATCACCATGGACGAGGCGGTTTCCCGCTTTTCCGATGACCCGGCCAAGAACCGCAACCAGGGGAACTACCCCGAAATTGTTGCCGGTCAGATGCAGCCGGAGTTTGAGCAGGCGTCCTTCGCCCTGGAGAAGGTCGGCGAGCTGAGTCAGCCGGTGAAAACCGGCTTCGGCTACCACCTCATTCGCCTGGAAGGGATCCACCCGCCCCAGGCGCCACCGCGGGAGCAGGCGGTGCGGATCAAAGCCGCCCAGCTTCGCGGCGACTACATCAAAAACGGACGCGAGGACTACCTGCGGGAGCTGGGGATCGACGCGGAGCAGATCCTCTACGAGCGGGCTCAGGCGAGCCAGCTGGAAAACCACCCCGAGTTTGGAGATCGACTGAAGCTTGACATCGAAGAGGAAGTGCTAAGGGTCTACAAAACCCACTACCTGACGCAGTCCATTCCCGCTGATCTGAGCGCCCTCGCGCGGGACTACTACCTGACCCACCGGGAAGAATTCAAAATGCCGCGCCAGGCAACGGTGATCCAGGTCAGCCTCGACCAGGGGGATGACCCCATCGGTGATTTCTTTGCCGTTTCCTGGCTCTACGGGTTGGTGACCCAGCCCTTCGGCACCGAGACCCTGACGGGTCTGCGCATGCCCGGTGCCACGATCCGCACCCGGGCTTTTTTCGAAGGAGACATCGGCGTCGGCCCCGCGGCCACCTTCGCGTTCTCCGGAGCGGGCATCGGCAAACGCAGCGACCTGCTAGATCGTGAAGGTCGCTATCTGTTTTTTGTGCTCGCCGATCGCGACGAAGGTCGCCCCCAGCCATTTGCTGAGGTTGCCGGGCGGCTCGCGGAGCGCCTGCGCCAGCAGCAGGAGACCCGGGTCTGGAACGCCCACGTGGCCGAGTTCCACCAGCTGCCATTTGAGGCTGACCGGGAAGCCGTCGCGTCCCTGCGGACGCGCTACATCTCCGGCCCCTGAACACCCCCGCGTGGCCGAAACGGGAAATCCCAGCGGTATTCTGGCGCCGCACCGCCAGCGCGCTAAACCGGTCTGATGTCGCGCCACATCCACCTTTTTAATCTGCTCCTCAATCGAGAAATCCGCGAGAGCTACGTCAATGCCCGCCTGGGACTGGCGTGGGCGCTCCTGCTGCCGGTGGCCATGCTCGCTATCTACGCGCTGGTGTTTACCAAAATCCTCGCGATTCGTTTTCCCGAAAGCGTGGGTGTTGGGTTCATCGCGTTTCTGGCGGTGGCTTTCTGGCCCTGGAATGCCATGGCCGATGGCCTTCTGCGCGGGGCCACCGCCCTGAGCGACAGCCGCAGCCTCATCGGCAAGGTGCAGCTTCCCATGGCCGTGGTGATCCTGAGCAAAGTCACCGCGGCGTTTGTCACCGCTCTGCTCGGCTATGTTGTCGTGCTGCTGCTGCTCGCCCTGACCGGCACCACGCTTTACCCCGCTGGCATTCCCGTCGCGCTGGTGCTGCTGCTCGTCCTGTATCTGTTTACCGCGAGCCTTGGCGTGCTGCTGTCGGTCACCCAGGTGTTTTTTACCGACCTGCGCTACCTGCTTCCCCCGCTCCTCCTGCTCGGCTTCTTTCTCACGCCGGTGTTGTACCGCCTGGAGATGGTGCCGGTGGAGTGGCAGCCCGCCTTCCGCCTGAACCCCATGGCCTACGTGGTGACGCGACTCCGCGATGTGCTGCTGACGCCGGCCTGGCAGCCGCGCCTCACCGATCTGCTGCTGGTGGCCGGCGTGGCCGTGCTGGGCGCGCTGACGGTCTGGTATTACCGCCGGCTGCGGCCTGCGATCGAGGAATATCTATGAGCGTGCTCCTGCTGGACGTGAACGGCGTCAGTCGCCGCTTCAGCGATGGTTCCGTCTCCCCGGCTCGGGCCTGGTGGCAGAGTCTCCGCGGCGTTCACCGACGCACGGGTCGCACCGTGCTCCGGGACATCAGCCTAAAAGTTCACGCCGGCGAAGCGGTGGCTGTTCTGGGAGAAAACGGCGCCGGCAAATCGACCCTGATGAAAATTGTCTCCGGCGTCCTCGCTCCTACCGAAGGCTCCGTCGACCGCCGGGGAACGCTGGGCGCGATGCTGGAACTGGGCCTGGGATTTAACGCCGAGCTCAGCGGCCGGCAAAACGCGCTGACCACCTGCCAGCTGGTGGGCATGAGCGCCGCCGAGGCCGAGGCGGCTGCCGCGGAAATTGCCCGCTTTTCGGAGCTGAAGGACGCGCTGGAAGAACCGGTCAAACACTACTCCTCCGGCATGGCGCTGCGACTGGGTTTTGCCGTGATGTCCGTCACCCGCCCGGACCTGCTGATCAGCGACGAAATTCTGGCCGTGGGTGATGAGTCGTTTCAGAAAAAATGTATCCGCTGGGTCGAGTCGTACCTGGCGCAGGGCGGCACACTGCTGCTGGTGTCCCACAGCCTGTATCACGTCCAGCGACTGTGCCAGCGCGCCATCTGGCTGCACGAGGGCACCGTTCGCGCGGAGGGAGACGTGTTTGAGGTCAGCCAGCAGTACCAGCAGTTTCACGAACAACGACTGATGGCGGCACCCGATGTTGCCTCGTCGGAAAGTGTAGAAGTGACCGGCCTGCGGGTTGATACTTCCCGGGTCACCGGCTGGGAATCGGGCACCATGCAGGTAGCGGGGGAGTGTGAACTCAGGTCGAAAAATCAGCTTCTGAGGTGGCAGCTCGCGCGCCTCGACGGGGCTATTCTGGCCGCCGGCTCGGTCCCGGCGGCGGCCCGTTTCACGGTTCCGATCAACCTCCACGCGCCCTGGCTGCCGGCGAGCTTGCGTTTCGATCTTTGGCCGGAGGATACGGCGGGGCAGCGCACCGGGCGCACGCAGCGTCGACTGTTTAAGGTCTCCGGCCGCGCCCGGGAATTTGGATCCATCCGCCTGCCCCACGAGTGGCGTCATGGTTGAGATTATTGTGCCGGTCTACAACGCAGCGGATGATCTGGCCCGTTGCCTTGCGGCGCTGGCTCGGCACACGCCCGCCACGCAGCCGATCACGCTGGTCAACGACGCGTCCACCGATCCCGCCGTGCGGCCGCAGCTCATCAATTTTGTGTCCCGCAGGCCCGCCGCGCAGCTGCTGGAAAATCCGCAGAACCTGGGCTTTGTGAAAACGGTCAATCGCGCCATGGCCGCCGGTCGCCAGGACGTGATTTTGCTGAATAGCGACGCGGTGGTCACCACCGGCTGGCTCCCGGCGCTTACGCGCTGCGCCGAAAGCGATGGCCGGATCGCGACGGTGACCCCTTTTTCCAATAACGCAGAGATCTGCTCGCTGCCGGAGTTCTGCCAGAACAACCCGTTTCCGGATGACCCGGACGCCTGGGGGCGGCGGGTGGCCGGCGTCGCCAGCCGCACCTATCCGGAGCTGCCGACGGGGGTTGGCTTCTGCATGCTGATCCGCCGCCGGGCGCTTGATGAGCTCGGGTTGTTTGATGAGGCCTTCGGCCGCGGCTACGGCGAAGAGAATGACTTCTGCTGCCGCGCGAGCGAAGCGGGCGGGCGCAATGTGCTGTGCGATGACGCCTATGTGGCCCACGCCGGCGGTCGCTCGTTTGCGCCACTGGGCCTGAAGCCGAACGGCGATAATCTGGCGCTGCTCCTGGATCGGTTTCCCGACTACGAGGCGCGGGTTGCCGCGTTCATCCAGCGCGATCCGCTGGCACCGATCCGGCAGGCGATCCTTGCGTCCGACAACGCCGGCGCCGGCTCCGGCGGCTGATAAACTGACGGCCTAGTGTGCTGTCCCACAACACCGGTTCCGCGCCGGCCCCATCGTAAGAGGAGGTAATCATGGCAACGGAGCTCCCGTTTACCGGCGAGCGCTTTACCCCGGAATGTGTTCGGGAAATGTCCTATGAACACTGGCACCGGTATGCGCTGGCGGCTCCGCTGACCGCGGGGCGCAAAGTACTGGACCTTGCCTGCGGGGAAGGCTACGGCAGTCATCTGCTGTCCCAGGCGGCTTCGGACGTGACCGGCATGGATCGGCATGAGCCGTCCATCAAACATGCCCGGCAGCGCTATACGGCGGAAAACCTGAAGTTTGTCATCGGCAACGCAACGCGCATTCCGATGCCCAGCGATACCTTCGATGCCATCGTGTCCTTTGAAACGCTGGAGCACCTGCGCGAGCAGGAGCAGATGCTCTCCGAATTTGCCCGGGTGCTGGCGGATGACGGTTTTCTCATTCTCTCCTCGCCGGACAAGGCGGTCTATTCGGATGCCCGCGGCTACCGCAATGAACACCACGTGCGAGAGCTTTATCAGCAGGAGCTTGAGTCTCTGCTGAAGGTTCACTTTCCGGCCGTGCGGCTGCTGGGGCAGGCGCTGCTGTTCCAGTCCTGTGCCTGGCCGCTGGATCCCCAGGAACAGGATGGGTGGGAGCCCTGGTTTCACCAGGACGAGGCTGCCCAGGTGCAGGCGACGCCGCCGGTGCCGGCTATGTACTTCGTGGCGATCTGCGCCCGGCAAAGGGACCAGCTGCCGAAACTGCCCCGCCTGTCCCTCTACAGCGATGCGGCGCAGTCCGTTTACCGCCACTACGAGCACGAAATCCGAAAAAATATGCAGGCCGGCGCCATCGTTGCAGACCGCGACGCGCAGATCGAAGCACTGACGCAGCGGGTGGCGGAGCTTGAGCGGCAACTGAAAGGGGAGGGTTGACCGTGGAATTCGAGATGAATTTCGGCACCGCGCAGCTTACGCCGCAGCGCCGAGCCCCCGCCGGACCACTGCTGGCCAGCGTGGACGGGCAGGTGGCTCGCCTGTCGGACGAGGAGGTGGTGTTCCACGATCCTCGCAGCGGAGAAAACCACGTGATGACGCTGGACGTGCTGGCGGCCATGGATGCCAGCCGGCGCTTCCTTACTCTCGAGGAGCATACCCAGCGCATCGCCCAGCGCATTCCCGCGCTCAAGGATAAGCAGCATGCTATCGGCAAGGTGTTTGAGTTCCTGCAGAACCGGGGCCTTGTGGTCGAGGCGGGCGCTATGCTCGAGCAGCTGCAGGCGGAACCAAGATCCGTGGCGGCGCCGGCGGGCCTGGTCATCCGCACCTGTGACCGACCGCAGGAACTGGCCCGTCTCGCCGAGTCCCTGGCGGCTTACGAAGCGCAAACCGGGCGCGGCCTCACTTACTTCGTGGTCGATGATTCGCGGCGCACCGCGGAGGAAAACGATGCGGCCCTTTCATCCCTGAAAGACGCCGGGCGTCCGGTACACCGGCTGGATCGAAGCTGGCGCCAGCGCCTGTGCGCCACGCTGCCGCAGCCGGCGGTGGCAGCACCTCTGCTGGGGCTGGCGGATGATGATGAGGCCACCTGCGGCGGCGCGTGGAATACGGCGGTGCTGCTTACCGCCGGCCGCCGTTTTCTGATGCTGGATGATGACTTCGTGCTGGATTCCCGCCGCGCGCCGGAGGCCCGGGATTCGCTGCTTGGGATCAGCGAACCGCGCCACGTGCCGATGCACTTTTCCGGCAAAGATATGGCGGAGCTTGAGGAAAACCTGACCGCCGGCCCGGAAGATCTGCTGGCCCAGCATCTTGAGGTCTGTGGTCAGTCTCCCGGCGCGCTTTTAAGCGGCGAGCTTGGCCTCGCGGCAGCGCCGGGCATGCTGCGCGGCGCCAGCTATGGCCGCATCGCCTCGCTGCTGGCGGGCCAGGCGATCCGCACCACTGCCGCCGGCGCCTGGGGCGACTGGCGCATGGACACGCATCTGTGGCTGTATCTGGCGGACGGGGCGGACACAGCGCCGCTGCGCACCGACCTTAGGAGTTACCGCGCCCTGACTCATCGGCCGGTGCTTTACCATGGGTTTCCCCAGGCTCAGCTGGCGGAGATCAGCAATTTCACGCCGCTGGCTTTCGACAATACCACCCTGATGCCCTGCACCGTGCCAACCGGCCGCGGCGAGGATTTTGCGTTTGCCGCGTGGCTGCGCTACCTGTATCCGGATTCCCTGAGCCTGCACCTGCCCGCCGGCCTGCGCCACGAGCGGCCCCCGGGATCCATGGAAAGCCCGGTGGCCACGGGCTATGTGCCCTGGTTTGCCCGCTTTGTCGGCGAGTACGCCCTGTCGCGTATGGATCAGTGCCAGGCCCGCCGACCGGAAGACCGGATCCGATCACTGGCGGGGCTGCTTGCGGATCTTGCCGCCGCGGACCGTACGACGCAGGAGACGCTGGTCGCCCAGTTTCTCGCCATGCTGCGGTCCCAGGTGATCGAGCAGGCCCAGCGGGCGCTCGCGGACCTTCAGCAGGCGCCGGAGTTCTGGGTGCGCGATGCCCGGGAGTGGATCACCACCAACGCTCAGGCGCTGACGGAAAACGGCGCGCCGACCCTGCGCGGCGCCGGCCCGGATCTGACGGCACCGCTGGCCGCCACCGCGGCGCAGCTGAGCGCCTGGCCGGCGCTCTGGGAACACTGTGCGGCGCAGGCGGACTCGCTGCTCGATCTCTGATGGCCCAGGCTGCGCCGGCGCCGGACCTTACCGCGGTGGTGGTCAACTACAATGCCGGCGAGTGGCTTGCCCGATCCTTGGGCGCCCTGGCGCTCAGCGAGCCGCCGCCACAGGCGGTGCTGGTGGACAATGCGTCCTCCGACACAAGCCTGGCGCTGGCGGAGCAAGCTCCCCTGGCGAGGCCCTTCCGGCTGCTGCGAAACGACCAGAACCTCGGCTATGCGAAGGCCTGCAACCGCGGCGCCGCCGAAAGCGTCGGGGACCTCGTCTTTGTCAATCCGGACTGCGTCGTGCAGCCGCAGACGCTGGGAAAGCTGCAGGCGGTGCTGGAGGCGCAGCCAAAAGCGGGGGTGGTGGGGGCCCTGGTGACCAATGCTGATGGATCCATCCAGCGCGCGTCCCTGCGCCGCATGCCGACGGTGGCCCGAACCCTCGGCAGCCTGCTCGGCCTTGGCAGCCTCAACCTCCCGCCGCCGCACGGTGACGCGCCGCAAGAGGTGGAGGCCGTGTCCGGCGCCCTGCTGCTGGTGCGCCGCCGCTGCTTTGAAGAGCTTGGCGGTTTCGACGAGAACTACTTCCTGCACTGCGAGGACCTGGATCTGATGGATCGAGCACGCCGGGCGGGCTGGCAGGTGTGGCTGGCGCCGGCTGCCAGCGCGGTCCACGTCCAGGGCGTCAGTCACCGGTCAGCGCCGCTTGAGTCGCAGATTCACAAGCACCGGTCGTTGGTGCGTTTTTTTGGTCAGCGCCTCGGGGCCCCCGGCAGGTGGATCTGGTCAGGCCTGATCTGGCTTCACTTTCTGGCGCTGGCGCCCCGCTGGTGGTGGCAGGGGCTTCGCCGCGGCCGGGCCGGGGCATCCTCGCCGTGACGGGCACCGGCAAAAAAATCCTCGTTGCCGGCGGTGGCAATCAGGTGGCGGCCTTCCTGCTGCCGGCACTGCTGCGGGCCGGGCACCGGGTACGGGTGCACTCGCGGCGCTCGCGGCCGGCCTGGGTGGCGGAACACGCGCAGCTCACCTGGGACGTGGGCCCCTGGCATCAGGCGCACCATGCGGCAGCGGATGCCCAGGCGCTGATCTACCTGGCACCCCTGGACCAGTTTCCGGCGCTCTGGTGCGGGCTCAGCGGCGTGGCCCGGGTGGTTTGTTTTTCCAGCACGTCGCGCTTGTCGAAGGCCGACTCGGCGGACGACGCGGAGCGGGCCGTTGCCTCCGTGCTGGCCAGCGGCGAGCAGCAGGTGAGCGATCTGGCGGCGGCCGCCGGGGCGGCGCTGGCGGTGCTGCGGCCGACGCTGATCTACGGTGCCGGACTGGATCGCAACATCACCCGGCTGGCCCGCTTTCTGCTTCGCTGGCGAGTGATGCCGATCCTTGGCACCGGCGGCGGCCGGCGCCAGCCAGTGCACGCGGCGGATCTGGCGGGGGCGGCGCAGGCCCTGATCGACCGGGCAGCGCCCTTGTCCGGGACCTATGAGCTGACCGGCGGCGAGACGCTGGGCTACCGCGACATGGTGAGCCGCATCTTCGCTTCCCTGAACCTGCCGCCGCGCTTTATCCGTGTGCCCGCGGGCCTTGCCCGGGCGGCGGTGCCGCTGCTGCGCCGGACCCGGCGCTGGCGGGATCTGAATCCGAGCATGCTGGTCCGCATGAACCAGGACCTGGTGTATGATCCGGCTCCCGCGACGCACGATTTCGGCTACGCACCGCGTCCGTTCCGGCCGACCCGGGCCACCTGGCTGCGGCTGGATCAGCGCAGCCATGCAGAACCCGGCTAGCCTGGATTATTCATGAACCCGCGACCGAAACCTCAAATGATCAGTGAAAATAGAAGCTTGGGCGCAATTCCGTGTTTTCGGGCGTATTTCGCTGCCGACGTGTCGCCCGCCGTGGTGGCGCATCTCGAACGATCCTTCGCCAACCATAGCGGTGCTATGGTGTGGCGAACGATCGTTCGACCTGCACTCACCACGCCGACCGACACGCCGGCGTTCATGAATAATCCAGGCTAAAAGACCGGGGAACCCGCAACCAAGGAATTTTCATGGCCCAGTACATCTACACCATGATCGGCGTCAGCAAGAATGTGCCGCCGAAGCGCAAGATCATCGAAGATATTTCCCTGTCGTTTTTTCCCGGCGCCAAGATTGGAGTTCTCGGCTTGAACGGTGCCGGCAAGTCGACGGTGCTGCGCATCATGGCGGGGGAAGACACGGAGTTTGAGGGCGAGGCCCGCCCGCAGCCGGATATTCGCGTGGGCTATCTGCCGCAGGAGCCGCAGCTGGATGAGGACAAGAACGTTCGCGGCAACGTGGAAGAGGGGGTCGCGGACATCAAGGCGCTGCTGACCGACTTTGACGCGATCAGCGAAAGGTTTGCCGAGCCGATGGACGATGAGGCGATGACGGCACTGCTCGAACAGCAGGCCAAGCTGCAGGACGCCATCGAGGCGGCGGACGGCTGGGAGCTGGATCGGCGTCTGGAGATGGCGGCGGCCAAGCTGAACCTGCCGCCCTGGGAGGCGGACGTCAGCGTGCTGTCCGGCGGTGAGCGCCGCCGCGTGGCCCTGTGCCGGCTGCTGCTGTCCAGCCCGGATATGCTCCTGCTGGACGAACCCACCAACCACCTGGACGCGGAATCGGTGGCCTGGCTGGAGCGGTTTCTGGCAGAGTTCAAAGGCACCGTGGTGGCCATCACCCACGACCGCTACTTTCTCGACAACGTGGCGGAGTGGATCCTGGAGCTGGACCGGGGACGGGGCATTCCGTGGAAAGGCAACTACTCCTCGTGGCTGGAACAGAAGGAGGCTCGCCTGCAGGACGAGGAGGCCACACAGAAAGCCCGGGAACGGGCGATCAAGGCCGAGCTTGAGTGGGTGCGCAGCAATCCCAAGGGGCGTCGGGCCAAGAGCAAGGCCCGCCTCGCGCGCTACGAAGAGCTGTGCTCCCAGGATTTTCAGACCCGCAACGAAACCCGCGAGATTTACATCCCGCCGGGGGACCGGCTCGGTGAGCAGGTGATCGAGCTAGAAAATGTCACCAAGTCTTTTGGCGACCGCAAGCTGATCTCCGACCTCTCGTTTAAGGTGCCCCGGGGCGCCATTGTGGGCATTATCGGTCCCAATGGCGCCGGCAAATCGACCCTGTTCCGCATGATTACCGGCAGCGAACAGCCCGACAGCGGCGAGATCCGCGTGGGACAGACGGTCAAGCTCGCCTACGTCGATCAAAGCCGCGACAGCCTGAACGGGGAACACAGCGTCTGGCAGGAGATCTCCGACGGCCAGGACGTGATTCAGGTGGGCCGCTGGGAAACTCAGTCCCGGGCCTATGTCGGGCGATTCAACTTCAAGGGGCCGGATCAGCAGAAGCTGGTGAAGCTGCTGTCCGGCGGGGAGCGGAACCGGGTTCATCTGGCCAAGCTGCTGCGCAGCGGTGGCAACACGCTGCTGCTCGACGAACCCACCAACGATCTGGATGTGGAGACGCTGCGGGCGCTGGAGGAGGCGCTGCTGGCGTTTCCCGGCTGCGCGCGGGTCATCTCCCACGATCGCTGGTTTCTGGACCGCATCGCCACCCACATTCTGTCCTTTGAAGGCGACGGTCAGGTGCGCTGGCACGAGGGCAACTACGCCGACTTTGAGGCGCACGCGGAGGCGGACTGAAACGTCCGGAT